>CAZVBK010000014.1:0-12766 GCA_964625485.1 uncultured Candidatus Saccharibacteria bacterium
ATGGGGTAAAGTTACTGGTGGACGAAAGACCAGAACTCCAAAGAAATACTCAAACGTATTCATCGTCTCTCGAAGAAAGACTGGAAAGAATAAATAATCTCTGAATAACTATAAATATATCAAACACAAAGCCCTTGAAAGAAAGGGTTTTGTGTGTTATAATTGACTTTTTTGTAATATTGTGATATGATATGCGTACAGGGTAGAACATGAGGTTCTATTCTGTGGTTCACCGCTATCCGGAATCGGATCATGCCACAGCTTCAGCAGGAAAGTGCAGTGCCAGTCGAGAGCTTCTCGTCTGCGACATCCACAAAACCGGCAGCACAAATGTGCTGCCGGCATTGCGGTACGAAATTGCCGAAGTCCTGGCGACCAAGCCGAAAGTGTTCGAATAACGGCTGCCGCTCGAATGGGCAGCCCTTGTTCAAGCACGAAGTTCGTGCAGCTCGCCCCGAAGAACTGTGAGGTGGAAGCCCTCGCGCACGCCATCCGGGTGCGCGAGGGTACCCACACAACCGCGTTTATCAACGCGTCCACATCGAAGTCCGTCGTCTCTATGAGACTGCGGACTTCTAACTTTTTAATACAAAAAACACCGTTTTAAGCTTATAAAATAAGGGGATTTATCCATTGACTTTTGCATCTGTTTGTGATATACTGTATATAGGTAGTACGTCGTTAACGTGGCATCACTCCTTTCCGGGAAGGGCTATGCGTCAGGCAAAGCTTCGTGCATTCGCTGCATCTCAGGTGGAGTTCTCGATGGATTTGATTGTCGAGATTCTCGCAGCCGAGGTGCGCCATCGGGCTAAGAATGTGCCCGATTTACACATCACATCTCTCGTCGGTTGTGTGCTCGGCGAGGAGTTGCTGGAGGGCGATGAAGCCCTTGAGCAACTGGTGCTCGATCGGGTGATCGAGCTGTCACAGGTCAATGGTTTCCGACCCGTAACACCAAAGTCGAAGGTCTTGTGGGCGACTCGCCCAGACGCCGAGAATCCGCGTCGACGTGTCGCCGCGGTCCACACACCACGTTCGCTGAGAGAGCAGCTCGTGCTTCTCACTGAGCCAGAGCTTCCACAGATGCTCCGGAATGGGTTGGTACTCATTCCGTAATCACATGGGCCCGCATCGTTTTTACGATGCGGGCCCTGTTTCTTTATATATTTGACATTCTCCCTAAATTTGCTAGTATGTTTTGAGGCTCACGAGGAGCCTTTTATTTAATTATATATGACAAGATCAATCAAAAAAGGAATGCTGGTGGACGAGAGGCTAATGAAAAAGATAGCTGGCAAGAACCCACTACAAACTCCTATGATAAAGACCTGGAATCGCGCATGCCACATCTCACCTGAGATGCTTGGTTTCGTGTTTGGAGTATACAACGGCAAGAGTCACATCGAAGTTCTGGTTACTGAAGACATGGTTGGACACAGACTTGGAGAATTTTCACCAACAAAGAAATTCATGAAGCACGGAGGTAAGATGCAAAAGGAATTAGAAGCAAAGAAGAAAGAAGCAGAGATTACTCAAGCTAAGGCTGCGACCGCTGCTGCGACTGACGCCAAGAAGAAATAATTTTTAAATAATCATGAAAGCATTTTTGAAAAACTACAGACAGTCTCCTAGAAAGGTTCGCTTGGTTGCGGGTCTTATTCGAGGAAAGGATGTAAGTTCTGCGATAGCGGAATTAGATTTCTTGGCAAAGCGTGCAGGGCTACCTATGAAGAAGCTACTTATGTCAGCTGTTTCAAATGCAAAACAAATGGGCGTAGACGAGGCGACACTTTTCATAAAAGAACTTCGCGTAGACAAGGGCATAACTCTAAAGCGCATGATGCCTGCAGCTATGGGTAGTGGACACCGTATCAACAAGCGCACAAGTCATTTATTTTTATCATTAGGAGAAAGAGTTGCTAAGGTCAAGAAGACTGCCAAGAAAGCCGTAGCAAAGAAGGCAACTAAAAAGGAAACAAAATAATTTTATGTCAAAAATAGTACACCCATACGCACATAGATTAGTAATACTTAGAGACTGGAAGAGTCGCTGGTTTGCTGATCCAAAGAAATATGTAAATTACCTTAAGGGTGATGTGCTTATTCGTGAATACCTAGAAAAGAAACTTCGCGGTATGCATGTGTCTACTATCGAGATAGAGAGAAGTCAAAAGACTACTCGTTTCATAATCCGTACATCTCGCCCAGGTCTTATCATCGGCCGTTCAGGAGAAGGTGCAACCAAGTTAAAGGAAGATATCGTAAAGAAGATGGAAAAGCTAGGTCTTCCAAAGCCTGAAGATTTCAAACTAGAAATAATCGAAATAACCAACCCAGAAGCAGATGCTGCTATCGTAGCTTATATGATCGCTGAAGGACTAGAGAAGCGTATGCCTTATCGCCGTGTTATCAAGCAAGTCATCGAGAAGGTTATGAATGCTCGTGGGGTAGAAGGAGCAAGAATAGTGCTTGGTGGACGTCTTGGTGGTGCTGAAATCGCTCGTACAGAAGAGTTAAAGCGTGGAAGTATTCCACTTCAGACTTTCCGTGCAGACATCGATTTCAAGCGTGAAAGAGCGACTCTTCCTTACGGAGTTGTTGGAATCAAAGTTTGGATTTACCGAGGTAAGATTTTCGCTGAGAAGAAAGGGGACAAGAAGCCTGTAAATTAAATAATAAAAATATATGTTACTACCGAAAAAAGTAAAATTTAGAAAATGGCAGACTGGTCGTACGAACCCAAAGGCTCGTACTCCAGACACACGAGGCACCAAGCTTGCTTTCGGTTCTTTCGGACTAAAGTCTGAGAGTCAGGCTCGCGTTCGTTCTAACCAACTAGAATCTTCAAGAAAGGTTATTTCACGTACTCTTACTAAGGCTGGCAAGTACTGGATCCGTATTTTCCCTGACCGACCATATACAGCTAAGGCCGCAGAAGTGGGCATGGGAAAGGGTAAAGGAGATCCACAAGGATACTGTTTCGACGTAGCTCCAGGTAGAATAATCTTCGAAGTGGACGGCGTAGAAGAGTCTGTGGCTCGTGAGGCCCTAAGAAAGGCAGGTGCAAAACTTCCAGTCAAGACCAGAGTAATAGCTCGTGTAACCAAACAATAATTTTATGGCAACAAAGAAAGAAAATTTAAAAGAAGTTAAGACCGAGGACATGACCAAGAAACTAGCTGGTCTTCGTGAGGATTTGCGATCTGTGCATTTCAAGGCAGAAGGATCAAAGTCAAAGAATGTGAAAGAAGGAGCAACCATAAAGAAACAAATAGCTCGTCTAATGACTGAGATGCGAAGTAGAGAAATAGTGAAATAAGTAATTTAAATATAAAAAGTTATGGCAACAAAGAAAACACAAGAGAATAAGGAAGTAGTGGAAGGCAAGGGACTAATCCTCAAGGGTGTAGTCGTTGGCGACAAGATGGACAAGACTGTCGTGGTCTCTGTGTCTCGCTTTGTGAAGCATCCTATGTACGGCAAGTTCTACAACAAGAACAAGAAATACAAGGCCCATGACGAAGAAAACAAATACAAAATCGGAGACAAGGTAGAGATAATGGAAACCAGGCCAATTTCAAAAGATAAAAAGTTTAAAGTAGTAAAATAATTTTATGATACAACCAGAATCATTAGTAAAAATAACAGACAACGCCGGAGGCACCATAGGTAAGGTGTTCAAGGTTTTAGGCTCTTCCAAGAAGCGCTATGCCACTTTGGGCGAGCTTGTTATCATCTCTGTCAAAGTAGCTTCTCCTCGTAAGGGTGTTAAAAAGAAAGATGTTCACCAAGCTGTAGTGGTGCGAACTCGCAATGCTTACCGCCGAAAGGATGGTTCTTACATTCGTTTTGATGACAACGCTGTAGTGATACTAGAAAAGGGCAAGAAAGATCCAAAGGCAGGACGTGTGTTCGGTCCTATCCCACGCGAACTTGCAGAGAAAGGTTTCCAGAAAATAATTTCTCTTGCACCTGAGGTGATATAAGATAATTTGAATAAGTATATGAAATTAAAGAAAAACGACAATGTAATAGTTATCACCGGCAAGGACAAAGGAAAGTCTGGCAAGATTACTCGAGTTCTCCGTGAAGAGAACAAGGTGATAGTGGAAGGTGTAAATGTCATGAAGAAGCACCAACGCCCTCGTAAGAGTGGAGAGAAGGGTAGTATGGTTAACGTAGCTATGCCTATGAGTGCTTCGAATGTCATGATCGCTGATCCAAAGGGAGGCAAGCCTACTAGAATCGGCAAGAAAAAGGTGGGGGACAAGATGGTCCGCATCGCTCGCAAGAGTAACCAAGAGTTGTAAGTTATAAAGTAGAAAGTTTAAAGTATAAAGAAAAAATGAAACACTTAACTATAAAAGAAAAGGAAGTACAGGCATTTGAAAAGATGAAAGATGCTTTCAAATACAAGAACATAATGGCTGCACCAAAGATGGTGAAGATCGTTGTGAACGTCGGTACTGGAACTGCTGTAAAGAAAGATAAGAACAAGAACGATGCTATCCAAATGCGTCTTGCTAAAATCACTGGACAGAAGGGTTCTATGCGTGGAGCAAAGCAATCTATCGCGACTTTCAAAATCCGCCAAGGAGACCCTGTGGGTGTGATGGTTACCATGCGAGGAAAGAGAATGTACGCATTCTTGGAAAAGCTTATCAACGTAGCCCTTCCTCGTACTAAAGACTTCCGTGGTATAACTAAGAGAGCAGTGGATAATATCGGTAACCTAACTATCGGTATCAAGGAGCACACTATCTTCCCAGAAACAGCAGATGAAGATATCAAGGATGTGTTCGGTCTTGCTATCACCCTTGTATCTACAGCAAAGACAAACAAAGAGGGTATGGCTTTCTTTGAACTACTCGGAGTGCCTTTCAAGAAAGAAGAAGAAACTAAGAAGAAATAATTAAAAAAGAAAAAAGCCCCGTCGCATGTTGCGACGGGGCTTTTTGTTTACGCTACCGATCGATATTTCCTCGGTCGCGCCATTTTTCTGCGCAAGCGCTTCGACCCCGTTTTGGGTGGGCCAGTTGGCGGAGCATAGTGATAGTACTGATACTGTGCTCTAATTTTTGAGTCGAGCGCCATCTCTGTGTAACGCATGACACCCACAAATATGATCAAAAAACCAATTACCCCAAAAGCTATTTTGGCAATAATGGGGTCGATCCCAATTTCTGCCAAGAAAGACCACAGTTTTTCGAGCATGGTTACGTCCTCTGGTTTAATTGATGGTTATCCCTGTTCTGGGAAAGCAGTGAAGGTACGGCAGGCGCGAATCCCAGCGAGCAGGGGTTCGACTTTTGCGTCCCACTCAGCGACGTTCTGTTCCAACCGAGTTTTTTGTTCGGCGGTGAGACCGAGCTCTTTGCTGAGCGTTTCGGTATCGAGCCAACCGTGGTTGCTTGTGCTTTCAGGCATGAAAGTTCCTTGGTAGGTGGTAATGTGCTTTCAATGTAACCTTACACCAAGTGGGCCATAGGTCAAGACCCCAGAGGCGCAGCCTCCGGGGTAACGAAAAAAGCCCCGGGTCATATGTTGTGACGCGGGGCTTTTTTGCGCAATTGCGCGATGGTGTTTACTGTCGCTCGGACTTTCCTCTCAGATAGGCACCGGCTTTGTTGCCGAGCCATCCGAAGAGACAATAGAGACCACAAGCAAGGAAAGCTCCAAGAATGTAGTCCTGTGAGTAGGTTTTCCAAATGAAGCTTAGTGATTCGGCGATGGACATGAGTGTCTCCGTTTAGGGGCCTTGGGGCCGGGGGTGGCGTAGCCCTGGATAACTTCCAAGACTTTGCCTAGGGCTTGTTTTTGTCCGACGGCGTCTGAGGCAAACCACTCCTTGATTTGACCAGAAGGGTGCGCCCCCCAAACCAGAATTTTGTCGCGCTTGCTGTTTAGTCTGACAACACAAACGAGCGTTGGGCCACTTGGTGTATTTTTTTGCACATAAAAAGGCAGCCAGTCTACATGATGTAGAACCATATTCCGAAGTTTCAATTTTGCGGTTTCCTTTTTGGCTTTTTTCTCAAGGCGTTTTGCGAAGTGCTCCTCTGTCCTTCGGGTCATTTCAGGGGTACTTTTCCTCAAAAAAGACAAGATCGTTCGCAGCATGTAGATATCCTCTTAGGGGAGTCAAAGGGCTAGTATTAGGCGTCTAACAATCAGACTACACCAACCCTAGGAAATGTAAAGAGTGGCGAGTTGACTCTTTCGGGCATATCTGATAGTATCTACGGACAGGGAGTATGGCTTTGATTAATCCGTTTTTCTCCTTTAATTCCTTAGTTATAAGGGTTTAAAGAATAAAAGCGAGATATTAACAGGGTCAATCCTCTTTTTAATATATATGGCAAAAACATCAGTTATAGCAAGAAGTAAAAAGACCCCAAAGTTTAGCACTCGACAGAAGAATCGATGTTTTCGTTGTGGCCGTGGAAATGGCTTTATGCGAGATTTCGGTATTTGTCGTATCTGCTTCCGTGAATTAGCAAACGAAGGTATGCTTCCGGGTGTTCGTAAGTCTTCTTGGTAATAAATAATTTTATGGATTCAATCGCAAACATGATAATAATGATGAAGAACGGTTCTGTTGCAGGCAAGGAGTCTGTAGCGTTCCCTTATTCCAAGCTAAAGAACGCCATTGCGGTGTGTCTAGAAAAGGAAGGCTATGTATCTGGAGTTGCAAAGAAAGTAAAGCAAGGCATGCCTATGCTCGAAGTTACACTTGTGTATGTAGACGGTAAGCCAAAGATCAACCACGCAGAACGAGTTTCCAAGCAATCACGACGCGTTTATTTCGGCATGAAAGACATTCACTCAGTCAGAAATGGTTCGGGTCTTCTGGTGCTTTCAACACCAAAAGGAATTCTGTCAGGCAAGCAAGCACGAAAGGAACAGGTCGGAGGAGAAGCGTTGTTTAAGATTTGGTAATCAAATAAATAATTTTTATGTCAAGAATTGGAAAACAAGAAATACAAATACCGAGCGGAGTAGAAGTCTCTCAAAAGGACGGTGTGATAACAGTGAAAGGTCCAAAGGGAACTCTAACCAAGATTTTTCGTGATGACATAACTGTAAACATCGCAGGCACTCTCATAACTCTAGCTATCAAGAGAAACGACAAATTCTCAAAATCTCTATGGGGTACATACGCATCTCACATCAAGAATATGATCGCTGGTGTGCAAACTCCTTACTCAAAGAAGCTTATCTTAGAAGGAGTTGGTTTCAAGTCTGAAGTTAAGGGCAAGGACATGCATCTAGCACTTGGTTTTTCTCACCCTGTTGTTGTAGCTATCCCTGAAGGATTGACTGTTACTGCCGAGAAGAACAACATCACTGTTACTGGAATAGACAAAGAATTGGTAGGTAGTTTTACTGCAGGAGTTCGCGCTTTGAAGAAGCCAGAACCTTATAAGGGTAAGGGCATGCGTTACAGTGACGAAGTTATCAGACGCAAGCAAGGTAAGAAGACTGCATAGTATTTTATTTTAAATTTATGGCAAACAAAACCGACAAAAGAATAAGACTAAAGGCAAAGATCCGAAGTAGGATAAGTGGCACAGCGGAGCGACCTCGTTTGTCTGTTTTTCGATCTAACAAATTTATCTATGCTCAGGTTATCGACGACAACACAGGCAAGACTATAGTCCAAGCTAGCGACATCAAGGCAACCAAAGGCACCAAGACTGAAAGAGCAAAGGTGGTAGGCAAGCAAATCGCCGAAGCTTGTTTGGGCGCAAAGATAGATAAGGTTGTTTTTGATCGTAACGGATTCAAGTACACTGGCCGTATCAAAATAGTTGCCGACGAAGCTCGCGCTAATGGTCTTAAATTTTAATAATCAAAATTATGGAAAAGACAAACGAACAAAATAATACAAGCAGTACCGGTGGATCTCGCCCAAACATAAAGCGCCGAAGCCAATCTTTCGGACGACCAAAGCCTGAATTTGATCAGAAGATTCTAAACATCAGACGCGTTACTCGTGTGGTAGCAGGAGGACGACGTTTCTCTTTTTCTGTAGCACTAGTAGCAGGGGACAAGAAGGGTTCTATTGGTCTAGGTCTTGGAAAGGCTGGAGATACATCTTTAGCTATCAACAAGGCTCTAAGAAATGCAAAGAAGAACATGGTAAAGCTAAATCTGACCAAGACCATGTCTATCCCTTACGAAGTTCAAGCTAAGTTTTCAAGTGCGCAAGTTATGATAATGCCAAACAAAGGACGTGGACTTGTAGCAGGATCAGTACTCCGCGACATCATCAAGCTTGCTGGTATCAAGGATGTAACAGGTAAAATACTTTCAGGCAGTAAGAACAAGCTTAACAATGCCAAGGCGGTGATGGAAGCTTTCTCTCAAATTTCTACAAAATACAGCAAGCCTGTAGCAGATACTGTGGTGGTAGAAGGCAAAGAACTTCCTCGTGAAGCAGTAGAAGCAAAATAATCTAATTATATGCAAATACATAACCTAAAAAGAGATCATAAGAATAAGAGAGACAGACTAGTAGGTCGTGGTGGTAAACACGCCAAGACTGCTGGCCGTGGAGGCAAGGGTCAGACAGCTCGTGCTGGTAACAAGCGTCGTCCAGAACTCCGTGATATCATAAAGAAGTTGCCGAAGATGCGAGGATATCAGTTCAACTCTATCCGTAAGACCATAATCGTAAAAGGAGACAAGATAATTTCTAAAGACGAGACAATGGCTGCAATGAGAAAGAGACTAGGACTACGAGGAGGCAAGATCAAGGTAAGATAAAGTTTTTTAAGAAAAAAATATGCAAAACTTCTGGAACAAAATAAAACTCATCTGGACCGATTCTTCCCTAAGAAGAAAAGTTTTGTTCGTTCTTTTTGTTCTAGTTATTTTCAGACTTCTTTCTGCTATTCCTATACCAGGAGTAGACAGTCTAGCTCTTACTCGTTTCCTTTCCAACAGTCAATTCTTCGGAATCCTAAACATCTTCTCTGGAGGTGGACTTTCTAATCTTTCAATAATAATGCTCGGTGTCGGCCCATACATCACTAGCTCCATCATAATGCAGCTTTTGACTATAATGGTGCCATCACTAAAGAGGATCTACCACGAAGAAGGGGAGGCGGGCAGAAAGCGTTTCTCTCAATATTCAAGAATGCTTACTGTGCCTCTAGCAGCAATACAGGGCTACAGCCTTTTGACCATCCTTGAAAACCAAAACATTTTGGTGGGCCTAACTCCTTTTGACCGTATCACCAATCTTATAATCGTTGTGGCCGGAGCAGTCTTCTTGATGTGGATCGGAGAGCTTGTGTCAGAATTCGGTATCGGAAACGGTGTATCTTTGATAATCTTCGGAGGTATAGTTGCTACTTTGCCTTCCAAGATCAGTCAAACAATATTTACTTTTGATCCTTCTCAAATACCAACCCTTGCGTTATTCGCTGTGGTAGGAGTTTTGATTGTGGCAGGGGTTGTGTTCGTCAGTGAAGCGGAAAGACCAATACCGGTGACTTATGCCAAGAGAATCCGCGGGATGAAAACATATGGTGGCGGATCTACCTACCTACCTTTGCGTGTGAATCAAGCCGGAGTTATCCCGATAATTTTTGCATTGTCTATTCTTCTTTTCCCAAATATCATTGGTAACTTCCTTTCAAGATTTACAAACGAAACAGTTTCTGCGATATCTGATGCCCTAGTAGGATTTTCTCAGACAAGTACTACGTACGCAGTGCTGTATTTCTTCTTTGTATTCATTTTTACCTATTTCTACACTGCAGTTACTTTCGATCCTGAAGCATTGTCTACCAACCTGCAAAAGAACGGAGCATTCATCCCAGGCATTCGCCCAGGAGCTTCTACTTCAGAATACATCTCCAAGGTCCTTACTCGCATTACACTTCTAGGAGCTACATTCTTGGGCTTTATAGCCGTGCTTCCTATAATCATGCAAAAGGCTACAGGTATCACGACCCTTGCACTAGGAGGTACGACAATCCTCATCGTTGTCTCTGTGGTTCTAGACTTGATCAAGAAAGTTGATGCTCAGGTATCAATGAGAGAATACTAATCCTCTAACCACTTTTTATATTCACTAAGTACAATAGAAACAACCTCCTCGAGGTTGTTTTTTTCTGTGTCTACTACAAGATTAAATTGGCTTAAGTCTCGGTTGTTTATTTTATATAGATCCCAGTATCTTTTCTGTTCACTTTCCAATCGCTCTACAATTTTAGTGTAAGCTTCTTCGGGCGTTGATGCTTGCTCACTTTGGCTTCTGAGTTTGTTTTCGGTAAGGCTATTTACTACGCGATGTTTAGCTATTTCGGGAGCAAGATCCAGGTACACCTTAAAGGATTCTGGAATCCAATGAAATGCAGTTCGAGAGTCGATAACCACCTTGCTAGAGTCCTTTAGGTCTCTTAGTTTTTGGTCTGTTCTATAGTCTATTTCAGGGTCTGTTTCTGCTCTTTTGTTGATTTCGTTTACAGAAAGTCCAAGCTCGACTCCGACCTGACGGAAGAAATCTCCTGAAGAAAAATGCTTGAACCCAAGCACCTCAGCTACCTTTTTTGCAGTACTAGATTTACCGCTTCCTAGGCCTCCGCAGATAGTTATTATCTCTTTTTTCATTAGTTACATCATACAAGTTCCACCTTGATTATTCAAGCTAAATTTTGTATTGTTAGGACATGAATGCAGATACTTTTGTGTTTTTTGGTATAGTGGGCTCTGGAAAGGGCACTCAGGTCAAGCTATTGATGGAATTCTTGAAACAGAAGGATGGCAAGGAGTGCGTGTATGCGTACCCTGGCAATGAGTACCGCCGTTTCATGGAACTCGGCACTTATACTGGTACTCTGGTCAAAGACTCTATGAATAGAGGTGAGCTTCAGCCAGACTTCTTAACCAATGCAATATTTACAAATATTTTAGTGGAAGGAGTTTCTCCTGACAAGCATTTGATAGCGGATGGTTATCCCCGCACTGTTTTACAGTCCGAAAACTTCGATGCTCTTATGAAGTTTTTCAAAAGGGATAAGGTAAAAATAATTTATATCCAAGTTGGTAAAGAAGAAGCAGTAAAACGAAACAAATTGCGAGGGCGAGAGGATGACAACGACGAGGGCATAGCAAGACGTTTTGATGAGTACGTAAACAACGTCGTGCCTTCGATGCAATACTTTGACGGTAAGGCTGGATATCAGATGCATACAATAAACGGGGAACAGCCAGTAGAGAAAGTCCACGAAGACATAATAAAAGCATTGGGTTACTAAATATATGGAAGAGACAATAATAATTTCATTAGGAGGGTCTTTGATCATACCAGAGGAACTGGATGTGGAGTTTTTGAAGGGTTTCAAGGAACTCATATTGTCTCATGTGGCCCAAGGTAAGAAATTTGTGATCATTACCGGTGGAGGCAGAATCGCCCGCAAATACCAAGGTGCCGCCAAAGAGCTCGGCAATCCTTCAAACGATGATTTGGATTGGTTGGGCATAGCTTCACTTCGCCTGAACGCTGAACTTGTGCGAGTAATGTTTGGGGAATATGCACACGAAGAAGTTATCTCGCATCTATCTTCAGATTTTTCTTTCAATAAACCTATAGTTATAGGTTCAGCTGACGAGCCAGGACAAAGCTCTGACACAGACGCAGTTCTTGGCGCAAATACTGTAGGTGCTAAAAAGATAATCAATCTATCTAACGCTGACCATGTATATGATTCTGATCCTCACACAAACCCAAATGCTAAAAAGCTAGAAAACATTTCTTGGGCAGATTATCGAGCCATCATTCCAAAAGAGTGGAACCCGGGGCTAAATTCTCCATTTGATCCTATTGCTTCAGAGATGGCAGAAAAGGCTGGTATACAAGTCATGATAATGAACGGCAAGCCGATGGATAACTTGAAGAATTGCTTGGCAGGAGAAAAATTTGTGGGGACTATCATCGCGTAAGTTATGGCAATAATTATAAAAACAAAAGAAGAAATAGAAACTTTACGAGAAGGGGGCAGAAGACTGTCCGAGATTTTGCACAAGGTAAAACTGAAAGTTGCTCCCGGAGTTTCCACTAAAGCTCTAGATGACTATGCTTACGAGCTTATAAAAGAGATGGGGGATGAGCCAGCTTTTTTAAACTACAAACCATCTGGAGCACCTACTCCTTTTCCGGCCAGTTTGTGTGTCTCTGTGAACGAAGAAGTCGTGCATGGCATACCAAAAGCCGATAAAATATTAAAAGAAGGAGATATCGTATCGATAGATCTTGGTCTTAAACACAAAGGACTTTTTACTGATATGGCTATAACTGTGCCAGTAGGAGAAGTGAGTCCTTCTTCTATAAAGCTAATGGAGATGACCGAGCAGGCTTTGAATGTAGGCATAGACGCGGCTCAGCCAGGGGGAAGAGTAGGAGACATAGGGCACGCCATCGAGAGTTTTGTTCGTGGCAATAAAAAGAATAAATATGGAATAGTGGAGGTCTTGGCTGGGCATGGAGTAGGACGGGAAATTCATGAGGATCCTTATGTCCCGAATTTTGGACGCAAAGGAGCTGGAGAAAAATTGGTGCCCGGTATGGTCATCGCTATTGAGCCGATGTTGAATAATGGTACCGAAGAAGTGACTCTACTAAAAGACGGATACACATTTATAACAAACGATCGTAAAAAAAGCGCACACTTTGAACACACTGTATATATCGGAGAGGATGGTCCTGAAGTTCTAACTCGCCGTAGATAGTTTTTGTTGGTATAATTAAATA
>CAZVBK010000015.1:0-11272 GCA_964625485.1 uncultured Candidatus Saccharibacteria bacterium
CTGCGTATGTTCCAGCAAACCCTCCAGGTACAGCTGCAGGTTCAGGATCTTCTGCTTGTCATGACTCTGCAGGAGCTTGGGCTGCAATTACAGCATTGAAGGCCCCTACTGGTACTAACGCTGGTTGGTGTGTTGACTGGACTGGAGCTTCAAAAGAGTCTACAACACTAGCCGCTGGTATTACAACCTGTCCTTAATATAAAATCACTCGATTTAACAAAAACCACCCTCTCGGGTGGTTTTTGTTTGTTTTAGTGTGATATAATAAATACAATTAGTTTTTATCAATAAATGAAATTATATGAATAAAATAAATTACAAAAGAGGCTTTACATTAATTGAACTGTTGGTGGTGGTCGCCATAATCGGAACTTTGTCTGCGATAGTATTGTCTTCTGTTAATAGTGCTAGGAGCAAAGGGGGAGATGCAGCCATCAAGTCAAACTTGAACACAGTGCGTAATCAGTCTGAGTTGTTTTATCTTAATAATGGAAATTCTTTCTTGCCTGCTGGTGGTAGTGCTGCCGGTGTGCAGAATTGTTCTACTTTGGTGTACAGTGCCGGGGCAAACTATATGCTTGCCAGAGATAAAACCATTGCTGAGGCAATAATCGAAGCTCGAAACAGGGGAGGTAACGGCGTTTGGTGCGGAAATTCTGCAAGCGCATGGGGTGTAGCTGTGGGCCTAAAAACAAGCGCTACTTCTTCTTGGTGTGTGGATAGCTCAGGCGTAGCCAAGACTGTTGCTTCTGCTCCAGCAACAGCCTTGAACGTAACAACATATCTTTGTAACTAAAATAATATGGCTATACTTCTTTTAACTATATTTTTTCTTTTCGGACTTATCATAGGTAGTTTTTTGAATGTAGTCATCTATCGTTACAATTCTTCCAAGACTTTGGGGGGCAGGAGTGCTTGCATGTCTTGCAAGAGCAAGCTGGCTTGGTACGACATGGTCCCAGTTTTCAGTTATGTATTTCTGGCTGGGCGTTGCAGGTCTTGTAAGTCTAGGATATCTTTCCAGTACCCAATCGTTGAATTCATGACTGGGATCATCTTTGCCCTTATTTTCTGGAAACTTCACTATTTGGTTTTCTTTGACTCTTTGTCTTTTGCTTTTACCTACGCATACTATGTAGTCATGTTTTCTCTCCTGTTGGTAGTCTCTGTGTACGACATAAAGCACAAGATAATTCCAGATTCTTTTGCCTTGGTCATAGCGCTCATGGCTTTCGGGGGAATGTTTCTGTTCTCCGATATGGGCCTTGACCCTACCGTGCCTCCAATAAAGGAACTTTTCTCTGGCCTATTGCTCGCTTTACCTTTTGCTCTTATCTGGTTGCTCTCCAAGGGTGCATGGATGGGCTTGGGTGATGCCAAGCTTATCGTTGGATTAGGTTATTTACTTGGATTAACTAGAGGGTTAAGCGCAATCATAATATCTTTTTGGATAGGAGCATTAGTGGGAGTACTGCTTCTGTTGTTATCTAAAAAGGGAATGAAGAGCGAGCTTCCTTTTGCCCCGTTTCTGGTGCTGGGGTCATTTCTCGCTTTCGTTTTTAATTTGAACATATTTTATCTTGGGTTTTAGAATAGGATGAATATATTTTCGACAAAAATACAAAAAAACCGAGGGATGACTTATGTGGAAATCATTGTGGTTTTGAGTATATTTTCGATTATTAGTTCTATTACTCTTTTTAATTACCGAAGGTTCCAAGAAAAAGTGGATGTGAAGACTTTGGTCAACGACATGGCGCTTAAGATAGTAGAAACTCAAAAGGATTCTCTGTCTGGGAAAATGTATGCGGGCAAAACACCAACAGTGAACCCTTGGAAGCCGTCATATGGTGTCTCTTTCGATATGGCTACGCCCAAAGGGTTCTTTCAATTTGCTGATCTAGATCAAGGCAAGACTTTTAGTGACTCCATTTTGTGTCACGGATCTGAGTGTTTAAATAGAATAACCATAACTAAGTCTAGTTCTATTTCGTCCTTGCTTGCCTATTATTCCAATGGAACCTCAACTTCTCTTGCGGATCTCAATATATCTTTCACACGACCTGACTCTTCAGCGACCTTCAGGTCCAATACGGCTTTCACCGGCAGTGTCTCTTATGTTCAGATAACTCTTCTTTCGCCTATGGGGGTTTCATCATCGATAAAGGTTTATCCATCTGGCCGAGTGCAAATAAATTAATATGAAAGTAAGTATTTTTAAAAATAAATCAAAGAGTCGGGGATTCACCATTATCGAGACGATGATAGCCGTGGCGCTGTTCTTGGTGGTGGTCATGGTGGGCATGGACGCACTCCTCAATGCAAATCGTATCCATCAAAAATCTCAAGACATGAGGTCTGTTCTTGATAGCTTGAATTTTATAATGGAAGAAATGTCTAGAAATATGCGTACTGGGTACAATTTCCATTGTGTTGATAATGCAGATTATTCTGTTCCGACCTTAAATATAGCCAAGAGCTGTTCTGGTGGAGGGGCGGTGGCTTTTGAGTCTGCTTATGGCAATCCTAGTAATGACGGAGATCAATGGGTTTATAAAGTAGAATCATTAGACAGTGGCGTGACTTTTAATATAAGCAAATCCACAGACAGTGGTGTGACTTGGGTCCAGCTTAACCCGACAGAGGTCATTATCGACGCCACGTCCAACTTTGCTGTTTTGGGTGCCGAGGGTCCGAGTACCGACCAGCAACAGCCACTTATTAATATCAAATTATCAGGAAGAGTGGTTCTAAAAAACAATGTGATTTCTCCGTTTTCATTACAAACCTCTGTTTCTCAAAGATTGGTGGACATAGACAGCGTAGCTGCTGCTTCTGGTCCTGCGTCTTATCAATATGTCAGGTTTAATGTTACGCAAACAAGAACAGAGCCAACCTCAGGCTGTACACAGATAGCAGAATTTACTCTTCTGTTGGATGGCACTCCTGTCGCTTGGCCTGGGGGTTCAAATGCCTCAGTTATAGGATCTGTCGGTAGTGTTAATGAGGGTGCAAATAAGGCAATTGATGGCATCTCCTCAGTTCCATCTAATAAATTGTGCAATACTGGTGCTGCTGGTCCGAATCCTCCCAATACGCCAATGATACTGACCATTAATATGGGCACACCTGTTACTTTCAATGGTTACAAATATGCTACTGCTGGAGACTTGGATATCAGAGACCCAATAACATGGACCGTGGAGGGAAGTACAGACGGTTCCGCTTGGACAGTTTTGAGTTCGGTTGTCTCAGCGACGGTGCCTTCAGGTGCTGGTGGCAGAAATACATATACTGCAGATTTTAATTTTTAACATATGAAATTATTTTTGACACAAAAAAATAAAAAGCAAGGGGGGTTTACATTGATTGAAACCCTAGTGGCTGTATCTATCTTCACTGTGTCTGTTTTGACTATGCTAGTGATTTTGGGCCAAGGTATTTCTAGCACTGGTTATGCCAAGCAAAAATCTACCGCTGGGTACTTGGCCCAAGAAGGCATGGAGTATATCAGAAACATGAGAGATACCTATGTTCTATATTCGGCTTCGGCTGGTGTAGGGTGGACTACTTTTGTGAATACAAAAATGTTGCCGAATTGTGGCACACCCAAGGCGTGTTATTTTGACCCAGTCAATCTATTTTCTTTGGGGACTAACATGCCGGTGACCCAAATGGCCGTCACTACTTGCCCTAATAGTAATTCGTGCCCAAATCTTCTGTATGATTCTGGTACAGGTAGGTACGGCTATGCTTCTGGAACTGCTTCCGGTTTTGTTCGGCAAATAACTGTTAGTCAGGTGTCTGCTGATGAATTAAAAGTAACTTCCACGGTATACTGGACTCAGGGTTCTAGGGTTTACAGCACTTCTTTTTCAGAGAATTTATTTAATTGGGTAGAATAGGTTTGCTATGAAATTTTTAAAAATAAAAAAGAATAAGGGATTCGTCATACTCTTTGCCATAATCGCCACGAGTATTATTCTTACTGTTTCATTTGGTCTTGCCAATATATCCTTACAGGAAATAAATTTCAGTACATCTGCAAAAGATACCAATGAAGCTTTTTATGCAGCCGACATCGGGGCAGAGTGCGCCTTGGCAAACGATAAGAGTGCGTCAACGTCTTTTGTTATTTCTGGAGGTGCGGGGTCGGTGACTTGTATGGGCAGTAGCACCCCATTTACTTCTCGATCCGCAAACTCTTGGGCATTCACTTTGACCGGATTGGGTACGAGCTCTGGCTCTTGTGCCAATGTGACTGTTACCAAAGATTTCGCCACCAACCCGGTGACTACCACCATAGATTCCAAGGGTTACAACAAAGGAGACAACTCTTGCAACTTTACAGCCAATAGAGTCGAACGCAGTATCAAGGTCACTTATGGTGGTGATCCTAACGGCTCAGCTTCTCTTGTCGCTAGTCCTAGTACTGTAAGTCCTGGAGGTACTGTGACTGTGACGTTTGATAATGTACCCACACCGACAGTTTTGGATTATATAGGTTTGTATTTGGCTTCTGCGGGCAATCCTTCCGCTGAGATAAATTATAAATACGCGAGTGGTTCACCTACCTGTTCTACGACTCCGGGCGGAAGCGCACTTGTTTCTGGCTCATGTACATTTACTATGCCGATGTCTTCTAATGATTACAATTTTAGATTGTTCAAGAATGATGATGTGAATAATCTTCTTACTACATCAAATCTAGTGACTGTGACCGCCCCTCCAAGTAATTTTACTTTGAATGTGGCTAAAGTTGGTTCTGGTACGGTTGATTCTGCTGACTTCCCAAAGACAATTAATTGCGGAGCCACATGTTCTAATTCATATGCGTCAGGATCAAATGTGAATTTGACTGCAGCACCATCCTCAGGTTCTACGTTTACTGGCTGGGGTGGAGATTGTGCTTCGTATGGAACGAATCCATCATGTGGTATTACCATGACTTCAAATATGAATGTTACTGCCAACTTTGCCCTTATACCTCAAATTACTTTTGTGGGTGCGAGTTCTGCAATAGGTGTTACTGTCCCTATACCACCTCATCTTGCTGGTGATTTGGTGATCATATTCGCTTACAGGTCTGGAAGCGTTGCTGTGCCAACCGCTCCTGCTGGTTGGACTACCCCTCCCGGTGGTGCTTCGGGCGTAAACACAAACGCCAGCCGTGTTGCATACATGGTTGCTACTGCTGACAATGGTGTTACAAGCGGAAACTGGGGTGGGGTGACGAGTATGGTGGCCCATGTGTATCGTGGTCAAAATCTTACTACGCCAATAGGAGCAAGCGCTGTTAACTCTGCTAGTCTTGGAAATACGGTTACCTACCCAGCTTTAACAATGGTTAATTCTAGTGGTAGCTCTTGGGTTGCAGGTTTTGCAGGACACAGGAGTAGTAATACGAATCTTCAAAATCCACCTGCGGGCATGACAAATCGTGCAAATCGACCAGGGCCTACTCCAGCCGCCCTTAATTTCGAGGTGTCCGGTCACGATACAAACGGAGGTTTGGCCTCTTGGGGGAATAATACAGGAGGTCTTCCAGGTGCAGGTACCTCCAGCGGTTGGCACGTAAGGACCATTGAAATCCTTTCTCAATAGTCCAAAATAGTGTTATTCTATCTTCATGGAAAGGACGAAGGCTCTTAACCGAATAAAAAAGCTACGTAGCGAGATTGATCGCCTGCGAGGCCTTTATCATACCGAAAATGCTCCAGATGTTACTGATGATGTGTATGATTCTTTGACGCGTGAGCTGAATGCCTTGCTCAAAGAATTCCCAGAATTTGTGGATCCGAATGCCCCAGAGAACAGGGTGGGGGGCAAGCCTCTTGATAAATTCAAGAAGGTCCGTCATGAAGTGCGGATGTATTCTATAAGCAATGTTTTTTCTAAAGAAGAACTCGAGCAGTGGGAAAACAGAAACTTAAAATTGATATCAAAAAAAGAAAAGCCGGAATATTTCTGCGAGCTCAAGTTTGATGGCTTGGCGATATCTCTTATCTATGAAAACGGAAAATTTGTAAGAGGTGTTACAAGGGGGGACGGCGAAACAGGGGAAGACATAACTGAAAATCTGAAAACCATAAAGAGTGTACCACTTCAATTAAAATCTCCATATCCTAAAAAAATAGAAGTTCGTGGAGAGGCTTTGATGTCTAAAGGCACCTTAATCCGATTAAACATTGCTCAAGAGAAAGAGGGCAAGGTTTTGTTTGCGAATTCTAGAAACGCAGCCGTCGGGTCGCTCCGACAGCTTGACCCCAAGCTTACCAGAGCTCGCACTTTGGATTTTTTTGCTTACAGTATTGATCAGATATCCCCTGATTGGGAAAACAAGATAGACAAGCACTCCAAGAAGCACGAACTGTTGGAAGCCTTAGGTTTTGAAGTAAATGAAAATTCTAAGGTCTGCAAAAACACAAATGAGGTTTTAGGTTTTATAGAAAATATTTCGAAAGTTCGCGAGAAATTGCCTTTCGGGATTGATGGAGTGGTCATAAACATAAATGACACAGCTACATTTGAAAGCTTGGGGGTGACCGGCAAAGACCCTCGAGGTGTAACAGCTTACAAGTTCCCAGCAGAGAAGGCCACGACTCTAGTAAAAGATGTTTTGATAAATGTCGGCAGGACAGGAGTGCTTACTCCGCTTGCGGTCTTCGAGCCTACTTTGGTCGCAGGATCTACTGTTGCTAAGGCAACGCTCCACAATATGGATCAGATTGAACGCCTTGATCTCCGTGTCGGCGACACTGTGGTCATTGAAAAAGCTGGAGATGTAATACCAAAGGTTGTAGAAGTTTTGGTAAAGCTTCGCACGGGCAAAGAGAAGAAAGTGAAGATACCTACTGCGTGCCCCGCCTGCGGTGGAGGAGTAGAGAAGAAGGCCTTAAGTGGTAGTGACTCGGTGGCGTACTACTGCATAAACCTAAAGTGTGGAGCCAAGAACGAAAGATACTTGGAACATTTTGTCTCTGTGTTTGATATATATGAGCTTGGACCCAAGGTACTGCGAAGGTTTAAGGATGAAGGTTTAATAACTGACGCTGCTGATATTTTTACTTTGACCAAAGAAGATATATCTACATTAGAAAGATTTGGCGAAAAGTCTGCAGAGAATATAGTCAAAGAAATAAATGATAAAAAGAAAATACCTTTGTCCAAGTTTTTATGGGCATTAGGAATTCTGCATGTCGGAGAGGAGACTGCCCGAGACTTGGCTCTTAATTTTGGAACTCTGGAGAAAGTTATGAACGCTAATGTAGAAGAAATAAATGACATAGAGAATGTGGGAGGAGCTGTGTCTAAAAGCGTGTATGAATTTTTCCGAGATAAAAACAATTTAAATTTTTTGAAGAAGCTGGAAGGGAATGGTGTGCGTGTCCTCAAGATGGAGAAGGCAGAAAAGGGTAAATTCTCAGGTCTCACTTTTGTCCTGACTGGCACACTCTCCACTCTCTCGAGAGAGCTGGCCAAAGAGAAAATAATAAACCTTGGAGGAAAAGTCTCTGGTTCTGTTTCTAAAAATACTTCATATGTTGTCGCTGGCGAAGAGGCTGGGTCTAAGCTTAATAATGCAGAGAAGCTCGGCGTCAGAGTATTGTCAGAGAAGGATTTCTTAAAAATGCTTTAGTGTTGGAGTAAGTATTTAAATACGTATTTCAATACTTACTCGAGTGCTTTTTGGAGAACCGGATATATTTTGTCAGCGATTTTTGCATAGCCCAAGTCGTTCGGGTGGATGCTATCACTCATAAGTTCTTTGCGTCCGATGATTCCGTCTAGTACATTTGGGACATAAAGTGTTTTTCTGGTTTTAGCCACTTCTTCAAAATATTCGTCGTAGCCATCGGTCAGTACGCCACCTTGGACACCAAGTAGTATGACTAAAGATCCGTTTTGTTGGAGGGTTGAGACTATGGAGTCGATGTTTTTGAATGTTGTTTCTTTCGGAACTTTTCTTAGAAAATCGTTTCCTCCTAGGAGCAGTAGTACAATGTCAGGCTTTTGTTCGATTACTTTGTCTATTCGAGCGAGCCCGTCGGCTGTAGTGTTGCCAGAGATACCCATGTTTAGGATAGGTAGGCCAATTTTCTTAGCTAGGAGGGAGGGAAGTTCGTTTTGCTTGGTGGCTCCGATGCCTTGGATCAGGCTGTCACCTAAGGCCACTATCTTTGTGCCTTTCACTGGATAGTTGGTTATCTCTTCTCGGCCGGGGTTGCTGAATACCCAAAACCCCATCGCAGAGAGAACCAATAAAAATAGTGTTATTGTGTACTTATTCATTCTCTTAATTATAGCAAATCATACACGATAAAAGTCAATTTGCTTCTTTCTTTCCTTTTACCTATAATTAAAATCCAGTCATGAAAAATTTTCAAAATCATTTCAAAATAGGCATCGTTTTTGTGGGCATAATGTTGTTCCGCTTATTGCCATTTCGAGCTCCAAACCTAGAACCGATGATGGCGTCCATCATGCCTATGGGCCGTAAATACGGAGGAGTTTTCGCTTTTTTGTTTGCTGTTAGTGGTATGGTTCTTTACGATCTACTTACGAACTATGGTTCTTGGACTTGGGTTACAGCTGTTACTTATGGAGTTGTGGCCTTGGTAACACCTGTGTATTTCAAAAAGTATGAAGCTACACCTGCCAACTTTGCCGTATTCTCTTTTTTTGCGACAATATTTTTTGATTTAGTTACGGGAGTTTTAGTTGCTCCATTTCTAGGGCAGAGCATGATGACAGCGCTCGCGCTCCAAATCCCATTTACAGCATTGCACTTGGCTGGCAACATTGGTTTTGCGCTTACCTTAAGCCCTCTTATAAATAAGTGGCTTTTATCTCCAAAATTGTTTACTCTACAAAAAGAGGTCATCCAGGATGCGAGTGTAGTTGTGTCTGCGTAAGAGCCAGAGGAGGCGTCGGATAGCGGTTTATTCCACTACCTTGGAAAGGTAGCATACCGAAAGGTATCGAGAGTTCGAATCTCTCCGCCTCCGCAATGAAAAAAATAATTCTACTTAATAAAAAAGAAGGGGAGACTCCGCTCGAGGCACTCGAGGCTTTTCGCCGAAAGAATAAAGAATACAAAGATGTGCCGATGACTTATGCCGGACGACTTGATCCTATGGCGAGCGGGTTGCTTTTGATACTGGCCGGTGAAGAAACAAAAAACAAAGACAAATATTTGAATCTTGATAAAGAGTATGAGTTCGAAGTGCTTTTTGGTTTCTCCACAGACACTTACGACATACTTGGTAAAGTACAACATTCTCACATTCTTGAGAATGTTGGAATGTCAGACATGAGTGAAAATATAAAAACTACCCTTAAGAAATTTAAAGGCGATATCGTTCAGCAGTATCCAGCGTATTCTTCGAAGACAGTAAATGGCAAACCACTTTTTGCTTACGCAAGAGAGGGGGTAGAGATAGAAGCTCCAAGCCGAGAGGTGACAGTCAAAGATTTAAAACTGAAAAATTTAAAAACAATAACTGGAAGCAAACTCTTGAAAGATGTTGAAAAAAGAATATCCAAGGTGGGTGGAGATTTTCGCCAGAAAGAAATACTAAAAGTTTGGAAAAAGGAGCTTGGCAAAAAAGAAAAGAACAAATTTTTGTTAGGGTTTTTTACTATCAAGTGCACTTCGGGCACATATGTCCGGACCATCGCCAACTCTTTGGGTGAAGAACTCGGGGTGCCAGCCCTAGCGTATTCCATCAAAAGAACGCGTTTAGGAAAATGGCGAAGTTTGCAGTAAAATACTGAGAAGCATGAAGGACAGATTTAAAGCACAATACGAAGAGGAGTATTCTAGGTTAAATAAGGCTCAAAAAGAGGCCGTAGACACCACAGACGGCCCAGTGATGGTGGTGGCAGGTCCGGGTACAGGCAAGACCCAAATATTGGCTCTTCGTATTGGTAATATTCTGACCAAGACTGACACCGCCCCAGATGGGGTATTGTGTTTAACTTTTACCAATTCCGGTGTTAGCGCGATGCGAGAGCGTCTGCATAAGTATATCGGCCCAACTGCTTCCAAGGTAAACATTTCCACGTTCCATGGTTTTGGCATGAGTATTTTGGAGGAGCATTATGGGGTGTTGGGTTTCGATTTACCCCCAAGGCTTATGGATGATAAGGATGTGATATTTTTGTGTGATCAGATTTTGCATGACAACGAATGGGAGTATATCAAACCTCGGTCCAACTCATCGCTTTATTTTCGAGATCTTAGGTCTTCGATATCACTCTTGAAAAGAGAAAGGCTAAGTCCAGAGAAATTCTTACAAGAAATAGATGGGGATATAAATTTTCTGAAAGAAGATGAAAGTAGTATTTCCACTAAAGGAGAAAGCAAAGGACAGTTGAAAAAAGAAATCATACGAAAGATAGAGAGCTTGGAGCGGACAAAAGAAGTTGTGAGGTTTTATGAACTCTATGAAGAATATAAATTAAAGGGTGTTGGGGGTGTGGTCTTACTAGACTATGACGACGTAGTAGTAAATCTGGTAAAAATTGTGGAAGAAGGTGATGACGTCCGCGATGACATAAGAGAAAAGTATTTATATATTTTGATCGACGAACATCAAGATTCTAGCGGTATTCAAAATGAATTCTTGCAGAAAGTGTGGGGCGATACCGAAAGACCAAATATTTTCGTGGTTGGAGATGACCGACAGCTTATATACGGATTCGGTGGCGCATCACTTGAATATTTTGAGAATTTTAAACATTCTTTTGGTAAGGCCAAGCTCATAACCCTGACAGAGAATTACAGGTCAACTCAGACTATTTTGGATTCTGCGCATCTATTATTAGAAAGCTCTATAACTAAAGAAAAACTTGTAAGCAATCATAAGACTAAGGGGGTAACACCTCTTCGGCTGGTTGAGGCAGAGTACGGGAGAGATGAGATCATCGCTTGCGCTGTCGATATAAAAAGAAAGTTTAAGAACCCTGAAAATTTAAATGAGTGCGCTATATTGCTACCCAAGAACGCACAGGTTCGGAGTGCAGTGGAGATATTAAAAGATATGGGTCTGCCTGTGGCTTCGGGAGAGAACTTGCGTTTCTTTGACCGCGATGAAGCTATCGGGCTGTTGCGAGTTTTAAAAATAATAAATAACCCATACGATAGTGTGGCGCTGACTCAATCCTTATTCGACAGGCTTTCTGGCGTTGAGCCGTTAACGGCCCATAAGTTTGTTTTTGAAAATAATGTTCGTGAATTATCCTTAAATAGTTTTGAGGTTAAAAAATC
>CAZVBK010000016.1:0-11113 GCA_964625485.1 uncultured Candidatus Saccharibacteria bacterium
ATTTTTTCGACATCACCGGATTCTGCGGTGAGTATCGCGCACATGTATTCGACAGGGAAATTGGCCTTCATGTATGAAGTTTGGTAAGCCACCATTCCATAACTCGCCGCGTGAGCTTTGTTGAATCCGTAGGCGGCGAAAGTCTCGATCATCGCCCACATTTCTTTGGCTTTCTTCTCGGGCATGTTGCTTGCCATTAAACCTTTGGTGAATTTTTCTTTTTGCGCCTCCATTTCTTCTGGGATTTTTTTACCGACAGCTTTTCGGAATTTGTCGGCTTCACCCCAGGTGTAACCAGCCAAGTTTACTGCTATGAGCAAAATGTCGTCCTGGTAAATCAAAATACCATAAGTTGTCTCCAAGAATTCTTTTAGTCTTGGGTCGAGGTAGGTGACGAGTTTAGGGTTTTGTTTTCGCTTGATGTAGTCAGGAATGAAGGCTATAGGTCCCGGACGATAAAGAGCCACCATCGCGTTGATATCGTTTATGTTGGTAGGCCTTAGTTCTTTTAAGTACTTGGTCATACCTGATCCGTTGAGCTGAAAGAGTCCGATTGTTTCTCCCCGAGCGAGCATCTTGAATGTTAGCTTGTCATTGAGAGGAATTTTTTCTAAATCCACTTCTACTTTATGAATTATTTTCACTAGACGGATGGCTTCGGCGAGGATAGACAAGTTGCGGATACCCAAGAAGTCGAACTTTGGCAGTCCGGCTTCTTCGATGTTGTACATGTCGTACTGAGTGATGACGTCTCCGCCTTTCGGATCAAATTGTATTGGAGTGAAATCAGAAAGGTCTGACGGGGAAATAACCACACCTGCGGCATGCACTGATACGTGGCGAACACAACCCTCCATTTTCTTGGCTAGGTCGATTATCTTTTTCGTGTCAGCTTCTTTTTCGTAAGCTTCTTTGAGTTCTGGAGTAATCTCTAGGGCGTGGTCTATAGTCATCGGGAATCCTTGAGAGCCCATGGGGATCATGCTTGAGATTCTGTCGCCAACGCTGTATGGATAGCCCAGTGCTCGGGCGACATCACGCACAGAGCCTTTGGCCATCATCGTACCGAATGTTCCGATTTGGGCCACCTTGTCTTTTCCGTATTTTCTTTTGGCATAGGCTATGACTTCATCGCGACGGTTGTCGGCAAAGTCCATGTCGATATCAGGAAGAGACGGACGTTCTGGATTTAGGAATCTTTCGAAGGGAAGTTTGTATTCTATCGGGTTGATGTTGGTGATACCGATCAAGTATGAAATGAGCGACCCTGCCGCCGAACCTCTCGTGTTCGTCAGTATTCCATTTTCTTTAGAAAATCTTAGCAAGTCAGACACTACCAAAAAGTAAGATGGGTAGCCCTTTTTTACAATGATGCCGAATTCATATTCTATGCGAGTTCGAACTTCTGGTGTATCTTCTACGTTTCTTCTTTTTAAGCCTTCTTCTACTAGGCGCATTAGTTCTTGTTCTGGGGTATTACCATTTTCTATTTCGTATTTAGGGAAATAGGCTTTGCCGAGCTCGAGGTCGTAGTCTTCACACATATCTGCGACGATATTGGTATTGTCCACCGCTTCAGGGGTGTCTTTGAAATATTCTCTGGCTTTTTTCTCATCAATAAAAGAAAAGTCATCGTCTGGAAATTCGAATTTACTGGAATCTTTTCCATCTGTGCCGGTATTTATTTGAAGTAGTGTGTGATGAGCTTCATGGTCGTCAGTGCAGGGATAGTGCGAGTCTTGAGTAGCGACGACTGTCACCCCGAGTTTCTTGGCGAGCTTTATAAGATTCCCGCGAAGTTCGATATCGCGTTCGACATGTGGGTGAGATTGGAGCTCGATGAAATAATTTTCTTTGCCGAAAATATCTTGGTGTTCTTTTACCAGCGCTTCAGCTTTTTCGTCATTGCGAGCCAGTACTGCTTGTGAGAGTTGCCCGCCCATACATCCCGATAAGGCGATGATGCCTTCGTGGTGCTCACGAAGCAGATCCATATCTACTCTAGGTTTGTAATAATAACCTTCGATGTTGGCTTTGGAAACTATTTTTAATAAATTCTTGTAGCCTTGTTTGTTTTTTGCTAGCAGGATGAGGTGGTAGCGCTTGTTGTCGGTGCCGTGTTCTTTGTCGAAGCGAGATCTTTCTGCCACATAGGCCTCAACGCCCAAAATCGGCTTGATTCCGGCTTTTTGAGCTAGTTTATAGAATTCTATAGCACCATACATATTGCCGTGGTCAGTGATGGCCATGGCTCGCATCTTGTGTTTTTTAGCTAAATCTACCAAGTCTTCGAGCTTCGATAGTCCGTCGAGCAAGGAGTAGTGGCTGTGGGTATGCAGGTGTATAAACTTTGAATCCATTATTCCCCATAATAACACTTTTTTATTTCTTTTTGCTATAATTATAGAATGAAAAAAATACGCGTTGGAATTAATGGCTTTGGCCGAATCGGTAGAGCATTTTTAAAAATTGCATGGGATAGACCTGAAATAGAAATAGTAGCAGTGAATGATCTGGGGGATGTGCACAACATGGCTTATCTTTTGAAACACGATACTGTTTACAGAGAATGGAGGCACGATATTTCTTCGGAGGGACAAGTTATCACTATAGATGGCAAACAAGTAAAAGTTTTGGCGGAAAAAGATCCGAGTGCTTTGCCTTGGAAAGATTTGGAGGTAGATGTGGTAGTAGAATCTACAGGATTGTTTACTTCATACGACAAGGCTCAAGCGCACATAACTGCTGGGGCCAAGAAGGTTGTTATCTCTGCTCCATCCAAGGGTGGTGATGGAAGTGTGATGGGCGAGACTATACTCCTTGCGGTCAACGAAGAAAAATTCGGTACTTGCGACGTGACTTCGAATGCTTCTTGTACTACCAACGCCGCTTCACCACTTATCGCGATATTGGACGAAGCTCTTGGTATCGAGAAAGCAATTCTAAATACTGTGCATGGATATACTGCATCTCAATCTCTAGTAGATGGACCAAGTAAGAAAGACATGCGCGAAGGTCGCGCTGCTGCGCAAAACATTGTCCCTTCTTCTACTGGAGCTGCTATTGCCGTAACCAAAGCATTCACCAAGCTCGAGGGACTTTTTGATGGTGTATCTATCCGAGTTCCTGTGCCTGCAGGGTCTATCGCTGACATAACTTTTATTTCTAAAAAAGAAACTACAGCTGAAGAAGTAAATGAAATACTAAAAAAAGCAGCAAAAGATAAAAGATGGGAGGGAATATTCGCTGTGACCGATGAGCCGTTGGTCTCCAGTGATATCTTGGGCAATCCTCATGCCTCTATTGCTGATCTAGAAATGACTCGTGTAGTCGGAGGTAATCTTGTAAAAGTAATGGGCTGGTACGACAACGAAATGGGGTATACATATACTCTTGTTGATCATGTCATCAAGACAGGGAACACTATAAAATAAAATTATGCCACCTGAGGGAATCAAGGAAACAACCGTATTACTAAAAAAATTACCATCATCGTGGTCTCCATTTATATGGTCCCTTATTTTTCCTATAATTGGTTTTATTATCAGTTTTGTTGTTGTGGGTAGTATGGACGATTTAGGTGGTCTTTGGTGGGGCATTTTAATTTTTCAAGTATCTATTATAATTTCTGGTTTGTTTTTATGGCAGGGGTTTAGTGTTATTCTTAATAATATTCTGAAGAGGGAGAAATCCTCATTTGCTGGGTATCTTTTGTCTTCGTTGTTTGTTTTCCCGGTTGTGGTATTTATTGCATGGATTATTGTTTAATAAAAATATTATGAAAATATATATTGGTTGTGATCATGCGGGATATGAGGACAAAGAAAAACTAAAGGTTTATTTGACTGATCAAGGGCATGAAGTAGAAGACAAGGGCGACCCTGTTTTTGATGTGAACGATGACTATCCGGATTTTGTGAAGCCAGTAGCAGAAGCAGTCGCCAAGGACAAAGAAAGTCTAGGTGTGGTTATAGGTGGATCTGGTTTTGGTGAAGCCATGGCTGCAAATCGGGTCAAAGGTGTCCGAGCAATGGTTTTTTATGGACCGATGTTTGCAAAAGAAGCAGTAGACGAAGAGGGCAGAGAGAGCGTAGACCCGTATGAGCTAGTAAAACTAGCCAGGATGCACAACAATTCAAATATATTATCTCTGGCCGCGCGTTTTATAACCGAGGATCAGATGCTAGAAGCCATTAGACTATTTCTAAATACTCCATTTAGCAGTGAAGAGAGGCATGTCCGCAGAATAAATAAATTAGATTTATAAAATTATGACTGAAATAATACCCGCGGTTTTACCGAAAAATTATGAAGAAATGAAGAATCACATAGCCCTCGTGCGGGGCGTTGTTCCGATGGTCCAGATAGACATTTGTGATGGTCTGTTTGTGCCGAGTCTGACTTGGCCATTTTTAAATAAAGGAGGCGAGGCGGATTTTCTGGAGAATAGTTTTGATGAGCATTTTCGTAGAATCTTGAACGAAGACGAGGGGATGCCTTTTTGGGAAGAGATAGATTTCGAGCTTGATCTCATGGTCTTAAATGCAGTAGAAAATTTCGATGTTTACACCAAACTAGGTCCAAAGAGGATTATTTTTCACTTAGATGCTGTAGGGGATGCCGAAACTTTTGCAAATTTCTTGGAAGGGATAGACATGTATATAAGAGATAGCATGGAGATAGGTGTAGCCGTTAGTTTGGATTCCCCAATAGAAAATATTTCACCAGTTGTGCCACACGTGGACTTTGTCCAATGCATGGGTATCCGAAAAGTTGGTTATCAGGGCGAACCTTTTGCTCGGGAAGTGCTCGATTTGATAAAAAATCTAAAAGAAAAATTCCCTGACCTCATAATCTCTGTCGATGGTGGAGTAGATATGGATTCTGCGCAAGAACTCGTCGCAGTTGGAGTAAGTAGACTCGTTTCTGGTTCGGCAATTTTTAATACTGATGATATAATCAGTAAAGTCGAATGGTTTCGTGAACTCTAATCAGAATTTTAAATTTGTAAATGTTAAGTGAAAAGAAAATAAAAGAATTAGAATTAAAGGCAAACGATATTCGCCAGTCTATCATCGAGATGTTGGTTCCTGCCAAATCCGGTCACTCTGCTGGTCCTCTCGGCATGGCGGATGTTTTTACTTTTTTTTATTTTCAAGCACTAAAACATGACCCACAAAATCCTACTTGGGCGGATCGTGACCGTGTGGTTCTTTCTAATGGTCACATTTGTCCGGTACTTTACGCCACGATGGCTCATGCTGGATATTTTCCTGTGGAAGAACTAAAAACCTTGCGCAAACTAGGTACGAGGCTCCAGGGGCACCCACATCGCGAGTATTTGCCTATGGTGGACACATCTTCCGGACCGCTCGGTTCTGGGCTTTCTCAGGCCGCTGGTATGGCTATGGCTGAACGTATAGACGATGGTCCGAATACTAGCAAGTTTATATATTGTTTTATGTCAGATGGGGAATTGAACGAAGGAAATGTCTGGGAAGCAGTAATGCTCGCGGGTAAGTATCGTCTGAGGAACCTTATCGCTATTGTAGACAGAAATAATATTCAAATAGAAGGAGATACAGAGGTCATAATGCCTCTTGAGCCGTTGGCTGACAAATGGCGGGCTTTTAATTGGCATGTGATAGAGACGAGCGGGCATGATTTTTTGGCTCTGTATCAGGCCCTAGAAGAGGCGCAGGCAGTACACGAGAAGCCTACAGTCATAATAGCGCATACTATCCCTGGCAAAGGCGTCTCATTTATGGAGAGAGATTATAAATGGCATGGAAAAGCGCCGAATGCGGAAGAAGGCGAGAAGGCCTTGAAAGAATTGAAAGCAATAAGACCGTCTGCGTAAATAAAAACATTTTATGCTTAACCCAAAATTAAAATTAAATCCGAAAATTTTTAGTGACGATGTGGAGCAACTTCCTACTCGAAAGGGTTTTGGGCAGGGCTTGCTCGCGGCAGGAGAGCTCGATAAAAACGTCGTCGGACTTTGTGCCGATCTAACCGAAAGTACGCAGATGCATTTGTTTGCGGATAAATTTCCTGAAAGATTTGTGCAAGTTGGTGTCGCTGAGCAAAATCTAGCCACAGTGGCTTCCGGAATGGCTTCGATGGGCAAAATTCCTTTTACTTCGAGTTACGCCATGTTTTCTCCGGGCAGAAATTGGGAACAGATTCGCACTACAATAGCTTACAATGATCAGAAGGTTGTGATCGTCGGTTCGCATGCGGGTATATCTGTCGGCCCGGATGGAGGAACACACCAAGCTTTGGAAGACATAGCGCTTATGCGTGTGCTTCCGAATATGGATGTAGTAAATCCTTGTGACTCTATTGAAGCCAAGAAAGCGACTATGGCTATCGCTAAAAGTAAAAGTCCGGCGTACATTCGTCTCGGTAGAGCGAATTCCCCTGTAATCACCACAGAAGAAACGCCGTTTGAATTAGGAAAAGCGGAAATATATTGGATGCCGGATGTTGGAATTGCAGATGTTGGTATTATTGCGACCGGAGGACTCATGCACAAGGCTCTCCTTGCGGCAAAAGAGCTCGAGGCAGAGGGCATCAAGACCAAGGTGATGAATCTATCATCCATCAAACCCGTCGATTCTAGGGCCGTTATAGAGCTTGCGAAAGAATGCAAGGCGATAGTCACAGTCGAAGAACATCAAATCGCTTGTGGCATGGGTTCTTTGGTTGCAGAAGTTTTATCTCAGAATTTTCCAGTGCCGATAGAATTCATCGGAGTCGAAAATAAATTTGGTCAATCTGGAAGTCCAGAAGAACTTATCGAGCTTTACGGAATGGGAAAAGACGCTATCAAAAAAGCAGTTACGAAAGTTTTTAAGAGAAAAAATTAAATTTTTGTAGCCTTATATTCAGCAGGGGCGTTTTTTAGGTATTCTTCCAATCTATCCTTTCTTAGCAAGCCTTTTTGGGCTCCGACTTCTCCGACTACAGACATAGAATTGATACCCGCCCAAGCCAAAGCTTCACTCATATCTTTGCCTAAAATGAGAGCTGAAACGAAAGTAGAAGCGAATGCGTCTCCCGCACCGGTGCGTTCGTATGGAGGCTTTGGATCTGGGTAAAGTGGCATGAATATAAAGTCTGTGCCGTCGTATGCATACGCACCTTTTGGTCCGTCAGTTATCACCACTATTTTTGGTCCGAGTTCGTGCACTCCTTTTAGTAAATCTTTTATTTCAGCATCATCAAGACTCAAAATTTTTCTCGCTTCTTCTACGTTGCAGAAAAAAACAGCAGAATTTTTGTAGAGTCTTTCCAGTTTTTCTTTGCCCAATTTTATTTCAAATTTTCCTGGTTGAAAGGCGAGTTTGGTCTCAGGATTTGCTTCTACATAATCTGCTATTTCGTAATGAAAAGGGAAAGCAGTTTCGTTTACAGAACTAAAATAAATCCACTTCGGTTTATTTATTTCTGGTAGTGAATATTGATAAATTTCGTGTTTAATGAGAATTGTTCGGTCCGCTCCGTACCAAAGTACATAGTGGTAGTTGGTCTTCATCCCAGCATTTATTTTTATGAAAGCAGTGTCCACGCCGTCTTTTTTGAAAGAATCGAGGCATTCCACACCCTGCGCGTCATCGCCTATATTTGAGACTAGTCCAGATTTAAGACCAAGTCTTGCAGCAGAAACAGCCGCATTTGGGGCATTCCCGACAGCGGGTAGGACATATACTTCTTCGTAAGGAACTTTGTCGGCGAAGGGCAGACAAATGGCGAAATCTTTGCTGTCTGGTTCACCTACGATATTGGCTTGTTTTAATTTTATAAATGCGTCGATAACCGTATCTCCAACTGCTAAAAAGTCGATGCTGTTTTCTTGTGTTGACATGTTATAATTATAACACTCGGTCGTGTGGTTTGGCAAAAGGGCAACATTTTATGTTATCCGTAAAACTACAATCCAAAATTCTTATTTTTTCGGCAATCATTTTTATTTTTTTACTGAATAGCAGTATTTCTTTTGCAAATATTTCTATCAACGAAATCATGTACGATGTTGTCGGCGCAGACACGGGTCGTGAGTGGGTAGAACTCTATAATGATGGCGATGAAGAAATAAATTTGGCGGAATATAAATTCTATGAAGGGGAAGTGAATCATAAAATGACTTTGGTCCAAGGTGGAGTAGTTTTACCACCCAAAAGTTATGCGATTTTGGTGGCAAATGAGGTTAAATGGAAGGCTGACTGGCCAAATTTCGGTGGAATTATTTTAGATTCGACGTTTTCTTTGAGTAATACTGGCGAGTCGCTTGAGATCAAAGACAAAGACTTAAAAACCATTGATAAATATAGCTATAATAGCCTTTTGGGTGGTAGTGAAGATGGCAAATCTTTGCAGAAAATAGGTGGTTCTTGGGTCGCAAGTAGACCTACACCCGGTGCTTTGAATCATATTTTTGTCGAGGCCCCAAAGCCCGCAAAAATTATCGAAAAAACACCTCAAAAAGAGCCTAAAAAAGTTGAAAAAGAAGAAAAAATATTAGAAACTGAACCACAAATTTCTGAAAATTTAGTCGCTACATCGGTAGAATCTCAAATTGTAAAAAATAAGAATGGAAGCACAAATATTTTTTATTTTATTTTTATTTTCTTAATTATTTGTAGCGCGAGTGGAGTTTTTTATATCCGAAAATCAAAAAATAAAGAAAAAATTGGCGACGATTTTGAAATTTTGGATTATTAATTTTTATGCTATAATGACTCGTCTGAATTATTAATTTATCAGTAAAAACCAAAATCATATGTTTAAAAATTTTCTAATTAAAAAGATGTTTAAGGCTCAAGGAGTACCCGAAGAACAGATCGATATGATCCTTGCGATGATGGAGAAAAATCCAAAACTTTTTGAGACAATTGCCAAAGAAATTGAAGAAAAAATTAAGAGTGGAATGGACAAAAATATGGCAGCGATGGCAGTCATGAAAAAGTACGAACAAGAGCTCAAAAAATTGGCCTAAATTTGACTATTTTTGACTGTTGTTTTCTATTGTTTTAAACAGTTTTGAATTCCTTGACAGTGATTATTTTTAGAGCATCAAAGTTATCCACAAAAAAGGGCTGAATTTCTTTTTTCGCCTTTAAAAATATGATAAAATTTGTGTATAACACAGATGAAATTAGTCGCGCAAACAGCTATCAAAAAATTAAAGGTACGAGGTTCTTTTGCGTTGTCTTTTTTTGCGATACTTTCTCTTATTTTTAATCCCTTTGCGGCGCTGGTTGTTTCCGCTGCTCCGGGCGTACCAGAAATAATAAATTTCCAAGGTCGTCTGCTCGATGCTGGTGGCAATCTTTTGGGTGGAACAAGTGGCACGGATTACTGTTATCGTTTTTCTCTTTACGACAATGCGACAGTTGGACTCGGTGTAAAACTTTGGCCAGCGGGAACTCCATCGACAATGACGCTCACCACTCGCTCTGGAGTTTTCGATGCGAGTATCGGTGACGTCGCAGCTGGTGGAGATTTACTTGATTATAATTTTCAAGATAGTGATACTGTTTTCGTAAACGTCGAAGTCGCTGCGCAAGTTGGAAATTCTTGCGTCGGTGTAACTTTTGAAAATTTAGATCCGAGGCAGCGAATTGTTTCTTCTGCATACGCGATAAATTCTGGAACAGTCGGAGGATTCACTCCATCTCAAACTCCAACCGGAAATCAAATTCCAGTTTTGAATGGTGGTGATTTAAATATGGCTGGGGTTGTGAGTGTCGGAGGTGTGACTCTAAACTCTGACGCATTTACAGATTTGACTGGTAGTGGTTTGGGTATATCTGCCGGATCTTTGGGGGTCAATCTTACCACTGCTGGCAATACTGGTTCCACTTCTTCCAACTCAGGTATGGAAGTTTCAGCTTCTGGACTCACCTTGCTTAAGGGTTGTGCCGATGGCCAAATATTAAAATATACAGATGCTGGAGGCTGGGCATGTTCGGTAGATGCCTCAGGCGGAGGAGGTCTTACTGATGGGGATTATGGAGATATTACTGTTTCTGGTGCCGCATCTGTCTTCACCATAGACCCAAATTCCGTTGCTCTTGGCGCTGACACTACAGGGAATTACATCCTAGACATAGTGGCGGGTGCCGGACTTACTGGAGACACCGCTGGTGAAGGAGCTACTGCCACCCTCGCTGTCGGAGCTGGTACTGGTATAACCGTCAATGCTAACGATATTTCTATCGACAATACCGTCGTCACTCTGACTGGTACTCAAGCTTTGTCTAACAAAACAATCGGCAACACAAACACAGTCACCCTAAGTGATGCACTTTTTACAGTTCAAGATGATGCTGATCCTACCAAACAAGTAGTCTTCCAGCTTTCAGGTCTTTCAACTACTACAACTAGGACATACACAGCGCCGAATGTTTCTGGAACTTTGATCACTTCCGGAAACCTTACAGACATAACTGGTCTTACTGATGCTCAGGTTTCTGATACATTAACTGCTTCAAATTTTGTGGGGACTGGCTCTACTACTAATGCTGTCGACCTTGCTACTGCCGAAGTTTCTGGATTGCTTGCGAATGCAAACCTTGCGAATAGTTCTCTAACAATAGGCTCAACCAACATTGCGCTTGGTGGAACTTCTACCACACTTGCCGGACTTACTTCTGTAACTTCCACCACCTTCATCGGTGCATTAACAGGTAACGCATCAACAGCAACTGCACTAGCAGCCAACCCAGCAGACTGTGGAGCCAACACCTTTGCCACAACCATAGCTGCAAACGGAGATCTAACATGTGCCTCTATATCAGATGCTGATGTTCCTAACAACATCACTATTGATCTAGCAACTCTTGCAACCACAGTCACAGTATCTGACTCCACAGACGCTACATCATTCATAGCTATGTATGACTCTGCTACAGGTTCACTTAACCCACGAACAGATGGAGCATTAACATACAATGCTACAACAGGAGCACTAGCAACAACTGGAACAATATCAGCATCAAACCTTTCAGGAACTAACACTGGGGATCAAACAGACATAACAGGTAACTCAGGTACAGTTACATTCGCAGATGCAGGAGGTGACACTACAACATTCGTAGCATTAGGT
>CAZVBK010000017.1:0-11057 GCA_964625485.1 uncultured Candidatus Saccharibacteria bacterium
TGGTGTTCGGACAAATGAACGAACCGCCAGGTGCTCGTCTACGTGTGGCTCTTACAGGTCTTACTATGGCTGAACACTTCCGTGATAAAGAAGGCAAGGATGTGCTTCTATTCATCGACAACATCTTCCGCTTCACTCAAGCAGGCTCTGAGGTGTCTGCACTTCTTGGACGTATTCCATCAGCGGTGGGATACCAGCCAACTCTGGCGACAGAAATGGGAAACTTGCAAGAAAGAATTACTTCTACTGACAAAGGTTCTGTTACTTCAGTTCAGGCTGTGTATGTGCCAGCAGACGACTTAACTGACCCAGCTCCGGCGACAACGTTCGCTCACTTGGACTCTACTGTGGTGCTGAACCGTTCTCTTACTGAGATAGGTATTTACCCAGCTGTTGATCCACTAGACTCTTCTTCTACAATTCTTGATCCGAACATCGTAGGTAAAGAACACTACAACGTAGCTCGTGAAGTACAAAGAGTTCTACAACGTTACAAAGACCTTCAAGACATCATCGCCATCTTGGGCATGGAAGAGCTTTCAGAATCTGACAAAGAGCTGGTTGCTCGTGCTCGTAAGATCCAGAAATTCCTTTCTCAACCATTCTTCGTTGCTGAACAATTCACAGGTGCAAAGGGTCAATACGTTCCTTTGTCTGAGACAATCCGATCATTTAAGGAAATATTGGAAGGTAAACATGACGACAAGGCTGAAAATGAGTTTTATATGAAAGGCGCACTTTAAGTAAAAAGTGTAAAGTAGAAAGTATAAAGAAACTATGAAATTATTGAAATTAAAAGTAGTAACCCCAGAACGATTGGTTTTGGAGGATATGGTAGAACAAGTCACATTGCCTACGACAGGTGGTGAACTTACTATATTGCCGAACCATATCCCTATCATTATCGGACTTTCATCTGGTGATGTGGTGGCAAAGCTCGGCGATGAATACATGCCTATGGCCGTAGCTGGTGGCTTCTTGGAGGTAAAGAAAGACAATGACGGCACAACTCTCGTGGCCGTGCTTGCTGATTTTGCTGAGCATGTATCTGAACTTACAGATGATCAAATAGAGAAAGCAAAATCTCGCTCAGAAGAACTTAAGAAGCAAATGGAGAACAAAGGACATGTAGACTTCGAGCACTTCGAAGCAGAGCTAGAAAGATCTCTGACTCGAGTCAAAATAGCTGACAAGTGGCGCACTAGAAAGTATCGTAAATAGGATATGTCAAAATTTTATATCGTAGCTACACCAATAGGGAACATGGAGGACATAAGTTTCCGAGCGATAGAAACACTCAAAGGTGTAGATTTGATATTGTGCGAAGACACTCGCGAGACCAAGAAAATTTTAAATAAATATAATATAAACAATGCGACTATGAGCTATCATGCGCAAAGTAAACTCGCCAAGACAGAGAAGATTTTTGAGCTTCTGGAAGAAGGCAAAAGTTTGGCCCTTGTGTCTGATGCAGGCACTCCTGGCATATCAGACCCTGGGGCTATGCTAGTGTCCTTGGTCAAAGAAAAGTTCCCAGAGAGTGTGCAAGTCATACCCATCCCTGGGCCATCTGCTGTCATCACCGCCCTTTCTGCTTCAGGACTTCCAACTCACGAATTTACTTTCTTGGGATTCTTACCACACAAGAAGGGCAGAGAGACTTTGTTTAAAGAGATAGCTAGCGCCGAACGCACTATGGTGTTTTACGAATCTCCACACCGAATCCTTAAAACCTTAGAATCTTTAGAAAAATTTTGTCCAAATAAAAAGGTCTGTATTGCGCGAGAGCTGACAAAGATATACGAAGAGTTTAAAACAGGGACAGCAGAAGAAATTTTAAAATATTTAACAGACAATCCAGTAAAACAAAAAGGGGAGTTTACGGTGATTGTGGCATAAAAAGGAAAACCCGCTTCAGAATCGAAGGGGTTTCCTTCGACCCGAAACGGGTCTAGATTTTCAATTTCTTCATTTCGCGATAGTTCAACTTGCGAGACTTCACCCCCATCGAGCGAAGGGTCTTCTGGACGATGTCTACCGGCAAATCTGCTGATAGGCTGAGAACCGTGAATGTCTTGTCCTCCGACACAGTGTTGCCAGCAGTGATTCCACCGACGAATCCCCGCATGCGCGGGTGTCTGCTTTCAGTGAGGGCTTTTTCAATTGCCCTTGCGACGCACTTCTGTCCGTAGAGTGGCAGCTTGGACTTTCCTCTCCAGACCTTGATGTACAGGCTTGCCATACGATCCTCCAGAATGTGGTGGTTTTTGTACTACGGGGAAATACGGCTGACTTCGAATCCGAGGGCTCGAATCATCTGCATGCAATGCAGAGGATCAGTGTCTTCGGGCATTTTGATTATGATAGACTTTTTTGTTTTTGTGCTTACTTTGTAAGAAACACTTGTGTCCATACTGGTCGCAAGACGAGTGGGGAAGTCATCCAGGCTGCATTGCAGTCTAGGGTTGAGTCCGTTGGGTACGGAAACAAAGAAGTGCATATTTCTCCTAGAATAGGGTTCTCTGTATTTTTACCATAAAAATTTAAATATACAAGCCCAAACGAGAAACTGCCTTAACAAGCGCAGTTTCGCTTGTTAAGGCAGTTAGGATTACTTTCTATCGATTGCCACCAAGATTGCGGTGACGGCAATCGAGAGCGTGCCAACGGCTACCATCACTCCCCACCACACCCGACCCCAAGTTGGGTCAAAGAGATAGGCAGAGATACTTCCGAGCAGGGTGATCAGTAAGCCTACAAGGAAAGAAATACGCATCGTGCAACTCCTGTACAGGTTAGAATGAGCATACATATATATTATACACCTATTTAGTCTCTTTGTCAAGCAGTAAATTACAACAAATCCTCAGGGTCGATGAATATATCGAATTCCATGGGTAGCAGGGAAAGCTTGGCGTAAAGGTCGTTATTAATTTTAGATCCAGAAGATATTTCTCCCAAGCCCCAGTCTTTCGGTTCTATTTTTATCAAAGTATTTGTCACGTATCTGTCTTTTATTTTAGAAACGAATCCACTAAATATTTCTGGGTTCCATTCTTTGAATGTCTCAGCCAGTGCCTTTTTGGTTTCCACCGCTTCTTGCTTGCTTCCTACGTGAGTGATTTTGATAAATCTTTGATACGGCGGGTAGCCGAGTTTTTTTCTGTCCTCCAGTTCACCACGTACGAAAGCCACTAGGTTCTCGTTCATTACTGCCACTATCGCGCTGTCTTTGGCGTTTTTGGTTTGGATCATGAGTTTGTATTCTGTTTGCTCTATCAAGGTGGTGATGATCTGGATTACTTTCTCACTCATTTTATAATTCGGAATACTCCACAAGCTGTCAAACGATGCGATGACAGAAAGCGCCGTAGGTTGTTTGAGATAAAAGAAAGCCATCTCAGTGCCGACGAGTATTGAGCCGGAGCTTTCTTCGAACTCTTTTACAATCTTTCCTGCACTTACTGCAGTCTTGGCCACTTCTTTATCTAGCTGAAAGATTTTTACAGATTTTTCTTCTCTAAAAATATTTTTAAGTTCTTCGGTCACAGTGTCTGTACCTATGCCGAGAGAGGCTAGGTTGTAGCTTCCACATCTTTTGCATGTTGTGTCCGGGTCTATTTGGCTATGACAACGATTGCAACCAAACATCCTCTTCTTGCCATCACGCGACAGGTATAATACGATAGGAGCCAGACAATTCTCACACATCAGTATCTCGTTGCAGTCCCTGCAAATGGTTTGACTGCCGAGGCCTTTACGAAGAGCAAACACGAAAACGTTTTTATTTTTAGATATGGTGGACTTTATGCCGTCGACTATCTCGTCAGTCAGTACCTTGAAGGGTTCTTTCTTCGGGTTCTTTTCTTTTAGGAATGTTTCGTCGAGTGGATTTTTCCTGGATTTGATTTCTATTTTCTCACTACCTCCTCCGTCTTCTCCTGTACGGAATGACAGGTTGCCTATAGTGTTCATGTGTTCTATTTCTTTTCGGCCAATGGTTTCAAAACGAAGTAAAGAGTCAGCGATGATGAACCTGGCTTTTATTTTTGAAGCGAAAAGTTCCGCAAAGGTGCGCAAATCCACATGTGGCCGATTTATCATTTTATATGTGTTCGCGTTTTCGTGTTCTAGTACTATCGTGCCTATATCTGCACGTTTTAGAGCGAGATATGGAGCTGTGCCAAATATAAGTACTGGGTGAGTAGAGTTCAATAGCTCTTCTATTTTGATCAGAAGTTTCTTTTCTTTGATGCCACCATGCAATGTGAAAGAGAAGTTTTCGATGCCTTTTGATAAAGATTCATAAAATGTATCGATGTCGTGTTCAGTGGGCAAAACTATGAAGACAGATTTCTTGAGGGCGAAGGATTCGCGGATCATAGTTTTATAGTACGAGATTCGATCCGGTAGTGGTGCTTGGAACAAAAGCTTTTCGTTTTGAATTCCTGAAGCAGACTCAGTTTTAGATATTTCCGGTTGTTGGTTTTTAATAAACTTGGCTACATGGTCGTACTTATCTTTAAGTATAGTAGGGATCAAAGTCGCTATGCCATAGTCACGCCTGCCGACATAGTATTTATTTATTTCGAGTACAGAGCTCAAGAATTCTTGACCGAAAATATTCGTCTCCTTGATGTCGGTTATTTTTTTAAGATTAAAATCCATGTCTTTGACGCTAGACTTCATGGAGTTCACATCGTCTGCAGAAACCACTAGACCCAAGATCTTTCGGCTCCGTAGTGGGACGTGCACTATATCTCCGGGGTGGATGTCTTTAGCGGTAAAATAGGTCAAATTGCTTGGGTAGACGCCTTTTTCCAAGGGGATTACAGACACGATATTCATATTTTTAATTCTAGCACAGATGCCTAAAGTGCCACATTTCTGCTTCCTTGATTAAAACCAAGCCAGGCTGTATATTGAATTAATGGGTCCCGTTAGAAGTCCATCTAACAAAGACTGATATAAAAATTATGATATTTACTAAATTAATTAACTTCTAACGGGATGGGTATTTTTTCTAAAAAATTAGGCATAGATTTGGGAACAGCGAATACTCTGGTTTATTTGCCTGGCAAAGGCATAGTCCTCAACGAACCTTCTGTGGTAGCCGTATCCGAGCAAGACAACAAGATCCTCGCCATTGGTTTTGAAGCCAAGGACATGGTGGGTAAGACCCCAGAATCCATAATCACTTATGCTCCGATGAAAGACGGTGTGATAGCCGACTACCGCGTTACCGAAGCGATGCTCAGGTATTTCATAAATAAAGCTTTAGGTAAATTTAATTTATTCAAACCAGATGTCATGGTCTCTGTGCCTGCGGGTGTGACTTCTACCGAGCGTCGCGCGGTGGTGGAAGCAGCTATTCGTGCTGGGGCCAAGAATGCATACGTGGTCAAAGAACCAATTCTGGCGGCAATAGGTGCAGGTATTCCGATCTATGAATCCAAAGGTTACATGGTGGTAGATATCGGTGGAGGTACTACAGACGTGGCGGTGATATCTCTCGGTGGCATAGTAGCTTCTACTTCCGTGAAGTGTGCTGGTAATAAAATAGACCAGGCCATCGCTGACTACATTAAGAAAACCTTCAATCTCGCTATAGGTGACCGAACAGCCGAAGAAGTAAAAATAAAAATCGGCGCTGCTGTACTACTGGAAGAAGAACTCCGTGTGACAATCAAAGGCCGAGACTTTATCCAAGGTCTGCCTCGTTCTGCTCAAGTCGGTACTAACGAAATAGTAAAAGCTCTAGACGGTGAGCTTAAACAAATAATAAAAGCTATCAAAGACGTCTTACAAGAAACTCCACCAGAGCTCGCTTCAGATATTATGGACTACGGTATTATAATGACCGGAGGGTCTTCTCAGCTTCGCAATCTGACAGATTTGGTTTACAGAAAGACTGGAGTTAAAGCTACTCTTGCTGCAGATCCACTATTTTGCGTAGTTAAAGGTACAGGCATAGCTCTCGAACACCTAGATGTTTACAAGAAGACAGTCCTAAGTAAGAAGTAAGAATAATGAATCCCGTTAGAAATATGAAAAAATTAATTATAAAAATTATTCGTTAATAAATTTCTAACGGGATGAAAATAACTGAACACTTAAACAAAGGCAATCTGCATCACGCATACCTCATCGAAGGCGATAGAGAGGGTGTGGTCGCAGAGCTTTTGCTTTTTGTGGAGAGTTTGGGTATTGCCACCAATGGCAATCCTGACTTCTGCCATATCTCGATAGATAGTTTCAAGATGGATGAAGCGCTTAGTTTGCGAGAGATGGGCGCACAGAAATCTTTTACTACAGACAAAAAGTTTTTCTTGGTGAGCGCAAATAGTTTTACTTTGGATGCCCAACAAGCCTTACTCAAAATGTTCGAAGAGCCTATAGATAATACGCATTTCTTTATTGTTGTCCCTGAAGTGGACGCACTGATAAAAACATTGATATCTAGGTTTTATTTGATAAAGAATGAAGACAAAGAGCTCGGTTTAGAAGAAGCTGAGAAGTTTGTGAAGATGCCTTTGGTTAGAAGGATCGACTTTATAAAAGAACTTCTGGCTGTAGACGAGGATGAAGATACTTTGGTCGTCGACGGGGCAAGATCTAAAGCGTTGAAATTCTTGAATGCTCTTGAGGTTGTTTTGCGCGATAAACTTTTAGATAAAAGTACAAAGGCTAAATCTGCATACTTCCATCAAATATTTAAAACCCGAGAATTCTTGCGCCAACCTGGCTCTGCGCCAAAAACTCTGATGGAGTCCGTGGCCCTTATAGTACCGACTTTTTAAATTATTAAATTTATATTACAATAGACACATGCAATACAATTTCTCAAATTTTAAAAACGACATTAAAAAAGTAGAAGAGTTTCTCGGCAAGGAATACAGCCAACTCAATATCGGGCGTGCTTCACCTATGGTCCTAGACGGTATATCTGTGGAGGCTTATGGTTCATACACACCACTTAAGAACGTGGCCTCTATATCTATCGAGGATCCGAAGACTCTACGTATCGCTCCGTGGGACAAGAATCAGATTAAGGATATAGAGCGCGCTATTCAAGCTGCCAACATCGGACTATCGCTAGCTACGGACGATGCGGGCATCCGAGTAATATTCCCACCACTTACAACTGAATCCAGACAAACTCTAGTAAAAGTTTTAAAACAAAAATTGGAAGATTCTCGCATAACTTTGCGTAAAGAACGCGAAGGAGTTTTGAGTGATATCCAAGAACAAGAGAAGGCGGGCAAGATGACTGAAGACGAAAGATTCCGTGCCAAGGATGAATTACAAAAAATAATCGATGAGGCAAATAATAATCTAGAAGCTCACTTCGAGAAGAAAGAAACGGAGGTAATGAATTAAAAATATGAATATAATAATTTTCGTTTTGATTTTGATGGTGCTGGTCATAGTCCACGAAGCAGGACATTTTTTCACTGCGAAAAAGTTCGGTATTCGCGTAGACGAGTTTGGTTTTGGTTTTCCTCCAAAACTTTTCGGTATTAAAAAAGGGGAGACCGAGTACAGCGTGAATGCCTTACCCTTTGGTGGATTCGTAAAGATTTTCGGCGAGAATCCTGATGACGAGAATACCAACGGCCCAGATAAAGACCGCAGTTTTGTAAACAAACCAAGATGGCAACAAGCCTTAGTTCTCGTCGCTGGAGTGGTAGCGAATTTTCTTTTAGCGTGGCTTTTGTTTTCTTTTGGATTAATGTCTGGACTTCCTTCTTCTGTGGGTACTGTTCCAGCTGAATATTTGCATGATGTAAATCTTGTAGTTGTTTCCGTGTCCGCAGAATCTCCGGCTGAAGTCGCTGGCCTAAAATCAGGAGACAAAATAATTTCCGTTAAACACACCGGATCAAAAGGTGAAGTTTCTGAACTAGCTGAAATAACTCCAGACGGACTCAGATCTTTTGTTCTAGCTCATGGCACATCTCCTATAGATATAGGCTACAAGCGAGGTAAAAGTAGCGAGGCTGTGGTATATGCTTCTGTGGTGCCAAGTGTGAAGAATGGCAACCCTGTTATAGGTATTTCCATGGACGAGATTGGTATGGCAAAATTGCCTATTTTTAAGGCTTTTTGGGAGGGATTGAAGTTGGATTGGTTTGTACTCAAAAGCACCGTTTCTGGCCTTTTTGGGCTCCTAGGAGGGGCTCTAAAGGGCGAAGGTAGCCTTTCTTCTGTTACCGGCCCTGTAGGTATGGTGGGTATCGTGGGTGAGGCCACCAAATTCGGCTTTTCTTACCTTATGTCCTTCGCCGCTCTGATATCTGTAAATTTGGCTGTTATCAACCTTTTGCCATTCCCGGCTCTTGATGGTGGACGACTATTCTTCCTCTTGATAGAGAAAATCAAAGGTTCACGTATTCCTGCAAAAATAGCTAACGGTGCAAACTTGGTAGGGTTCGTACTCTTGATCACTCTCATGCTCGCAGTTACTTTCCACGACGTGTTAAAGCTATTCTAATATTCTATAGAATTATAGAATAGAAAATTTGTTAAAATAAAATCAAAGCAATGATGAAAATTCCTGATATGAAACTAATACACGAAGTCCGCGCGATTAAAACTTCTAAAGAAATAGAAAACATAGTGAAGGCGCAAAGTATCAGTGAGATGGTTTTGCGTGATGCCTTGAAAATATTAAAAAACGGCATCACTGAAGTCGCTGTTGCGGATTTTATAAAAGAATCTTTTGTGAAATACGGAGCACCCGTGCTTTCTTTTTCACCTATTGTTTCTTTCGGTAAGAATTCTGCGAACATTCATCACGAGCCCAGCAAATCCAAATTAAAAAAGGGAGACATCATCATGTTTGATTTTGGCACGACGGTGAACCATTATTGTTCAGACATGACTCGTACATATTTCTGGGGTGAGCCTACTGCCAAGCAAAAGAAAATTTATCTGGCTGTGCTCGAAGCTCAAGAGAAAGCTGTTAAGAAATTAGCAAGCGGTGAGCGGAAAGCAGGCGTGGTGGACAAGCTAGCTAGAAACTTTTTGAATAAAAAATTCAAAAACAATTTTAAACATGGACTTGGACATGGCGTTGGTACTGTGATTCATGAATGGCCGAACTTCAAACCAAAGAGTACCGATGTTTTGCCTGTGGGTTGTGTTATGACTGTTGAACCAGGCTTATACCTGAAAGGTTTTGGTGGGGTGCGTATTGAGGACATGGTCTTGATTACCGACAAAGGATGCAAGAATTTGACTAAAGTCCCCAAAGATTTAAAAAGTGTTACACTGGGCTAATATGAAGAAATTAAAACTAGGAGTTTTATATGGAGGAAAGTCTGCCGAGCATGAGGTTTCTCTTAACTCTGCCAAGAATGTCATCAAAGCTCTTGATACGAAAAAGTACGCAGTTACCCCAATCAAGATAAATAAAAATGGAAAGTTCGACTTAGATAGCCTCAAGAAATTCGATGTTATTTTTCCTGTACTTCATGGGCCATACGGCGAAGACGGAAGTGTGCAAGGGCTTCTCAAACTCTCCGAAGTGCCTTTTGTCGGAGCTTCTGTTCTCGGTTCAGCTGTTGGTATGGACAAGGATGTAATGAAAAGACTTCTTCGTGATGCCGGTGTCCCTATTGGAAAGTTTATAACTTTAAAGACAGGAGAAAAAGTAGATTTTAATAAAATAGTGAAAGAGTTGGGTTGGCCGATGTTCGTAAAGCCTGCGAATATGGGTTCTTCTGTCGGTGTCAGTAAGGCCAAGAACGAGAAAGAATTGAAGAAAGCTATCAAGACTGCATTTCTTTATGACCATAAAATAATCGTAGAAGAATTTATCGATGGCCACGAGGTGGAGACCGCAGTGCTAGGCAACGATGTGGCTATGGCTTCAGTTCCGGGAGAGATTAAAGCCGGACAAGAATTTTATTCTTATGATGCGAAATATATAGACGATACTTCAGTGGTAGAAATACCAGCCAAGTTTGATGCGAAGGTTTTGAAACGAGTTCAAGAGCTCGCAGTGCAGACTTTTCAAGTCTTGAACTGTGAAGGTTTGGGCCGAGTGGACTCTTTTGTAACCAAAGATGGCAAGGTGTTCGTAAATGAAATAAACACCCTGCCGGGATTCACTGATATAAGCATGTACCCCAAACTCTGGGAGGCAAGTGGCCTGACTCAAGTCAAACTCCTAGATAGGTTGATAGAGCTTGCCCTCGAACGCTTTGAAAAGGAGGCCAAGCTCAAAACCACCTTTAAATAGCTAGATTATTTGCTTTTTAAGCCCTTTTATACTAATATATACCCTATGTCACAAGATCGCCTTATAAAACTTGCTTGCGGAACCTGTAAGCGCATAAATTACTGGTCAAGTAAGAACAAAAAACTCGTCACTAAAAAGATCGAGCTCAACAAGTATTGCAAGTGGTGCAAGAAAAAAACTAAACACCAAGAGATCAAAAAATAGTCCTAGCGACTATTTTTTGTTTTTTAAACCAGAAATATTTCTAAAGTTATAAACATTTTCAAAAAATATAGTTGGGTGTTATAATGACTCTGCAACAAAGTTTCGTTTGTTGCTTGTTCTTTTCAGCAAGGGACAAGGTCTTCGGACTTTGTTCTAGGGAATGCTGAATTTTTTTATTTTTAGCGTTCCCCAAGATTAATCCCCGAAAGGGGATTTTTCTTTTGCTGTATTCTTCTTGCAAAAAGCCCCTCAGAAAGGTATAAATAAGGGCAACGGGTCCATAGTTCAGAGGTAGAATAATCGTCTCCAAAACGATTGACGTAGGTTCGATTCCTACTGGGCCCGCAAATAAATCTCATATAAAAATAAAAAAACCTTAGCTATGATGCTAGGTTTTGCGTTTGGGGCTGGCACGTGTCAGTGTAACCAGCCCGATTTGGAGTGTCAGCGTGGAAGCATGTCTCCGTCATCGATGTCGTTGACCGTCTCGATCGTTGTCATCTTGGGCCGAAACTGCTGCACGGAGGGAAGTTGCTTATCCTCCGTATACATATTTCTGATCAAAAGTGCTATTACGACAGTTAGTGGAAATGCAATCTCCCACATT
>CAZVBK010000018.1:0-8783 GCA_964625485.1 uncultured Candidatus Saccharibacteria bacterium
ACACGAGGCTTTGAAGGCATAATTATTTTATATTCAGGCATATTTTTATAAAAAAGTTACTTTTAAAATACTAATAATAAACAAAATAAATTAACGACTGTAGAATTCTAGGACTGCGTTAAGGTCGAGGAATGTCTCGATGTTCTTCGGCTTCGCGAGTATCTTGCCTTCTGTCTTTGCTATATCGAAAGCGATCCATGCAGGAGCTGTATAATCTTTTAGTCTGTCAGCCAAGTTTTCAAAAAGCTTTGAACCCTTTGATCCTTCGCGGATACCAATTACATCACCAATCTTGAGTTCGTATGAAGGTACAGTTACGCGCTTGCCGTTTACTAGGAAATGTCCGTGAGATACCATCTGGCGAGTAGCACGTCGGCTAGCACCTAGACCCATGCGGTATACTGCGTTGTCTAGTCTAGACTCTAGGGATTCATAGAACTTCTCTGCTGTACCTGCACCCTTAATGTGGGTAGCTTTCTTCACGTAGTTTGAGAGTTGCTTTTCAGAAATACCATAAGAAAAACGAATCTTTTGCTTTTCTACAAGCTGAGTTCCGTATTCAGAAAGAGCCTTTGGACGACGAGCGCCAGGGCCTGACATAGCTACTTCAGCATGAAATTTTGGAGTCTGACATTTGTCATATACTCCAGGTCCTAGGCGTCGGCAGATTTTAAATTTTGGTTTGGTTATCATATTATTTAAAAAATTAAATTACTATACTCGTCTTGGCTTCTTGGCCTTTGGGCCATTGTGTGGTACTGGGGTAGCATCCTTCACAGAAGTTATCTCTATACCATGAGCCATGAAAGCACGAATAGCTGGCTCACGTCCTGAACCAACTCCACGAACCACCACGTCTGCATCTTTTACGCCCAAAACTGAAGCTTTACCTCCGATGATGTCTCCAACCTTTGAAGCAGCGAAAGGAGTACCCTTCTTTGCACCACGGAAACCTAGTGATCCAGAACTTGACCAGAACAAGACGTTGCCCACCTTGTCGGCAAAAATAACTTTAGTGTTGTTGAAAGTAGCTTCCACGTTCAAAATACCTGAAACTATTTTCTTTTTTGGGGTCTTAGATGGCGCGGCCTTTACTTCTGTCGCCTCAACTACTTCCTCTTTCTTTTCTTTTGTTGTTTTTGTGGTTGTCATGTGATTTTGCAAATCATGTCGCGTAAGTCCTTTCGGCGCGACGATTATGTCTTACTTTCTTTTCTCTTACCTGATGCCATTGTCTTTCTTACATTGCCTCGAACTGTTCTAGAGTTGGTCTTGGTTCTTTGTCCGCGTACTGGAAGTCTCTTCATATGGCGAACTCCTCGGTAACTCTTGATATCTTTTAGTCTTTTTACGTTTGCAGAGATTTCACGCTTTAGGTTACCTTCGATTGTTATGCCTTCCACAATCGCACGGATTTTGTTTTCTTCTTCGTCAGTCAGATCCTTGGCCTTCTTTCCATGATCTATCCCCACCTTGGTTAAAATCTTTCTAGCAGAAGGAATACCTATACCATATAGTACGGTTAGTCCGATTTCTAATCTCTTTTCATTTGGCACTGTTATTCCTAGAATTCTCATAGTATATAAATTATTGCTTTTGTTTATGCTTAGGGTTTGAGCAAATAACTCTCAAATGCCTCTGGCGTTTAACCATCTTGCAGTTATCACAAATCTTTTTAATGGATGCTCTGATTTTCATAAAATATACAAAAACAAGGGAAAAACCCTTATTTTTCAACACTTAAAACTTTTTATAAACCGTAATTACAATGATACACCATTACTTAAAAAATTACAACCTTTTAACAATACGCCCCTTTCCACCGTAAGAATCAAGGGCTACTTCGACAGAATCCCCTATCAACACCTTAATCCTGTGCATTCTCATTTTACCCGCAAGGTAAGCCAGAATTTCTTGTTCATCTTCCTTCTGACTGTCCAATTTTACTCTAAATAAAGTATTGGGAAGTGCTTCGGTCACAACTCCTTTCGCTACCACTATTTTATCGTTTTTTGAATCACTCATTTAGGTTGAATAAATATAACAAAACTAAGTCTATCCGTCAAGGAATAACTCTAGGGAGGGAGGAGACTTAAGGCTCTAATACTACTATGTTTATATTTTTTTCTTTTTCAGGGAATGTCATCTTCCAGACCGGTCTGATGGAAAGTGTGGCTGAATCGATATTTGGATACTGTGCAAGCGTCTCATCGAAGTCTTTTTTCTTTTTACCTAGTATGTCTCCTAAGAACTTTTCGATATCAACTTTCCAGACTATTTTACCGGTACCAGTTAGATCAAAAGAAAGATTCTTTATGTCTTTAAGCGGAGTTTCTTTGGACTTTATAGAGAAAGTTAGTTCACGCATGTTTGGAATATATACATCTTCGTCCGCATAACCAGGAACCAAGTCCTTTGCTATCTTCTTGGTCAATTCAACTTCATCAAATAGAACTCCATAGTATGTACCCTTAATGGTTATAGGCACGTTGCCGTCGGTTGAAGGTGCGGTGGTTGTAGGTAAAACTTCTTGTGTTTCCAAAAATCCTGCATCTTTGAATAAAATGAATCCTACTGGTATTTGGTCGCTCGCCTTCTTGGAAAGACTATCCTTGAGTGTAGCGTTTAACTCTTCCAAGGCTAGTTTTCTATCTTCTTCTGACACAGCCTTGACCTTGCCTTTGAATCCTCCGGTTATACTTGTTCCGTCTTTAGACCTAGCGTAGAACTTGGAATACTTGGGAGTGCCCTTGAATCCAAATATGGTGAAGTCTAGCGGTCCGCTATCGTACTCTGAGCCAGCCTCACTGGCGTAAATATTTACCTCGACAGCCCCCGGCGTGCCAGTCTTGCTCTTGCCTGGAACTGTGGTCTTGGTCTCTGTTTTATAGATTTTGCCATTTGAACCTTCGAGTCTGGTATCAATATCTAAATTTTGAGAAGCTGTACTGAAATTGTTAAAAATTATGACCTTGCCTTTTGATCTTTTTAAGACATCTTGTTCTTCTCCCCCAGGCACAAGCTTTGTTTCTTCACCAGAGAGCACTACTAGGTCAAAAGTGATATTCTCGTCGCTCGAATCTTTTACTGCAGTCAAACTCTGGTCAAATGTTGCTGCTTGTGATTTTGGAGTTATAACAACTTTCGCACCGGTAAATAAGTATGAAAGTGCAAAAAGCAGGAACAACACCGAAATGCCAGCTATCCACCACATTGACTTACTCCCTCGCTTTGGACCCCTGTCTACCACATCATAGACAGAAACGAACTTATCTTGAAAGCTTTCCCTTTCAACTTCAGGCGTATATCTTGGTTCAGGTTTTGACTCAGTGCGAAACTCTTGAATAGGTTTTGGTTTTATTTTCGGTTTTGGCTTAGAAGAAAAATTGTTTAAAGTAGGCAAAGGAGCATCAAATGGTATACCACTCTTTTCTCTTTTAATTCTTACCATATCTTCAAAAAAATTCTTTGGCATATATTCTATTTTAACTGAGATATCTGTTAATGTAAATGGATTCCATTATCAAAAACGAATCTCGAGTGACATCTTCAGTAAAAGTAGCGCTACCATGCAGTGCTTGAACACCCAAAAAGATGACTTCGAACTTGGACTCGGTCAAAGTGTACTGACTGAATTGTTCAGATTTTATAATTTCAGAAAAGAATTCTGCTAAATCCTGATCTACTGTTATGAAAATAGAAGCTGGGATAGATATGTCGTTCGAAATATTGGCCAATGACTCTTGGAAGCTCTTTAGCCAATCAGTCTTAAGACTATTTACAACACCCTCGAGCTTTTTGGCCATTTTTACTTCAGCGTGACCGTCTTTGTACAAAGAAAGGTATGATTTGGCTTGGTCGAGTGAGCACTTCATCTCTAGAGCTATGCCTCGAATCATGAAATTTGGACCAATCGGGAAAGATATAGACTCACGAAGGACTTCTTTCTTGATTAAAGAAATATCAGTCACTTCTCCGCCTATATCTATGAGCACAAAATCCTCCTTTTCTACGAACATATCTCGAGCCAAAGCAAAAGTATTCATCGCAAATGAAGAAAACTTAACGTCATCACTGTGAAAATTCTTATGGATAGTATCACGCACACTTTGCAGGAATTGCTCTTCGCTCATGGATATGAAAATCGTCATCTCGAGCTGTTTAGCTTTTTGGTTCAAAGGCTCGGGAGTATTGTAACCATTTAGCATCATCTTCATGTTCTTGAGCTCTATCGGGACCATCTTGTTGCCCACATGCACATAATTCGCCAGATGCTCTGCCGAGAAAACACTGACCTCCTTCTCTATCAAACTATCTGCAAGCTTGGAAGTAAAAACGAAAGGCGTGTTTTTTTCGGACTTGATGATACGAGTCTGCGAAGCATACCAAGGCGAAGATAGCACGCAAAAAATCTTAGACGGTGCGCCCATCCTTTTGCTTGCTATCTTTTCTGAAACAACAGACAAGGATTTGAGGGTCAGAGAAAGAAGTTGTTCTGTATCTACGGTCTCGAGCAAGACTATAGGTTCACGTACCGAACAAATAATCCTCGGTACCCCATTTGAAGAGGTATAAAAAAGTGCTCCACCCACAGAAGCAGAACCTATATCAAAAACTAGAATTAATTTTTCTTTATTTTTAGACCACAGCCAAGACAACATGACACAATTATATCACAACGAGAATGTAAAAAACTATACAATATAGTTAATTATGACAAGACAGCTTTTATTCGGCGTATGCCCTGTGCGACGGCTTCTTCTTTTTGAATCTTGAATGTTCCAAGTTCGCTAGTATTTTTGACATGCGGACCACCACAGAACTCTTTGGAGATTGGATTGCCATTTTTGTCTTCAATGAAGTACACAGACACGACATCCGGATATTTGGCACCGAACTCCATCTCTGCACCGATCTTCTCTGCTTCGGCGAGTGGCATCTCGCGACGCACGACTTCTAATCCGTCAGCGATTTTCTGATTGACCCAAGCTTCTACTTTTTGTTTTTCCTCATCGGTAAGTTTGTGATCGCAAAGAAAGTCTATACGCAGACGCTCTTCGGTGATATTACTTCCCCGCTGTTTGATGGTTGGACTTACAATAGTCTGAAGCCCAGCAAGCAACAAGTGATGTGCAGTATGCAGACGAACAGTCTTTTCGTTGTGATTCGCAAGTCCTCCCTTGAACATCCCAGCACTAGCAGTCTGCGAGAGCTTCTGATGTTCTGCCATTTTTTTGTTAAAGTCTTCTTTGTCTATTGTTTGCCCTTTTTCTTTAGCCAGTTCTTCTGTAAGTTCTATCGGGAAACCATAAGTGGTTGCAAGAATAAATGGGTCTGTGCCATTTTCAAATTCTTTTAACCCGTGGTCTAGCGTAGATTTGAATTTTTGAATTTCATCTTCGATTGTTGTCTTTATTTTAAATCCATTGTCTGAAAGATTATTAAAGTATGTATCGCGATACTTAATAACAACCAGATCAACCAAACCAAGCAAACTAGGCAAGCTCAATTTTATTTTATCGCTCTGAACTATGGTTCTACGCAACAGGCGTCTTAGCACATACCCTCTCCCATTGTTTGCAGGTAAAACTCCATCATTAATCATAAAAACCGATGTGCGCATGTGGTCAGCAATTATTCTTTGAGAGCGTATACTGCCAACAGAATTAGATGGTATTATTATCGCCTTCAATATACCCTCAAAAATATCAGTATCGTAAGCAGTCTGTTTGCCTTGCATCACGGCAGTCATGCGCTCGAGGCCTGCGCCGGTGTCCACATTCTTTTGCGCGAGCTTGCCGATGACTTTGCCATCTTTCTTTTCGTATTCCATGAACACGTCATTCCATATTTCTATCACCCGCTCTTCTTTGATGGCTTTCAAAAATTCTTCGTGAGACAAATCTCCGACATCGCCACTCATGTCATAAAACATTTCACTGCATGGACCACAAGGACCATTCTCTCCCGGACTCCACCAGTTGTCTTCTGCTGGCAATGCATAGATTCTATTTTCAGGAATACCCAAGCTCATCCAAATCTTTTTGGATTCTTCGTCGTATGGAGCGTTTTCATCGCCTTCAAAAATCGTGAAATACAGTCGCTTTGGATCAAGACCCAATCCTTCGTCTTTGTTAGTTAAAAATTCATAACTCCACTTGATAGCCTCATCTTTGAAATAATCTCCCAAAGACCAATTACCCATCATTTCAAAAAAAGAAAAATGCCTGTTGTCGCCTATGTCTTCTAGGTCTCCGGTACGGACGCATTTCTGAACGTCGGCAATACGATTACCCATAGGGTGAGGTTGACCCAAAAGGTAAGGCACCAAAGGTTGCATACCTGCAGTATTGAATAGTACAGAAGGGTCGTTCTCAGGCACTAGCGAAGCCGAAGGGATTATCTTATGTCCCCTCTTCTCGAAAAATTTTAAAAACCTTGAACGGATCTCATTTGACTGCATGCCGGTATTCTAGCAGAAAATACTTGGAATATAAAGTTAAAATTTAGGAGGATTGCTATCTTTAGAAATTTCCCTGATAGGCTTTTCAAAAGTGTAGACAACGACGAGTATTAAAATAACTAGGATAGTAGCAACTGACGCAAGACTGAAAAATCCAAATCCTGCCGCCATACCTATGCCAGCAGTAATCCAAAGGCCTCCTGCAGTAGTGAGCCCTCGCACTCTGTCGCCCTGAAGCATGATAGACCCTGCACCCAAGAACCCGATACCGACGATGACTTGTGAAGCGATACGTGAAGGGTCAAAGCCTCCAAGTCCACCATATTTAACACCAATCATTTCTGAAATAATTATAAAAAGGGCTGAACCCAAAGAAACAAGCGCGTGAGTTTTCATTCCAGCCTCCTTGCGGACCAACACACGCTCTAGCCCGATGACTAGACCCAAACCAGATGCAACCAAAAGTTTAATTATAAGATCGCTATTATTTAAGAAAAATTGTGACATTTAATAATTATACAACCACCCCTCCTCCTAGGCAAACATCTTTATCATAAACAACGATAGACTGACCAGAAGCAACAAGCACGGGGGTTTCGAAAACAACTTCTTCTTTATTTATTATGCATGGCAAAAATTCTCCATGATAACGGATCTGCGCAGTATACTTTTTGTTTGGTTCAGGCGTCTCTGAAATCCAGTTCACGTTCAACATTCTCACATTCTTGAGAATGTTGGAATGTTGCGCAGTTTTGTTTTTTTGCGATACGGTAATAGTATTTTTCTGTATGTCCTTAGCGACTATATAGTAAGGTGTATCGTTTGGGCTTTTTTTAGTAATTGTAAAACGATGCCTTTCGCCTAAAGTATGAAAAACTGCACCATCGTGGTGTCCTATGACTTCCCCACTTTCATTTATGACATCACCCCTTTTTTCTTCAATATAGTGTTTCAAAAATTCTTTCAGATCTATCGCCCCCAAGAAACAAATGCCCTGACTGTCTTTCTTTTGTGCAACAGGCAATTTATATTTCTCTGCCAATTTGCGAACTTGGACTTTGGGTAAATGTCCTATCGGGAAAAGTATTTTGGAAAGTTGTTCTTGTTTTAAAGTCCACAAAAAGTAACTTTGATCTTTAGTAACATCGTTTCCTTTGTTCAAAAAATACAAAAGATGCTTTTTCTCATGGTCTGGCTGGGCGAGGGACCCAGAGGTCCGAGGACCTGACGAAAAAGCTTCTTTTGTATTTTTTGCATAATGCCCTGTAGCAACAAAATCCGCACCCATCTCAAGAGCCTTTTTTAAAAATGCACCGAACTTCACTTCTTTGTTGCACATCACATCTGGATTAGGTGTACGGCCGGCCTTGTACTCGGCAATCATATAATCCGCTACTTCTTTTTTGTAAACATCCTCGAGATCAAAAGTAAGGAAAGGGATATCTAAATGCGCGGCGATGCGCATAGCATCGCGACGCTCTTCTTCTTCGTTACACTCCAAGAATTCCGGATGCCAGGTGCGAATAAAAACCCCGACCACTTCATAGCCTTGGTCTTTTAGAAGCGCAGCTGAAACAGCACTATCTACGCCCCCAGATATTCCTACAAATACAGTTTTTTTCTTCACAAAATAACCTTACAATTCCATAAGCTTTTTGTAAAGCTCGTAGGTGGCTCGAGCGTCACCCAAGCCAGTGTGTGGATGTTTGTTTTCTATGCCAAAGCGAGCGCACATTTCACGCAAAGAAAAATGTTCAAAACTCGTATCATTGTGGAATTTCGCCCAAGCGATAGATATGGTGTCGAGTTTGTGATAATGCATGGTGTTGGCAATATCAGTTTTTGAAAAAGAGTATTCCAAAAACCCAGAATCAAAAGCCACATTCTGCCCCACCATTATGGCCTCTTTGGTTTTGATATAAAGCACCTTCATAGCCTCCTTTAGGGTCATAGCATCCACCCATTCTTCTTCTTTGTAGTTACTGACCTTTAGGGACACTTTGTCCGCAGTCTCGATATGCTCGGGTTTGATCTTCAGGTTAAATTCTTCTATGACTTCTAGGCTCGGAGTCGTAACCACGCAACCGATCTCAACAATCTCGTGTTTTAAAACATCAAGTCCGGTGGTTTCAATATCAATAAAAGCAAAATTGTGTTTGCGCATATAATTTATTTATGTACTTATTTTAGATACTTACTTATGTTTTGCTTGTGCTCGTCAAAACTGGAGGCATAATGAATATTCCCTTGTTTGTCGTGTAAGTAGTACAAATATTTCGACGCCTTCGGGAAAATGGCCGCATTGATGGCCTCAAGGCCA
>CAZVBK010000018.1:8793-10889 GCA_964625485.1 uncultured Candidatus Saccharibacteria bacterium
ACTGGCGATAGGAGTCTCAGGTAGTCCCCTAGTTTTATAGGTTATAGGAGCAGCGTCTACCTGAAGCGCCATATTTATCTTTAGCCTATTCCAAAGAATGCCAGAGATGAAACCCCTGTCCTCGTCTCCCTTGGCTTCTTTCTCTATGATAGATGCCATAATGATGATATCTTTCTCGGTTCTACCAGTTGCCACTATGTCATCACGCAAGGATTTTATCTTCTTCTCAAAGTTTTCGGTCATTAACTTTAGGACTTCTTTCTCGGTATCAGTAGTAAAGAAAAAGTATGTATCTGGGAAAAGATATCCTTCTTTGAACTTTGCTTGAGCCAAGAAATTTTCTTTACTAAAGGCTGTGAGCTTGAAAGAAAATGCATTCGCCATCTCCTCAAGTGTAAAACCTTCTGGGATAGTGACCTTAAGTGGCGCGAGATTCCTCTCGCCTTTAGCAACTCGTCTGGCAACCTCAAAAACAGGCAGGCTTTCTTCAAAAAAATAATCTGCTGGTATCAAACGCTTCTCTCCGCCATACATAATAGCGAAAGCTTCAAAAGCAGTACGAGACCTTATGACCCCTGCTCTTTCTAGCTTGAAAGATACAGACCGCAAACTTGAGCCCTGCTCTATGTTAACAATAGATCCTTCTGGAAAAGTGCTAGGTGCACTTAAAAGAAGAGAGTACGAAGCTACCAACCCAATCAAAAAAACAATAATCCAAAAAATTATTTTTCTTTTATTTATTTTTGACTTAGGTAAACCTTCACCATAAGCAAAGGGTTCGTTTGTTTGAAATTGATTTTCCATAAATTATGTCGGTAAGTTCGTAGGAGGAGAAGCTTCTTTAGATTCGATACGTTCGAGTGTAGGAACTTTAAGCATTTGTCCTGGGAAGTGCCAGAGAGTCGCCAGCTCTTCGACGTTCAGCACGAAAGTCGGCTGGTGCTTGTAAGCCAAAAAGAAGAGCGATACCGGCCAGTGCATATATATCTGATGGTGGTTAAACAAATTGTGACGCATCGGGTTATAAAAGAAAGATCGTTCTCTGTACTCGGTGAGCATGCGGTCCGCCAATATCATAACTTTCTCTGGACTCAAAGAAAAAATTGAACCGTAGGCATCTGCTTGTGTAGAATTCTCACGCTCGAAACCATTCGAGTCTGGGTTCTCATACTGACGCAAAACCAAACGCAGATTTCTGCGATTACTCATATCATAAACCTCTTTCTTGGCTACATAGTAAGCTCTGATGCCCGTATCAAAACCGATCTTGTTGGTCTTAGTACTCATCGCCTTTGAGACAGTACTAAGAAAATCTGGGGCACGAATTTCGATAGACCCATTGTCGCGGACATTAGTATAAGGCAATAGCAGTCTTTTCATTTCTTCTCTAGATTCTTCCACCCAATCATGATACTTACCAGTAATATGATTTTTAAAACGCTTTTTGGAAGGAGTTACCACTATCTGAAGCCACATTTGCTCGCCTTTCTTTAGAGAACCGAAAAGTTCTACTATTGGAGAAATTGGATCAACCTTAAATTCTTCTTTGGGATCTTTATCTAGACCAAAATCTACATAAGTCTTGATGGGATATGCTTCAGGTTTTTTAAGACCGAACTCACAACCCCAACCATTCCATGCACTCTCTGGGCTTATCGCATCCACAGCCAAAGTGTAATCCTCGACTTCCTTGACCTGTGCCTGAGGGTATTGAGCGTACATCTGAGTTTCTATCAAAGGCCTGACGCGGGTAGGTGTACGAATATAGAAATGCACTTGTCCGTCTATGGACACTATCTCTAGAGAATACCAGAACCAAACAGCTCCCTGCCAAAACTCTTCCTTACCTCCCTTATTACTGAAATGATACAGCGCATTGGTAAAAAACAACTCCATGGCCTTTGGAGACCTCAAAACCTCTCTGGGTGGAACGATTTCAAGCAAAACGAAGTCTATACCGGATATAAAATCATTACGGATATAATGCAACCACATAACCCAAGCCATACGCCCAAGCACCACAGTCCCAACAAAAGGAAGCAATTCTAATAGAAATTTATATCCATAATAAATCATCGTATTCAGGCTTATGTCCC
>CAZVBK010000019.1:0-9683 GCA_964625485.1 uncultured Candidatus Saccharibacteria bacterium
ACAACTATCCAGTAGATCACGTCGGCGAGCACACCTCCTAGGAAGAGCCCCCAACCCCCGTACGCTTGTGAGCCAAAATAAAGCAGGTACGGACGCAAGAGGAAGCTATCCAGAAGCTCTGCTCCCCAAATGTCTTCTACGACGGTCTTGAGGGCCTTGAGACAAACACCAATTTGCATACAAGCCCTGAAAACCAATACTGTCCAAGATGGCAAATTGTCTGTGGCCGTACCAATAGCAGTAATCGTTACTGCTGACAGTACCGCAAAACTAGAAAGCCAAATGACAGTAGCACTGAACAGATGCCCTGCGATTTCGGACTGTACAGCATCCGAAGCGAGAGCTTTGCGAAAGTACTTTACCCCAACGGCATAAGCAACTCCTTGAGAGGGTGTGAGTTAACTTCATTAAAATTATAGCATTAAGTGTGTTATAATTACTCAATATGAACAATGTCGCGAATTCAGAAATTTTCTTTTTTATATCTTCTATCGGTTTTGTACTACTTTGGGTACTGACCGCTATATTCCTCGTTTACCTTATTCGTGCCACCAATACTTTGGGCAGGATAATGGAAAAAGCAGAGAAGGATATAGAGCAAGTAGGGGATACGACAAAGGAGATGCTTGAGGACATCCGAGAAAGCACCATATTCTCTTTCTTGTTTAAGAAAAAGAAGAGAAAGAGTAAATAACATTATCATTTAAAAAAAATACACAATATGAAAAAAATAATAACAACCACAAAAAAGAAAATGTCTACCGGTAAGAAGATGGCCGTCGCAGGTGCAGTGACTGCAGGCTTGGCGGCCACAGCGGCAGGGGCTTACATGCTCCTTGGACCAGATGGAAAGAAGAATCAAAAGAAAGCAAAGTTGTTCATGGGCAAGATGGAGAAAGAAGTAAAAAGCAAAATCAAGCAAGCTAAAGACATGAGCGCACCTATGTACAACAAAGCCGTAGACGCAGTGGCTGCAAACTATGGTAAAGAATATAAAGAGTACGGAAGTGAAATAAAATCCGTAGCAAATAGACTCAAAGCAGAATGGAAAAAGGCCACAGGAGCAAAAGTTAAAAAAACCAAGAAGAGCTAGAACTCAAAAAAGCAGGGAAACAGTCAATCCACAGAAAGGGTTGACTGTTTTTATTTGTTGGGTGTATAGTTTAGGAGTCGAGAGCAACGGGGCTCCGACTTCCACAGGCGACTGAGAGTCGCCAAACAGCTCGTAAGAGCAAAGGGAGGGGTCACATGACCCACAATCGCATGCACGGACACGGCATGAACGACCCGAACAACGCGAAGCGCTGTGGCAAAAGGACATTTCCGGTCAAGAAGCTCGCGAAGGCGTCGAACGACGCGAAGTCCCCGGCGGCACGGCAGGCCGGCTGATCCAAGGCGAGGAGGAAACCAGCGGTGCGTAGCACCATTGAATACACACTTTGTGTGTTACGCACCGCTGGACTCCAGCATGTTCTTTATCACAATTTCATCGTGCGACGAGAGTTGCACACACGTTTAAGTTATCCACAGTTTTGTGTTGACCCTTGTTTTGTTTCTGAGTACAATATATTCAGAAGTACACAAAGACCATTTATGGTCAGCGTGGGTTCCAAACCCAAAAAAACAACTGCGACAATTGTCGCACCAACATATCGGTACTCTGTACCACACCCACATCATCCTTCGACATTATCTTCGGATGATGTTTTTTTGTCTAATTTTAAGAATTAAGTCCAGCGATATATCCAGTAGTCCAGCAGAGTTGGAGCGAGAAACCACCAGAAGGTCTGGTTATGTTTAGGAGGTCGCCGGTCAAATAAAGATTCATATATTTTTGGGACTGCATAGTGCGCATGTCTACTTCCTTTATGTCTATGCCACCATCGGCTACCACCGCACGGTCATAGCCCATGAGTCCTTGCACCGTGAAGGGCAGGGCTTTCAGTAGATGAATCAATGTTTTTCTCTCTTCTTTGGTAACACTGTGAACTTTTTTCTCTGCGAGATCTTTGTTTACCAAAGACAGTATCCCAGTAGACATACCAGCAGGCACGAATTCTTTGCAGAGATTTTTGAATGTCTTATTTTTGTGGGCATCAAATAGGGCCAGTATTTCTTGTTCGACTATATTGAAATCCTTTTTAGGATAAAGGTCTATCGTGCCCGTGACATTGCCGGTGTGCAGGAGGTCGCCAATGTCTTTGGCTGAATTTAATATTGTGGGCCCAGAGAGTCCAAAGTGAGTAAACAAAATATTTCCAGATTTGGAAAAAGATTTTTTGTTTTCAGTAAAAAATGTGACCTTGACAGAAGGCGCAGTGATGCCAGCTAGACTTTTGACCCAAGATTCTTTCACGGAAATGGGGACGATGGATGGGGTTGGTTTGGTTACGGTATGGCCTATGTCTTTGAGCCACTTAAATCCGTCTCCAGTCGAGCCTGTTTCTGGATGAGAAACTCCGCCGGTAGCTAGGATGATGTTCTTTGCTCTATACGTTACACCTCGAGCTATCACTTCAGTAATTTTATTTTTTTCAGTTAGGACTTTTTCTACGGCAGAATTGCAAAGAACGGTGACATTATTTTTCGCACAATATGCCTCCATGACTTTCTCTACATCAGAAGCTTTTTCACTGGCAGGGAAGACACGATTGTTAGCTTCGACTTTAAGCGGAAGACCAAGCGAAGTGAAAAAATCAAATGTGTCTTTGACCCCGAATTGAGAATATGAAGAATATAAAAATTGTTCGGCTTGGCCGTAGCGGGCGAGGAGCTTGCGCAAGTCTTTCTCATCGTTTGTGATGTTGCATCTTCCGCCTCCAGTGATACGGAGTTTCTCTCCAAGCCTTTTGTTCTTTTCAAGCAATAGCACCTTTTTACCTCGAGCCCCTGCAGTACCCGCAGCCATCATGCCAGCAGGTCCACCACCGATGACTATGACATCGTATTCATTTTTCGCTATATTTTTGATGCGGAGCCGGGCGGATTCGAACCGCCGAGGGGGTTTGAAGCCCCTGCCTCTTTAGCAAAGAGGTACGATAGACCACTCTGACACGGCTCCTTATAACCCTTACACTTTAACATAATTCTATCTTTTTTCCATTATTCTGGTATACTTTCGTCATCTATTTGGAGAGATGGATGAGTGGCTTAAATCAACAGTTTACTAAACTGTCGTCCCCTTAAAAGGACCGCGAGTTCGAATCTCGCTCTCTCCGCCAGGGAGTTTGTTATAATAAACCACAATGACTTCATTCGATAAAATAAAATACCGCGCATGGAGATTCCTCTACAAGTTTTTCCCGTCTATCCAGAAAGCTCTTTTAAGGTGGGGATTCATCCACCACGATCCTTCTAGGCAACGGTATCACCTGGGTTGGCTCGCACCAGGGCAAGATTTGGAAACACTAAAGAAGCATCTTCACGACAAGTGGGGATTCGGCAATCACTTCGTGGCTTGGACAGACACCGGGCAAGTTTTGAGTTGGAGGAAGTTTGCGGACTTTCAAGATCAATATCATTTGCGGGTATACGAAGACGGAGAAATCCGTGGTCACTATGAATACACTCCTGAAGCTCATCCACTAGAGCACTTGGAAGAAAAAGGGGAGAGAGAGGCAACTTCTGAATTTGCAAAATTCTTGGGAGAATTTTTAGTTAAAGAAAAATATATCTCACATCTCACGATGGATCCGAATGCTTACAACCCGGATTCAGAAATAACTTTTGAAAAGTCTCCTAGTGAGCAACAGTAAAAGCTATAACTTTTCGTGCTCCAGCCTCCTTTAGTGTCTTACGTGCTTCGGAAAGCGTAGCTCCCGTGGTTGTCACGTCGTCTATCAGTATTATGTTTCGTCCTTTGACCAACAAAGGATCCCTTACAACAAAAGACCCTTTAAGATTTTTTAGGCGCGCAGATCTTTCTTTGATGTGGGCTTGGTGCACAGTGTCTTTAGGTTTTAAGAGAACATTTTTTAGTGTTTTAAGGTTATTTTTCGTATCAAGACCAATTATTTCAATACATAAAAGTTCAGCTTGATTAAATCCACGCTCACGCTTTCTTTTTCCCGCAAGGGGTATAGGTATCAATATTGGGTCAATGAAATTTTCCATAAGTTTCCGGTCTCCCAATTCTTCCAATATTCGGGGGAGCATGTGTTCGGCCATGACTTTCGCCACATTCTTTTTGTGTTTGTATTTTAATAAGTGGATAGCCTTTTTTATAGTCTTATCTCGATAGTCAAAAATGGGGAAAATCCAAGATTCGCTTTCTCGTTGAGCACCTCTTGCAAGGCTTAGGCAGTCTATACAGATATCGAACCCTCTTTTGTGGCAGGAGAGGCAGTACGTAGGGAATATTAAGTCTAATATGGTGGAGAAGATTCCCATATATGATATACTTATATGGTATTTTAACACAATAAAATGAATAATCCTTTCAAAAACATCTTTGGCGGCAGTGGGGGCATTTTCGCGAGTTCTGCGTCAGACAGTGCAGTAGGTATAGACATAGGCTCTTCCGCTATTAAGGTTGTTGAAATAAAAAAGAAAAAAGGTAAAGCAGTGCTAGAGACTTACGGATCTATTTCGCTTGGGCCTTATGCTGGTATGGATATCGGCAGAGTCACAAATCTTGCATCTGACAAAATAGTAGACGCCCTCAAGGAAGTTTTAAAGGAGTCTGGTGTGAACACCCAGTCCGCAGCTTTTTCATTACCTGTCCAATCCAGTCTTATTTTTAATATTGAATTACCAGGACAACTCAAAGAAGAAGACATGGCTTCTATCGTCCCTACCGAGGCCAGAAAATACATCCCAGTTCCGATAACAGAAGTTTCTATCGATTATTTTATTTCACCCAAGAAAGCTGTTTCTTTCGAAGAAGCCAACAATAAAGACCTAGCTGCTCTAAAAGAAGACAAGAACGAAGTATTAGTCATTGCACTTCAGAATGATGCAGTAGCAAACTACCGCTCTATAATTTCTCAATCTAGGCTCAACGCTTCTTTCCTTGAGATAGAAATATTTTCATCTATTAGGTCAAACTTTGAACACGAGCTGTCTTTAGTGTTGCTCATGGATTTCGGGGCTTCTCGTACCAAGCTTTCTCTCGTAGAGTTTGGCATGGTGAAGAGTTATCACACCATCAATCGCGGGGGAGCAGACATAAGTAACGCCATTTCTCAATCTCTCAGCATTCCTTTCTCTAAAGCAGAAGAACTGAAGAAGGAATTCGGTTTAATGGGGGACCCGGCAGACAAAAATCTGGCGGATATAATAAAAGTGCATACTGACTATATATTTTCTGAGGCGAATAGTGTATTATTAAATTACGAAAAGAAATACAATCGAACTATCAGCAAGGTCATCCTAACAGGGGGAGGTTCGCTATTAAAAGGAGTAGCGGACGTAGCAGTAAATAATTTTCACGGAGAGGTAGAAGTAGGTCATCCGTTCTCAAAAGTAGGCGCACCAGCTTTTTTGGATAAAGTTTTGCTCGCAACCGGTCCAGAATTCGCAGTTGCACTCGGACTTGCTTTGCGAAAATTACAATAAGGTGAGATAATATAATCTAGAATGGATCAAAATTTTCAAACATCATTCATGCCTAAAAAGCCGATGATAGAAGAACGGGTGGTAACATCCCGACCTATCGGCGTTGTTGCTATTTTGGCGTTGTTTGTTTTTCTAGCTGTGCTTTTGGCGACCGGAGCTCTTTATTTCTACAAGAGTACTATAAATCGCGGAATCGTTAAAATGGAAAATGACCTGAATCTTGCAAAAAGTAGATTTGAACCTTCGAAGATAGTCCAGTTGCAAGTATTAGACAAGCGTTTGCGTGCTTCAGGAGAGATACTTGGCGGTCACGTAGCCGTGACTCCCGTCTTTAAGATGCTGGAAGACATGACTATGAAAACAGTGCGTTACACCAAGTTCGACTATGTCCTAGGTGAAGCCAGAGACTCTAGGATAAAGTTTAAAATGACAGGCCAAGCTGTCGGCTATAGGTCTATAGCCCTTCAGTCTGATTTGTTTACTAAAAATAAGCAACTCTTGGATCCAGTTTTTTCAAATCTTTCACTTGACGACAAGGGCAATGTAATATTCGAGCTTAATTTTTCAGTTGATCCTGCTTTGGTTGATTACAAGACTATGCTCAAGAGTGAGACCGAGATTTCGAATCCAGTTATTAACGATAGCAATAATTTGAATACACCAAATTAACATGTTTAGATTTTTAATACCCACAATTTTATTAGGACTTACGGTGACAGTTTTTATGACACTTACCAGTCCTTTGTATAGCGACATTCAAGCTCTAAGAGAGACAAGTGCTTCATACGATCAAGCACTGACCAATTCTAAAGACCTGGAAAAGGAGCGGGATAAATTGACTCAAGTATATAATTCCATAGAACCAGAAAATCTTAATAAATTACAGAAGTTGCTCCCAGACAATGTGGACAATATAAGATTGATCTTGGAGATAGAAAAAATAGCCGCACCCTACGGTATGGTCCTTCGCGATGTAAAGTACGACACCGACAAAACTTCCGCCACTGAAGCCAGTGCTCCCATTCAAGGAGGGGACACTGCCCAGATCGCCCACAAAGAATACGGTGTCTGGAGTTTGGGCTTTTCAACCAATGGCACTTACAACAATTTCATGTCATTTATCAAGGACCTAGAAAGCAATCTGCGCATTGTCGATATATCATCCATATCTTTTTCTTCGGACATAGGAGGAGCAGGGCTTAATCCAGCATTCAAAGAAGCTTACAAATATGATTTTAAAATTAAGACTTATTGGCTAAAAAATTAATATGGAAGGAAAATTCAAAAACATAATACTATTTTCAGTCATCGGGGTTGTTATGGCCGGTGTGTATCTTTTCTTCTTTAAAGGAGACTCTAGTCAGGATGTTCTAGTGGCGACACCAGGCACTCCGCTTATGACGAACGATACCGTGGCTATACCCTCAGGGTCTGCTGCAGCGGAATTTTTGCCAGTGTTGCTTAATGTAAAAAATATAAAACTAGACAATTCTATTTTTAACGATCCGGCTTTTATGTCGCTTCGTGATTCTAGTATTTTGCTTATACCTGATGGAACCGAAGGTCGTCCGAACCCTTTTGCGCCTATCGGCTATGAAAATGTTGCTGTTCCTGTGGCACCTACCGCCGACACATCTGCTGGGGTCACTACTGGGGTTGGCAATTAATTTGATATGAGTTTTTTAGAAGAATTAGCAAAAAAAGGTTTAATTGATAAAAACCAAATAGGTGATATTAAAAATCGCGCCAAAGAAAAATGGGAAGGCGATGTAGATAGCGCGTTGTTGGAAGCCGGAATTCCGGAAGATAAAATCCTGGAAGCAAAGGGAGAATTTTTGGATATGCCTGTTCAGAAAGTGGACTTGAAGGGCATGTCTTTTGATGTGCTTCGTTATATACCAGAAGATTCGGCTCGACACTATCAATTCGTACCGGTCTCTTTGGTGGATGGTGTTTTGAATGTCGGCGTTATTGACCCAGAAAATATACAAGCCATGGATGCGTTACAGTTTATCGGCGCAAAACTGGGCATACCTTTTAAAATATTTTTGATTTCAAAGAGTGATTACGATGGAATACTAGATAGCTACAGAGGGCTCTCGGTGCAGGTAGGAGAAGCGCTTGATGAATTAAACAAAGAAGAAAGTTCAGATTTAAAGAGTTTGAATGAAGCAAACAACCTGGTGAAGGAGATGAGCAATGTAAAGCCAGGTGAAGAAGGCAAGATTGTTGAGGATGCTCCTGTTATAAAGATTGTGGCGGTTATTTTGAGAAATGCCATAGAAGGAGGGGCTTCGGATATTCACATAGAACATACAGGAGAGAAGGTGAAGGTCAGGTATCGTGTCGACGGTAGTTTGCATACCACCATTGTCCTGCCGACAAGTGTCTACAGTGGGATAGTCGCACGTGTAAAAATACTTTCAAAGCTTCGTTTGGATGAAAAAAGGAAGCCCCAAGACGGGTCTTTTAGTACTTCTATAGATGGACGAAAAGTGGATTTTCGTGTCTCAACTATGCCATCTTATTATGGAGAAAAGGTGGTTATGCGTATCCTGGACGCAGAGAAGGGGGTAAAGTCTTTGGACCAACTTGGCTTGTCTGAGAGGAATTTGAACATGATGAGAGAAGCACTCAAGAAACCTTTCGGCATAATACTTATTACTGGTCCTACTGGATCTGGTAAATCCACGACTCTGTATTCGATGATGAACGAGCTAGATAAAGAGCGAAGTAATATTGTTTCTCTAGAAGACCCTGTAGAGTATCACATGCCTGACATAAACCAGTCGCAAATGATGCCGGAAATCGGTTATACATTTGCTTCGGGGCTTCGTTCTATTCTTCGTCAGGACCCTGATATCATAATGGTGGGAGAGATACGCGATAAAGAAACAGCACAGTTGGCTATTCAAGCTGCTCTTACCGGACACTTGGTTTTATCCACACTTCACACCAACGACGCAATCGGAGCAATACCACGTCTTATCGACATGGGAGTGGATCCTTATCTTATTGCTCCTACTTTGGTCTTGTCCGTCGCTCAACGTCTGGCTAAAATGACTTGCCCTCAGTCCAGGAAGCTTGTTCCTATGGATGCAAGTATTAAAATGCAAATAGATGAACGCATCAAGGATTTACCAGAAGAATTCAAAAAAGATCTAGCCTTAAAGTCAGAAATGTACGACACTGTGCCTTCTTCAGAATGTCCGTCAGGTACTAGGGGGCGTATCGCTGTTTTCGAGATGTTTAAGGTAGATAAGGAGTTGCAAAATATTATACTAAAGAGTCCTACCAATGCCGAGATCTACAAATCTGCTCGTTCTAAGGGCATGCTCACAATGCGTGAGGATTCTATGTTGAAGGCGGTAAATGGAATTATTCCGTTTACGGAGGTGTATAATTTTAGCGATGAGAACGATTAAAGTATAAAAAGTTGTCCACACTACATTATCAATCTAGGGGTTTTTGTAATATAATTTACCTTGCAAGGAAGTTTTAGATAAATATATGCTGGGAGAAAAAAGAAAAATATTAATAGTTGATGACGACAGCTTTCTTTTAGATATGTATGCGCTGAAATTCAGCCAGAACAATTTTGAAGTTCATACAGCAGTTAGTGGGGTCCAAGCAATTGAAAAGCTTAAAGAAAACTTACACCCTGATATTATCCTTACTGATATTATCATGCCGGAGATGGATGGTTTCGAGATGTTAAGCAAGATAAACGAGGATAAACTCTCAGAAGATTCTGTAAAGATAATTTTATCTAACAAAAGCCAGCAATCAGACATAGACCAAGGGCAGAGTCTTGGAGTTTCTGGGTATATAGTAAAGGCCAATTCCACTCCAGCTGAAGTCATAATACAAGTGGTGAATATTTTATCAGAGAAAGCATTGAATCAAAAATAAAACATGGATTTTAAGAAAAAATTAGAAGAGCTTATAGTCACAGTCATCCGGGAAGGCGGATCAGACTTGCACTTGGGTGTGGGCAGTGTGCCTGCTATACGTGTATCAGGAGAGTTGGTGTTCCTCGTGAAGCAACCAGAAAGCACCAAAGAAGACTTGATGGGAATGTTGTCAGAGGCAGTGTCTAAAGAAAAAGTAGAACAATTCATGAAGGA
>CAZVBK010000020.1:0-2604 GCA_964625485.1 uncultured Candidatus Saccharibacteria bacterium
CACTGTTTACTGCAGATTGATCAGAAGTTAGGTTAAGAGTAGGTTGGCTTGGGTTACCGCCGTTACCATTTGATACAGCGATAGCGATACTTTTAGTAACACTACCAGCTTGGTTTACACAAGTCATACTGTAAGTAGTATCAGAGTAAAGAGCCTGAGTGTAGAAACTACCAGTTAGAGCCTTACTTCCGTTCCAACCATTTACACCTCCATTTCCAGAACAACTTGTTGCGTGGTTGCTTGACCATGAGATTGTAGTTGCGCCACCACTGTTTACTGCAGATTGATCAGAAGTTAGGTTAAGAGTAGGTTGGCTTGGGTTTGGGTTGTTGTTACATTGAGGAGTTGAAAAAGTTTTCATACTTCCTGTTGACGTACCGTATTGATTACGAGCCATAGCCTTAAAGTAGAAAGTTGTATTTTCTGTAAGTGGATTTAGCAACTGACTGAAGCTAGAATTTGAAGAAAATTTTTGGATTGGAGTAGAGTAGGCCAATGCTTGAGTAGGACCCCATTCAAACCAAACATCAGTACCACTGACATTTGTGGAAACAGTTCCGTATAGAGTCGCACTACTACATGTGGTGTTTGACGCGTTGCTTGTGTTTGCATCAGGGGCTACTCCTCCTGGTGGGGTTACCGGTGTGGCGTGCACAGTTACTGTTTCTGTGGAAGAGCCTGCGCTGTTAGAGCAGGTTAGTGTGTATGTAGAAATTCCTGAAAGTGGACCTGTAGAAAAACTGCCACCTGAAACATTCTTTGAACCAGACCAGTCACCACCAGCCACACAAGAAGCAGGGTTGTTTTCAGGATTCCATCTAATGTTGGTACTGTTACCATAAATTACAGTAGGAGCATCAGAAGAAAGGTTCACCACTGGTTTTGTGGTGTTCGGTGGGGTGGTCGTCCCACAAGAAGATGTGGTGAACGAGAGAGTGCTTCCAGTAGAAATACCAAACGCATTTTGCGCCATAGCTCGGAAGTAGAAAGTTGTGTTCTCGGTCAGTGATGGCAGATTTTGGCTGAAGCTCTGGTTTGAGGTAAATGTCTGAGTCGGTGTAGAGTAAGCCATTGATTGGGTAGGACCCCATTCAAACCAAACAGTTGTGCTTGAGCCATTTGGTGTCACTGTGCCGTAGAGTGTGGCACTACTACAAGTGGCTGTGGCGGATGCCGCGGACACTTTTTCTGGCATGGCGAAAACTCCACCTATACCTAGGAGGACAATGAAACCCAACACTGACATTTTATAAAACTTTCTAATTATATTTTTCATAATATTTTTTGCTTCTACTGGAAGCGTTATTTTAATAATTAATTAATAAAAGTAAAAAACAAAATTCTTTACTTTTCAAAAATATCAATACTTGATTAATACCTTTGAAAAGTGCGGGAGAATATTCCTCCCGCATGATTGTGATCCGCCTTTTTTGGGGCGACCTCAGGGGAATCTGAGGATTGTGATGCCTGGAAGGCGATTGCCTCCCGGACAGTTGTTCGGGTAACTTGTCGCTACACATTTGGGTGTGGTGACAGAGTCGGTGGTGACACCGGGCGCTTTGCTTTTTGTTGCATCGGCGCGACCGTTGTCTTTGTTGTTTTGCCAGATGAAATATCCAGCAATTCCTGCGGCGGTCAGGCCTACAAGCGTGTAGAGTTTCTTGTGTCCACGACTCCGAACAACGTAGTCGTTCGGACCTTGTCCGCCTGGTTGACCTTGCATGATCATTTGGATCGGGTCAACTGACGCTCGCAAAGAGAACAGTGCTTCCTGCTTGTGGATGACCACAAGGGTATCCATTCGGCGTTGGAGTGCATTCGGCTGCGAGATGACTGGAACGACTTGCACTGCAGGTCGGTCTGTAACAACTGCGGGTTGTGGCAGGGCTTGCGTGAACGGTGCCCAGCTATGGACATCGTTATTGCACGCTGCAAGACGCAACAACTTTCCAGTCTGTCGGTCGTACACGAACGGCCTACCGGCTTCGATACGAACGAAGCCTTTCTTCATCTGCCTGTCCGGCAGATCCATCTCGAAGCACCCACCTGTTGGATGGCCACGAATGACCTCCTTTGCTGGGTCGATCTTCCGTGTCGACACTATGGTCGGCACGTAGAAGAGGGCCCCTGTGGCCTTCTGGCATTCCTCAAGGGTGGACCAATTGTCCACAATTGGGGAGTTTTGACCCCATGCCTGGGTATCGGCGTAAGTAAAGCCGATGCCAACAAAAGCGAGGAAATTCCAGAAATGCTTTTTGCTCATGTTACCTCCTGTAAAGGAACCTTTTAGGTGAAGCCGAGTCGCCTCACTGATTCTTACTCATTATATCACTTCCTTCTGAAAAAGTCAAATGCTAAATTAGGGGTAGGGGTTTGGCACTTTGGGAGCGGCTGCTTGAGTTTCGGTCGGAAATCTTCCCCTACAGGGACAGTATGCCTTTTCAATTTACTCAGAACTTTGTTCTTCGTAAATAATGAAAAGCCTTTCGATTCCTAGCATGAGCCAAGCAGTTGGCTCATTCCGAGAGCACAAAAGCGAAAAAGAACACCTTAAGGTGTTCTTTTTGGATTATCGCTTTTGTGCTCTCGGTAGGAATCGAACCT
>CAZVBK010000020.1:2614-9464 GCA_964625485.1 uncultured Candidatus Saccharibacteria bacterium
TACACAGAAGCGTCCCCCGCTTCCTCGGTAGCACAAATTAAAAACCGCCCGATGGCGGGTTTTAATTTGTGCTCCCGGTAGGAATCGAACCTACATTACAGGCTCCGCAAGCTTGCGTCCTATCCATTGAACGACGAGAGCATATATTTCTTCTATATATAGAAGACTAGCAGTTTTTTTATAAAAATCAAAGTTTTGCGCACTTTTATTAAAATCCCAAGTAGTCCATTATCTTTTGAGAAGGATGTTCTGTCATTTTTTCTTCAGGAACTTTATAGTATTCCATTATCTGTTTTATTTCATCTGCAAACTCCAAATCTATAGGGACTTCTATTATCGGCATGAATATTCTACTGGAGTGAACGAACATCAAGGGGCGAAGTTCTGTTTGAACATAAAAGGACTTCATTGTGTCGTACGGGTATAGGTCATGACCAATCTTTAATCCGAACTGGTTGAGTTCATAGGAAATCATTTCTGGTTTTTTGTTGGCAAACACCGCCAAGAGTCCACCACTAATAAGTAGTAGTCCTCCAAAAAAATAATTACCCCAAATAATAGATGCTAGGCTTCCAGCCACAACTACAGTGCCAAGTGCCCAGAACCAGTCTGCGGTTCTTTCTCGTTCTTCATATTCCAATGCTTGCCAAGCGAGTTTGTTTTCTTGTTCCACTTGATAATTATAGCAAACAAATAAAAAACACCATAGAGTTTTTGACTGAAATATATGTATAATAGACTGACATGAAGAATCCTTTAACCATAGTCATATTCGGAGCGACGGGGGACTTGTATCAAAACAAGCTGGCTCCCGCACTGTTTGATCTTTTTTGTACTGGTTCTTTGCCTTCTCGTTTTAATATCATAGGGTTTGCTCGTCGTCCTTTCAGTAATGAAGAATTTCAACAGATGACTAGGGATTTTATTGTAAAAAATAAGACAAAGCAAAATAAAAAGTACGATACAGAAAAACTTGAGAGTTTTATAAAATTGGCCAGTTATAACCAAGGAGATTTAGACAACTTGCAAAGCTTCCAGAACCTGAGCCTTAAGATGGAGGAGGGTGATGCTAAAGATGAGGTCTGTAGCAATAAGATGTTTTACCTCGCGGTCCCTCCTAATATGTACGAAGGTATATTTAAAAACATATCTTTGTCCGGACTTACCGTGCCTTGCGCGCAGGGTGTTTCTAATTTAGAAAATGCATGGACCAGGGTGCTCGTGGAGAAGCCTTTCGGGAAAGATTTGGAGCAAGCAGAAAGACTTGATGGATTATTAGGAGAGCTTTTTGATGAATCGCAAATATTTCGAATAGATCATTATTTGGCCAAGGAGACAGTGCAGAGTATTTTAAAATTTCGTTTTGAGCATGAGGGTTTTGGGTCTTTGTGGAATAAAGAACATATTGATCGGGTAAGGATACTTTTTCATGAGTCTGGTGACGTCAGTGGCAGGGGAGAGTTTTATGATGGACTTGGTGCTCTTCGTGATGTTGGGCAGAACCACATGCTACAAATGCTTGCTCTGGTTGCCATGCAGCCCCCAGACCTAAGCTCCAAAGAGGAGATGCAAAAGGGGCGACAGAAAATATTGGAGGAAATAGTTTTAACTGAATCGGCTATAGTGGTGCGCGCTCAATACGATGGATACCTAGAAGAACCAAGGGTGAATAGTGGTTCTGAAACGGAAACATTCTTCCGTGTTGAGCTTGGGATAGATAATGATCAGTGGAGAGGAGTTCCTTTTGAGCTTGAGAGTGGAAAGGCCTTAGACAAATCCGAAGTTGTGATCCAGGTGTACTTCAAGGATGCTCATGCACGCCTCGAGTTCCTGATATCTTCCACGCGAGGTGTGTCTTATGATGCTTACGAGAAGGTTTTGCTTGATTGCATATCCGGCGACCAGACTTTGTTTGCAAGTACTAAAGAGATAATGGCCGAATGGAGAATTATTACTAAGATATTAAAGTTATGGCAATCTACTCCACTACTTTCACACAAGAAAGGTGCAAGGGCGGAGGAGATAAAGTAAAATAAAGTTATGAAATTCGGAAATATTTTTGAGGCGTATGGGCATTTAAAAGACAAGAAAAGAGAAGTAAAAAATGCTGAGCAAGTACAAGAGTTTAATGGCATTGATCCAGCGGTTTTTAAAACTTTTTTTGAACTACAGGTTAAACTTGAGAAGGAGGGTGCTGCTATGGGTGGAGGTATGGATTATCATGCTTATGCTAGGAGAATGTGGACCGATTTGGTTGGACCAATAGATGAAAATAGTGAAACTTCCTTTAAGCAATTTGAAGATGCGTTGATTTCTGGGTTGCACGACATAGACATGAGGCCGAATGTGTACGAGCACGTAACAGAAAATATGGTTGCTCTGATTCGCCAATATCAGGACCGAATTAAAAATACAGCTATCTGGTCTACTGGAGATGTAGAGTCCACCGCTTATCAGGTAGGAAAGATCGAAAGCTCAGAAATAGTAAAGTTGTATCACCGTGCCCTAAAAGAAGCTACTTCTAAAGAAGAAACAAAAGATATTATCAAAGAGAAGACTTCATATCTAGTAGCCGATGAAAAGTTTCAAGCACTAGCTCAGTACGTAGAAGGGGTTTTTACCAAGAATTCTGAAGAAAAAGTAAAGATAGTTATTGTCGAAGACTCCAGGGGTAATTTTAAGAAAGTAGAAGACACACTGGCTAAGGTTTTTGGTGAACGCGCTTCACAGATAGAAGTCGTACCTATCTGGGTGACATACAGCAGGGAAGGCAAGCAAGCGGAAGAAAAGGCTGCAGCTTCTGACGAAGCAAGAGATGCTCTTGCCCAAGAAAAAGTAAAATTAAATGCAGTGGATTCGTTTGCTGAGCTGTTGGATGAAAGTAGGTTTGGAGATAAGTTTGAAGGAGCGCATGTGTTTGTGGACTTTGATGGTGTGGTGGGCAACAATATAAAAATGCGAGACGAGCAAGCCCGCGTGACTTATAATGCACTTATGTCCGCTGCAACCAAACTAACTGGTAAAAAAGAGGAAGAACTTTTGGGTACTATTAAGTCTAAGATTTCTAACAGTAGTAAGTAAATATGGTTTCTGTTTTTTTAGGATCTCGTCTTGTTTTTTAGCACTGGGTTATTTTTTATTTTAGCGTGCGGGAATTCACCTAATGGCTCCCAGTTTTTTTCGATATAAATTTTCACCATTTCCGGTTTGAAAAAATGTTTTTTTCGGTTATGGATTTGTTGTAAATGTTGCTTTGTTGAGGCTTGTACTAGGATAAAGCTTATTTTGTCTTTGAATGTGTTTAATAAAAAAATTCGAGATTGATTGTCAGGCAGGGAGTCGGTAATAGCCAGGTCTTTCTTTAAGGATTTTAAATATTTGGAAATTCTTTTTAGTTTTAACAGGCGGTCTTCTCTGCTAAAAGTCCCAGAAGCGAGTTTTCTCTTTTCTGTGGCTGTAAGTAGGGAGTCCCCATTTACGTATAGAATTTTTGATTTTTGTGCGAACTTTTTTGCCACAAAGTCTTTACCTATTCCCGGGTATCCAAAAAACCAATAAATCATATGATGATCATAGCACACAAGGGTTTTATTGCTATTAGGCTGAACAGTAGTGCTGTGATATAAATATATTATTATAAGGCTTAAAAATAAATCACTATGCAAAAATTAATTGGATATATTGGGCTAGGAAAAATGGGGAAGAATATGGTTTTTCGAATGCTTGATCATGGTTGGAATGTTGTGGCATACAATAGAAGCCAAGAAAGTGTGGCCGAAGTGGCAGCCAAGGGAGCGAAAGGAGCAGCCAATTTATCTGAGGTTGTTTCTGCTTTGCCTGCACCCCGAGTGGTGTGGCTGATGGTGCCTCATGCGAATGTGGATGAGGTGATAAACCAACTCGTGCCTCTTTTGGAAAAAGGAGACACCATTATCGACGGCGGGAATTCTCCGTACTTAGAAACTATTCGTCGCAGTAAAGAGCTAGAAGCCAAGGGCATAGAGTTTATGGACATAGGTGTCTCTGGTGGACCGGGAGGGTCACTGAACGGTGCATGTATGATGGTGGGCGGTAAAAAAGAATTTTATGACAAGCTGGAAGCGACAGGATTTTTCAAAGATACTTGCAAAGAGAGTGGGTGGGGCTACATGGGCCCACATGGAGCAGGGCACTACGTGAAAATGGTCCACAACGGTATCGAGTATGGAATGATGCAGTCTATTGCTGAGGGTTTCGACCTTATGCGTCATACGAAAGAATTCGATTTAGATTTAGAAAAAGTTACAGACGTGTATTCACACGGCAGTGTGGTGACCTCTAGCTTGGTGTCATGGATGCATGATGGATATAAAAAATATGGCAAAGATTTAAATGCTATCTCGGGACGCGCTTCCGCCTCCGGAGAAGGAAAGTGGACAGTAGAAGCGGGCGTTCGTGATGGTATACCTATGCCTGCCATCAAGGCCTCACTTGAAGTTCGCGCATCTTCACAAATGAAACCGTCTTATCAAGGCAAGGTGGTGTCTACTATGCGTGGAGAGTTCGGCCAACATCCGGTAAAGAGAGGAGACGATGAGCCGGAGGTTTTATAAAACTATTTTTGGTAGTCGGTAAATATTGTGAACTCTGGCACCTGCTTTAGTATTTGAGCCGGTTGATCACTCAAAGCGATTTCTTTTTCGTCTAAATCTTTTACCACTGGCCACTTGGCCTCTCCTTGGATAAATGTTGCCACTTCATCGAGCTTGGTAATGGCTGTTGGTGTTGTTGTAATGCGTTCAAAGTTGTCAGTTGTGTACCCATGTGCCATTTCTTGGGCTTCTACTGCCTCAGTACGAGGAAGTATTCCCGAAACGTGTCCATCCGGGCCTATTCCTATTAGGCCTATTTTATAATCAGCACTTGCTAGTTCTTCTTTTAGGGCAGTGTTCCAATGTGCTACCGTGTTGTCTCTGGTGTCTCCAGTGAGTACAGGTATTAGTTTGGCTTGTGGCAAATTGAAACCACCATCCATGGTTTTTTGCCAGTTGGAGTCTTTGTGACCCACCTCACCAAAGCGCTCATCGCTTAGGGTGACTGTCAGGTTTTGGTGAGGGTGTTTTGCGATAATATTACCTGCCAGTATTTGCACAGGGATAGAAGAACCACCAGTGATAAACCAAAGAACCTTTTTATCATCCTTTAGCTTGGCTAGTATTTTTTCGGCGAGATACTGTGCAGGTACTGCTGGTTCTGTGGTCGTTATTATTTTCATTGTTTTACTTTCTAATTTTAAACTTGGTTTTTCTAGGGGGTTTTGTTTCATTTGTGAATTGTAACACGTTCTCTAGTTAGGTCTAATTGAGTTCTTTTTTCTCTATAACTAAAGCCACCATTGCTCCAAACACTAGTCCTACGACGTATAAGCTCATGATGAGGGAGTAGCTCATAGGCAGACGGTCTAACACTCCGAGCCCGCACACCACGAGCCAAGATATTACAGAGATCGCTCCACACACAAAGGCGAGTTGTCGGACATTACGCTCTCTTTTTAAGGTAAAGAACGCTTTGTTTAACAGATGTGGCCAGACGTATTTGTTTAAGACATAGCCATTAACCAGAAGAACCAAGACGATAGTCATTTTCGCCAAGAACTTGGCAGAGTTTAGGTATTTGTCTACGTCGCTTAGGAATATCAGGAACCCTGAAGCAATAATTATCACTAGGCTGTACAGGACGACCTTGGATAATATTTCGAGAGTAGAGAGTTCGGTAGGGTTGAGCTTTTTGTCTTTGCCGAAGAAGGAAAACAGTATGTCAGACATCAAAGCTCCGCCCATGCCGAAGACTACTGATATGACATGCAGTACTGTGGCAGGGGCTTTGATAAGCTCGAAAATATTTTGGGACTCCATGAGGCGAAAAGGGGAGTTAGTTCAACAAGAATCTAAGGGTAGAAACTAGGCGGATTTTCTTGTATTCAGGAGATCCTGGATCTTTATCAGTTATGTCGAAAACCCCTTGGTTTCCTCTAGCTACTTGGCCTACTGATGAGCCAGCACTGTTTGCGAATTCTTTTGCTGTCTCTCGAGCGTTCTTGATAGCTTCTCCTAGCATTTCAGGCTTGATGCTGTTTAGGTCAGAGAATTCAAATGAGATGTAGTTTTGGTTTAAAACCACTCCGTTCTTTACAAGGAGAAGGGTCTCGTTTGAGCTAGCTTTTGCTAAGTCCACTTTCTTGGTGTAGACAGATACAGAGTTGGTAGAGTTGTATCTAAATGCAGCATCCCTGTAAGTGTCTTGGTAGATATTTACGGGAGCTACGTTTATTTCAGAAGCTTCGAATCCTTTGTCTGTTAGGAACTTTCGGATGATGGTTATGTTCTTTTCGATGTCAGAGTATAGTAGGTCGATGTTGTTTGACTTTACTTCAAAGCTCAAAGACCATATGGCTGTGTCTGCCTTGACGATTCTTTCAGATAGGCCTTTTACTTCTACATATGAGCCTTGCTTGGAGAAGTCTCGTGCCGCTACGAAGAAGATGATTACGAATAATCCTAATATTAATACGCTTAATGCCACCCAGTTTTTCTTGATTGTTTCCATGGGTACATTATAGCATAAATGCTAATGAGTTGATTTTGGGTTTGGTGGAGGCGGTGAGATTCGCCGATACTGCGGCGGGTACTTTTCCATCTCGCTTTGCTCGCAAGGAAAAGTCTTTAGAATCTCACTCACGAGCAAAGCAGTTTGCTCGTTCGCCTACGCTCAACCAAAAAACGGCACAAGTAATTGTGCTCGTTTTTTTTTGTAAGAGCGGAGGCGGTGAGATTCGAACTCACGGTACCTTGCGGTACTCCTGTTTTCAAGA
>CAZVBK010000021.1:0-8871 GCA_964625485.1 uncultured Candidatus Saccharibacteria bacterium
AGAAAAGTATTTTGGACCCATCAAGTGGTGGTATGGGTACGAGGTTGAATACAGCAAGAGCTAGATTCACAAACACTATCTGTGCCCCAATAGTATAAAAACCTTCCGGTAAGCCGAGCATAGGAGCAAAGCGAAGTAGTAGGCCAAAAACAACGGCAATAAAAATATTGGCCAAAACTCCAGCCGAAGCGACAGCGATAGTTCCCCACTTTATGTTTCGCAAATTATCCGGATTGTAAGGCACAGGTTTCGCCCAACCAAAAAGAAACGGAGCCTGTGTAAAGAAAAGTAGAGCTGGCAATATAACCGAGCCGAACATATCTAAGTGCTTGATAGGGTTTAGGGTCAGTCTGCCTGCATAGCGCGCAGTATTGTCGCCCCACTTCTCTGCCATAAAGCCGTGCGAGACTTCGTGGATCACGATAGACATGATAAGTATAGCTAAATAGAAAATTGCATCGATAGGGGTCATATTTCTCGGGTTTACTTGATAAACTACTTTATCTATGATAGCATGAAAAAGCTATGACAAAAGTATGTGCAATATCAAATAAGGGCTCAATCGTAGGCGGAGGATACTCCAACCGCACTCGTGCGACCAAGTTCAACCCTACTGGCAAGAAGCGCAAATTCCCAAATCTTCAAAAGAAGAAGGTGTTCGTGGCTGAGCTAGGCAAATCTATCAATATCGAAGTCTCTACTCGCGGAATGCGCACCATGAAGAAGAACGGTGCATACGCTACCCTCCTAAAAGCCGGACTAATCCAAGCTAAATAATACAAAAATAAAAATCCCCTTATCGAGGATTTTTATTTTTGTATATGTATTAAGCTGGAACGAAAGTCAGAGCTGTTCCCTTTTTGCCGGCACGGCCGGTTCGGCCGATGCGGTGCACGTAGGTGTCGTAAGTCTGAGGTACGTCGAAGTTGATGACATGGGTCACATCTGGGATATCGAGCCCTCGAGCAGCCACATCTGTAGCTATCAAGATGTTTATCTTGTCTTGCTTGAATAGGTCTAGTGTTCGGATACGCTCACGAGAACGCTTGTCTCCATGAATACAGCCCACCTTGAAGCCTGCTTGTGAGAGCTCTTTGGTAAGAGTATCTACAGCGTGTTTCATTTCTCGGAAGATAAGCACCTTTTCAGAACCATCCTTTCTTAGGATTTCATGTAGTCTGTCGATCTTCTCGCCTGGAGTTTTACATCGGACCACATCTTGTTCGATATTCTTGGCAGTCTCACCTGAAACCACAGATATGAATTCTGGATCTTTTAGGAATTCAGAAGTAAGCTTGCGGATCTCTGGAGAAAGAGTCGCTGAGAAGAAAAGAGTTTGTCTTTCTTTTGGACACTTGGCCATTATGAAAGTCATGTCATCACGGAATCCCATGTCGAGCATTCGGTCTGCTTCGTCGAGAACTACTTGGTGACATGCAGATAGGTCTAGGACCTTGCGATCTATCAAATCGCGAAGACGTCCTGGCGTACCGATGACGAAAGAAACTCCTCGATTGATCTCACCGATTTGTCGCATGATAGGTAGACCTCCTACGCAAGGCACAGAGAAAAGCCCGAGACCGAAAGATAGCTTTTTGAATTCAGCATCTATCTGTAGCGCCAACTCTCTGGTCGGAGCCATAATGAGCACAGTCTCGCGCTTGTCTTCAGCTTTTTTGTTTAGTTTATTAAATGAATTTTTCTCGATCAGAGGAAGCAGGAACGCTGCTGTCTTTCCTGTACCAGTGTTGGCCATACCGAACACATCCCTGCCTTTAAGTACTGCATGGATAGCCTGATCTTGAATCGGACGAGGGCTAGTATACCCAGCGCGAACGATATTCTTGTGGAGCTGTTCGTGGAATGGGAAATCCGCAAATGTGTGTTTTGCCACATAAGGCTTCTCTTCTACATGAACGGCCTTCTGGATAAATCGAGAGAAATCTATCCTCTCGCCTCCAAAACGGCCCTTCTTGGACCCACCACGACTGCCTCCTCTACCTCCACCGAAACGAGGTTTTGAATTGTTAAATCGGCCACTTCCAAAACTAGGTTTTGGAGAGCGAGCGGGAGCTCCACCACTGCGGGAAGGTCCCGAATAGCGAAATGTTGAGCGCGAACCCGAACTAGCCGGGCGCGCAGTACTGCGTTGTTTGTTCATCATATATTTCTTTTGTGTCATGGCAATCATTCACGTGACACAAAAGTCTTAGATGATTTCCACAAGCGTCAGTCTCGTTAAATAATAGGTGAGATTGATGTCTAGAGAGTAGCATTTAATACATATTTTGTCAACCACGACCCTTTTAAAATGTTTTTGCTATAATAAACTCATGCAAAGCAAACACGTCGATGAGTCATACTTGGATCTCCTAGAACACATAATGGCAAACGGCGTGACGAAAACCGACCGCACTGGCACTGGCACTCAAAGCATCTTGGGCTACCAAATGCGCTTCAATCTTGCACTAGGATTCCCTCTCCTTACCACCAAGAAGGTTCCTATCAAATCCATCATCCACGAACTGCTGTGGTTCATGCGTGGAGACACGAACCTGAAATATTTGGCGGACAACAATGTGCACATTTGGGACGAATGGCCTTACAAGGCTTACCTCCAGAGGAACAATATCGCTGTGCCAGCGACCGGCAGTCCTGAGTGGAATGACGGCATTAAAGAATTCATTGAGAAGATAAAGACGGATGAGTCTTTCGCTAAAGATTATGGCAACCTTGGGCCTATTTACGGCTACCAATGGCGTAGTTGGCCCGCCCCAAACGGGACTCACATAGACCAACTAGCCAAAGTTATCGAACAAATCAAAACCACTCCTGACTCTCGAAGACTTATCGTCTCGGCTTGGAACGTAGCCGACATCGACGAGATGGCCAAAGCCGGACTCCCTCCCTGCCACTGCTTCTTCCAATTCTACGTAGCGGACGGCAAGCTCTCATGCCAGCTGTATCAGAGAAGTTGCGACACATTCCTCGGTGTCCCCTTCAACATAGCTTCTTACTCGATATTCACCATGATCATAGCTCAAATCTGCGGGCTAGAAGTCGGCGAATTCGTCTGGACCGGAGGAGATGTGCACCTTTACTCAAACCACATAGAACAAGCCAAGCTCCAGCTTTCTCGCCGAGGGGACATACGTCCGATGCCAAAAATGAAAATAAACCCAAACAAAATGAAAATTGAAGATTTTACTATTGAGGACTTTGAGCTTGTAGATTACAACCCGCATGAAGCTATCAAGGCGCCTATCGCTGTATAAAAAATATAAATATGATACTTTCACTTATCGCCGCTATCGGCAAAAATAATGAAATAGGTAAAAAAAATATGCTCCTTTGGCACTTGCCTGCGGACATGAAGTTTTTTCGGGAGACAACCAAAGGTCACGGCATCATCATGGGTCGCAAAACTTTCGAGTCCTTGCCAGGACTTCTACCCAACCGAAGAAATGTCATCATAACTCGCGACAAGAAATACAAAGTCGAAGGTGGAGATGTGGTGCACTCACTTGAAGATGCTTTAAAAATATTCTCAAAAAGCGACGAGGAGGTTTTTGTAATTGGCGGTGCGGAAATATACAAACAAGCCATGGACTTCGCAGACAAGCTATACATCACTCATATTGACGGAGAAGTGAAGAGTGCGGATGCTTTCTTCCCAGAGATAGTGCCAATAGTCTGGAATGAGGTCTCTCATAAAGAAAACAAGCCCGACGGAAAGAACCCAGTCCCCTACGCTTTCTCTGTATACGAGAAATTTTTCTAAATTGACAAATAAGCGAATTATGCGAAACTTAGGCTATGATTTTATCTGATAAAAAAATTCTTGCGGAAATGAACAAGGGGTCTATAGTGGTCAAACCATTTGATGTAAACAACATGGGGGGCAATTCTTACGATGTCCACCTCAGCAAACACTTTGCTCAATACCTAGACAAAACTCTAGATGCGAAAAAGCACAATAAGATTAAACACTTTGAAATCCCAAAATCTGGGTTTGTCCTAAAACCAGGACAGCTATACTTGGGCTCCACTCTAGAATATACCGAGAGTCACAAGCATGTGCCCTTCCTTGAAGGCAAGTCTTCTACCGGACGTTTAGGTGTAGACATCCATGCTACTGCCGGAAAAGGAGATGTAGGGTTCTGTGGATATTGGACCCTTGAGATATCGACCTCAAAACCCGTGCGCATCTACCCTGGCATGCCGATAGGTCAGCTCATATACTACGTGGTAGATGGTAAAGTAGAAAGACTGTACAGTAAAAAGAAAAGCGCAAAGTACAGTGGGCAAAAACACCTCCCTGCTGAGTCCATGATGTGGAAAAATAAATTCTAAAAACAAAAAAAATAAAAACCCCGATTTCTCGGGGTTTTTATTTTTAAATATTTTTATTTTACTTCAACCCAAGCATATTTTTCTGCTGAAAAATTGCCTGGGCACACCTCGCCCCCGTCGGGGCTCCGGTTCATTGAAGTAAATTATTTTACTTCAATGCCCATACTTCGAGCAGAGCCGGCGACGATGTTTATCAAACCTTCATCATCTTTAGCATTTAGGTCAGCGCGCTTCTTGTTGGCTATCTCTAGAGCTTGAGCCCGAGTGATCTTGCCTACCTTGGTCGCAGCGTTCTTTCCAGAACCCTTCTCGATGCCTGCAGCCTTAAGTATAAGACCAGTTACAGGAGGAGTCTTGACGATAAAGTCATAAGTGCGGTCCTCGTATACAGTGATAGATACACCCACCTTGTCTCCTGCCATATCCTTGGTAGCGGCGTTAAACTTGGTAACGAAGTCACCGATGTTTATACCAGCCTGACCGAGCGCCGGACCTAGTGGTGGAGCAGGAGTAGCCTTAGCTGCCTGTATTTGAAGTTTTATTTTCTTTGTTATCTTTTTTGCCATTGCTTTGTTAGATTACCTTATATTTTCTTAACTTGCAAGAAGTCGAGCTCGACTGGGGTTTCGCGACCGAACATGGAAACGAACACCTTTATCTTGCCTCTTTCTTGATCTACTGAGTTGACCTTACCTTCCAAATCCTTGAATGGTCCATCGTTTATCATTACAGTCTCACCGATCTCCATATCAATGTTGTGCTTAAGGGTACCTCCATCCATTTTCTTGAACAAGAAGTCTACTTCGTCTTTTCGAAGTGGCACCGGGTTGACCCCAGCACCTACGAATCCAGTAACTCTCGGAGTGTTGCGAACTACGTACCATGAATCGTCCGTTACTATCATATCTACTAGCACATATCCAGGGTAAATCTTTTCCTCTACTTCCACGCGCTTGCCTCCTTTGATTTTTATCTTTTTTTCTACAGGAACAATAACATTGAAAATCTTTTCATTCATGCCGAGAGAGTCGATGCGTTGCTTTAAGTTGCGAAGCACGACATTCTCATACCCAGCGTAAGTATGTATGGCATACCAATTTCTTACTCCTTGTGTTTCTTGTTTTGACATAATTTTATAAGGAAATTACCTTCTCTAGTCCTTTTGAGAATATATAATCAAATACTCCCAAGAAATAAGCAACCAGGGTGGAAAGCACGAAGACTATCAAAGTGTAGTAAAAGGTCAGGCTTTTTGATGGCCATAGCACATGCTTGAGTTCGGTCTTTGTTTCTTTTAAATAATCTTTGAGTTTTGACATGAAATTGTATAAACCTTTTAAAAAAGCCCCCTTTCAAGGGCTTTTTTAATATTACTCCAATATTGTCAATTAGTCAATCTACTTTATTTCGTAGGTTATAGACACATTTGAGGTAATGGTGTTCTCACCTTTTGGTAGTTCTGCTGGTCTAGCTCCGCCTGTAATCATCACATCCATCTCCGCCTTTGCAGAGTACATAGGCATAGGATAGAAGCCGTCTTCATTGAAGCTTACAACCTTTCCAAGTCTTACTCCTAGGTCTTTCGCAAGAGCTTCAGCTTGTTCCTTGGCATCTTCGATAGCAAGCTTTCTAGCTTCTGCCTTTAGGGCATCCTCGTCTTCAACTGAGAAATTTGGTCCAGACAAATCAGTAACTCCAGTAGTTCCTAGTCCTTCCATGATTGCTCCTACGCTGTCAGCATTTCTTACTTTTACAGTTATGCTCTCAGTCGCAGTGAAGCCTACTACTACACTGTTATTTCCTGGGCATCCCCATTGATTACAAGGGACATATTTAGTTTCGTACTTAGGATTAAAAGAGGCATTCGTAGTCTTTATATCCTTTTCCTCAACTTCATTATTGTTCAATACTTCAAGGGCTTTAGCCTCTATCTCGGCTACCATAGCTTGTGCCTCTTTTACAGTCTTCGCATCTTTAGAGATTGTGAAGCTTACGTTTGCTAGATCGGGCACTGCCTGGACTTCACCTTGTCCAGTAAGAGTTATGACACGAGTCTCACTTCCTCCCCACATGCCCATACTCTTTGGGCCTCTAAGGTCAGTAAATATTTTAACTGCGAAATGTAAAGATAAAACTATCAATAAAACGATTACTACTTTGTACAGATTGCTCTTGTGTTCAGTTGGTATTTCCATATATTTATTATTATTTAATTGCTAATAATTCTACTTCAAATGTTAATGTCGCGTTTGGTGGGATTACTCCGCCCGCTCCAGTCGATCCATATGCAAAGTCAGGTGAAAGAACTAATTTTCTTTTCTCACCGATCTTCATACCGTCAATTCCCACATCCCAACCCTTGATGACCTGTCCTGCCCCGATAGTAAAGACAAAAGGTTGTACGTGATTAAACTTTGGGTCAACGTTTGAATCAAAAGCTGTGCCGTCACTAAGTGTTCCGGTGTAGTTCATAGTCACTGTGTCCCCTGCTTTTGCTACTGCTCCAGTACCAGCACTTAGGACTGTGATCTTAACTCCAGGTACTTCTTTTACTTCTCCCTTTTCTTCATTTACGCTTTCTGTTTGTTCTTCGTTCATAGCATTTGTTTCTACTGTCGCAGCCAAACCATCAGCCGGCACAACAGGAGCCTCATCTTTTTTGTTAATTGTAATAAACACCAAACCAGCTACCACTAATACACAAAGTATTACGGCTACTGTTTTATTCATATTTGATTCTTGTTCCATAGAGTAATTATACACACGCCCTTTTTTAAATCAAATTGACACTTTTTTGTAATTTATGCCTATTTTACTATACGAAATTAACCTCTGGGGTCAGGGTCAGGCCGAACTTGTTTTGCACACAGTCTATTATTTTCATAGCGAAATCCTTTATTTCCTGACCTGTAGCCCCGCCGTGGTTCACTAGGACCAAAGCCTGCTTGTCATGCATGCCCACATGGCCTTCTGTCTTTCCTTTGAACCCACATTGTTCGATAAGCCAGCCTGTGGGGATTTTTATTACTCCTCCTTCTTCGAAATGTGGCAAGTCGGGACAGCTCGACTTCATCTCATCGAGTTTTTCTTTGGAAACAAAAACATTTTTAAAGAAACTCCCCGCATTGCCGGTAACCTTTGGATCTGGCAATTTGCTTTTTCTGATCGCCGTCACAGCAGAGCTTATGTCTGCCGGAGTCTTCACTTCGATGTTATTGTCTTTCAAATAATTTTCTAAAACTTTATAAGAAATATTTATACGCGGAGCCTTGCTCAATCTCAGCACAATGGCAGAAATAAAATACTTACCTTTCAATCTGCTTTTGAAAACACTGTCTCTATATCCGAGCTCGCACTCTTCTTTGGAAAGCACGCCCTTCTCACCTGTTTCAATATCAAAAACTTCCACGCTATCTAGTGTAGACTTGAGCTCCGCTCCATACGCACCAATGTTCTGAACAGGAGAACCGCCAACAGTGCCAGGGATTGAAGAAAGGTTTTCAATCCCCCAATACCCGCGACCCACGCAAAACGACACGAGGTCCTGCCATACCACTCCGCTCATGGATCGAACAAGCACATCGTGTTCATTTTCACTTACAATATTTATGCCCTGCAATTTGTTGGCAATAACGATACCATCAAAATCTTTTACGAATAAGATATTACTACCTCCTCCCAAAAAGAGTCTAGTGTGTTGCTTGAATGTCTCGGATTGAAATAATTCATGAAGATCTTCCTCGCTTTCTATCTCGACAAAAAACCTGGCGTTTGCCTTCACTCCAAAGGTATTCCATTTTGTTAGGTCGTAATTCTCAAGTACGTTCATACCTAGATACTATACTAAGACAAGACCCATTTATCAATTTTAGAAAAATAGGAAGAACAGTGTGGTGAAACTAACTAAGGACATGATAAGCACAGTAGCCCAACCAAAAACCCTACTCCATGCCCCACTCTTCCACTGTCCCATGATGTTTTCATCACTACTTATTAGAACTATCAAAAACAATATGACCGGTGATATCAAACCATTAAGCACAGCAGAATAGATCAAAGTCTTTATCGGATTAAGCCCGACAAAATTCAAGAGAATACCCAAAACCATAGCCATAATTATGACCCCATAAAAAGAAGTGGCCTGTTTCAACTTGCGATAAAGGCCTTGCTTCCAGCCGAAAGATTCTGAAACTGCATAAGAAGCAGAACCAGCCAATACTGGAATAGACAGAAAGCCCGTACCCAAAATTCCCACTGCAAACAATATGTACGCAAAATCTCCAGCAAAAGGACGGAGGGCCTGAGCAGCTTCACTGGCTGTGTTTATATTGAAAATTCCATTTGCATACAAAGTCGCTGCACAAGTAGCTATGATGAAAAACATCACCATGTTTGAGATAAACATTCCTGACCACACATCAATGCGCATATCCCGAATATCTAAACTTGTAGTATCTTCCCTTCTTTCTGCTTCGGTCTTTTCTCCTTTCAATATCTGCTCTTCTACCTCTTGAGATG
>CAZVBK010000022.1:0-8237 GCA_964625485.1 uncultured Candidatus Saccharibacteria bacterium
GAGGGGTGGTTTTTTGAATACATTTTAAGGCGTATTAACCAGTGTCCAGAATATCTTTAGAAGTTAACTATATTATTAGTTAGATTCTAGGAAGATACTGTCTGTCTCGTAGTCACCCATGTTGAATGAGTAAACTACATCTCCATCGATAGGAGTTAGAGCGTACAAGATACTCTCAAGAGCACCTCGTGCGAATGCATCTGTACCAGCAGCATCTAGAGTAACAGTAAAGCGCTCTGTTGTTCCTTCTTCAACTAAGAATGTTGTGTTAGCAGCATTATCAGCGTTAGAAGTAACAACTCCAGTACCTACTCCGTTATCTACAACTACGTCTTGGTAAGTAGCACCTCCAGCTTCATCTGTAATAGCAGTTCCGTCAACGTAAACGTCGCCGTCAAATGCTGTTACGTCGAATACGATTGTGAATGTACCACGATCAGGGATAGTTGCTGTGTCACTGTTAGTGATTACAGCAGATGCAGAAACGAACTTAGCGTTTATTCCTACATCGTAAGTAGCGTGAGCTTCTCCAGCAGCTGTACCTGTAAGGTCAGCAGCACCTAGAGATTCACCACTTTCATCCTCAGCATCGATAGCATCAACTTCTGTGTTTGTTAGCTCTACCTTTACAGTATCACCATCATCAAGAACTCCGTTGATGTCTTGTAGACTTACAGTAACCATAAGTTCTACTTCGTCACCAGCGTTGATGTCTATATCAAGATCTTGGAAAGTCACTGCGCCGCCTGTAGGAACGTCCTCAGTAGCTAGTTCTTCTCCGTCCATCCATAGTTTAGCTTCTATAACGATAACAGCTTCGTCTACTTCACCAGTTGTTGTAACAAGAACTGGGATTTCAGTAACGTTGATGTCTGAGTCTCCATCCGCTTCAAGAGTGAATGAAAGAACTTCTACATCATCTGTATCGTCAGTAGCGTCAACATTGATAACATGAGATTCGTTGATATCATCGTCATCATTGTTTAGAGCAACTTTCAATTCTACATCAGTCGCAGTAGCAAAATCTGTAAAGTCAAAAGTCTCTTCTAGGGTGTCATCAATAACTTCGTCATCAATATCAAGAGTTAGACTCTCTGTTGTTGTTACGCCTTCTGCATCAACGAAACGAACCGCTGATACACCAACATACCAAGCATCAGTATCAATATCTCCTGAGTCAAGATTTGACATAGCTGAAACTGCAACATAAAACTTGTTAGTTGCACCAGCCTTTACTACAGCGTTATCAAGAGAGATAGACTTTGTGTAAACATCACTGTTTTCAGAAAATCCATCAGCATCTTCTTCACCAACCTTTGTAGAACCCATCCATACAGACACATTGTCTGCATAGTCAGTTAGGTCTTCAGAATCAGCAGCTGTTCCTTGGAACATCTCAACCTTAACTGAAGTGATTTCTACATCAGATTCGTCATCAGCCTCAACTTCGAAAGCTAGGACCATAACATCTTCTTCACCTTCACCAACCTCTTCAGAAGAGTAAGTTGAAAGATCTGAAACTGTGATGTCACCTGCTCCGCCCATCAAAGGGCCTGATGTTGAAGGAGTTGATCCTCCAGAACATGACATACCTGTTGTTGGACTAAATCCTGAAGTTGACATACATCCTGCTGGTAGAGTTGTACTTCCAGTTGAAGCACATGACATACCTGTAGTTGTACTAAATCCAGTAGTTGATGTACAACCAGCTGGGTAAGATACAGAGCCTCCTGTCATTGAAGCAAGAGCTGTACCAGTTTGAGTTCCCACTACGCCGTCAGCTGTTAAGCCTTTAGCAGATTGGAAAGCCATAACTGCGGCTTTGGTCTTTGCACCGAAGTACATTGATTCCATACCAGGAGAACCAGCGCCAGTTGTGGCAACTAGGAAACCTCCTCCGTTAAGAGTCTGTTGTAGACTCATAACATTTGAACTAGTCATTCCCATCTTTAGAAGTCCAGTGTGCATGTATGCAGCTGAAGCTGTTGAAGCAACAAGAGCGAACGCTACAACCATCATTCCAAGAAAGAATTTTGATTTTAATAAATTACTCATAATATTATTTTTAACTGCTCGGTTACCTGCTTCCGTCTCATGCTTTAGGCGTGAGAAAAATTTCAGATTCGAGCGATACGCCATTAATTAGTTTCGACAAAACTAAAAGCGTATATTTTCTATCTTCATTTCCTAATCACCAATAATTAATAATAAGGTGACCAAAAAACGAAGAACAGATTTTAACTAAATTGAAAACTGTTATCCGCGCAAAATCTTTTATAAATTTTGCCAGATTTTTCTTATTCAGTTTTCAATGATCCTGACGATTTTCACTCATTAACACTCCAGATTTTTTCGACGAAATCGCGAAGCGAAAAATTTAGTGAAAACAATTTGCGCCTTGGAAAGCATGAATATTTTTAACTTAATAAAAACGCGCACGCTCCAAGTACACATACATTATAATACAGCTGTATTCTACAGCAATGTATTATGTGGATAACTCAATACTCTTACGCCACAAGGACTTAAGGGAAATCGAGCATTTGCCACCAGTACATCTTCTCATATTTTGAGTTAAAAAGCAAGCCCTCGGCGAGGCCCGTAGGACCATGTCGCTCTGCCCCTAATTAGGCCCAAAACCAGTAGTAAGTTCTGGCTATCTTGGCCACCCCGGTAGCCCCACCAAATGGGCTTATTTTATAGAATATCGGCTCCACCTCTTCTCGCCGGTCTTATAAAGGACACCGTCCCCTACCATAGAAAACAGCTCTCGCTGAAGAGTCTTCTCGCCACAAGAAGCTAGCGCTCCTTTGGCCTTGGTCTTTATGTCCGTTATGGTGGATACCCCTCCGTTTTCTTTTATGGCAGATAGTATTTCCTTTCTCCTTTCGGCTTTTAAGCCATCAAACTTCTCTCTGTCCTTTTGACCATTTTGTTTATCGGACAAGCTTGGCATTCTATCGGACAAGGCTTTCATTAAAGTGTGTCCTTTTTGGACCCCAATTCGTGTCGGTGCATTGTGTCCGATAGGGCTATGCGTGTCCATTACGGGATTCATGACAGTAAAAGTCTTGCTCGTATTCAGGAACTCTTCCACAGAAGAATGGCCTCCATAAAAATTGTTCAAACTCTCTACTGACTTCACAGAGTTCTGGAGCTCCATGAACTCTTTCTTTAGAATGTTTTTGTTCATCTCTGAGATCATCCCCACAGTAGAAGCAATGTCCAAAAAGGACACGAGCTCCCCCACCTTGTTGTAAAGGACAATATATAGCCTAGGCTGGGCATTTACGCTGTTTATGTCCGATATAATTTCGGCTCCCAAAAATCGGAGTTTAGTCCGTAACGGCTCTGAGACATCCATCATGTCCGTAACCATATATAGAGCAGTTACAAGCTTATTTGTTTTAGTATAAGACAGGCTTAAACCCAAGTTGTCTGATACAGAAATATCAGTTCGTCCTTTGGAGTCTCTTAGAGTTTTCCCTTCGTCTAACATGTGTCCATTATATAGCGAGCCCAGCTTATTGCAAGTCCTTTAGGCTAAATTGTCGTATAAAACTTTCATTTAAAACAAAGCAGAGTCTTACTGGATTTTGTGATAGTTATTGAACAGAATTATGTTAAAATATTAGTACAAAAACAAAAACAGAATAAATATGAAACAGAAAACAAAAAATAAAAACAAGTTACCCGAAGAACCTTTCTTCTCACTAAAAACCGAAACAAAACATGGCATCGTGGCTATCGTTTTTTTTGTTTTAGCAATCTTTCTTTTGATGTCGTATTTCGACGGAGCTGGTGTGGCTGGAAGATTTATTTATGAGATCATCGACGCCTTGCTCGGTGTCGGATACATCCTCCTCCCTGCCCTTTTCCTGATGCTCGGCTACTCATTCATCAAATCAGAAACTCCAGACATAGGGGTCACTCGTGCGATAAGCTCTGCGTTATTCCTACTTTCAAGTTTGGGCATAGTAGAAATATTGGCTGGACCAGAGTCTGGTGGATTCTTGGGTGGACTACTCTCTACCCCATTCGTCTCACTCTTTGATGTATACGCGAGTATCGTACTACTCATAGCCATACTCATAATATCTATATTGATAATGTTCGACGCAAGGCCGACACTTAGCCCATTCTTGAAATCACTCATCGACAAAATGCTTGGACGAAAGAGCGAAGTGGTACCAGCAGAAACACTAAAGAAACCTGAATCACAGAAACCAGAGCCAGAAGAAAACGAGGATGAAGAGAAAGAATCCGCAACTGAGAAATTCAAAAAAGCTATCGGTGTCGAAAAAGTAGCCCCAGTGGTAGTCGAAGAAGAAGAGATGCCGATAAAGAAAAGACGTACTGGACTCATATCCACATACACCCCTCCCCCACTCAACCTTCTTGAAGAAGACAAAGGTAAACCAAATACTGGAGACGTAAAAGCGAACGCAAACATAATAAAGAGGACTCTGGCGAACTTCGGTATCGAAGTCGAGATGGATGAGATAACCGTCGGACCGTCCGTAACCAGATATGCTCTCAAACCAGCTGAAGGAGTGAAGCTTTCTCGTATCGTCGGGCTTCAGAGCGACTTGGCTCTCGCCCTTGCCGCTCACCCGCTCCGTATCGAAGCACCTATCCCTGGCAAATCTTTGGTGGGTATAGAAATTCCAAATAAATCTAAATCAATCGTCGGACTCGCTACCCTTCTTGCGGACGATAAATTCCAAAATGGGCCTAAGCCTCTGACCATAGCCCTCGGTCGTGGAATATCTGGCAAGGCCGTGTTCGGCAACTTGGCGAAAATGCCTCATGCCCTCGTGGCAGGAACTACAGGTTCTGGTAAATCTGTAACCATTCACTCGATCATTACTTCTCTACTCTACAGAAACGGACCAGATGACCTAAAACTGATCCTGATAGACCCAAAGCGTGTGGAGCTGACTTTGTATAAGAGCATCCCTCACCTACTCACCCCGGTCATTACTGAAGCCAAGAAAGCCATACTCGCTCTAAAATGGGCGGCAAAAGAAATGGATCGTCGTTATGACATCTTGGAATCCGAATCAGTCCGAGACATAGAGTCTTACCATGAAAATATCTTCAGCAAAAACCCAAAGAAGACTTCTGTAAACGAAGCTGGCGAAACCGTAGAAAAAGATGCCGACCGTATGCCTTATATTGTCATCATTATCGACGAGCTCGCTGACATCATGACCTCCTACCCTCGCGAACTCGAATCTGCTATCGTCCGTTTGGCTCAAATGTCTCGTGCTGTCGGTATCCACCTCATACTTTCTACTCAACGACCTGAAGTGAACGTCATAACTGGACTCATCAAAGCCAACGTGCCTGCTCGTGTGGCCCTCAAGGTATCCTCTCAGATAGACTCTCGTACTATCCTCGATGCTGGAGGCGCAGAAAAGCTCCTTGGTGCTGGAGACATGCTCTACTCTTCTGGTGAAGCCCAGCCAGAACGCCTGCAGTCTGCCTTCATTTCCGAATCTGAAGTAAAGAAGGTGGTGAAATATTTAACTGATGCGTATCAAGATGAAATCACTGACGAAATAACTCTGACTACTGGAAGTATTTCCCCAGACAAGAGTATTTTCGAAAGCACTATCGACGATGAAGATGAGATCGATGACGAACTGTACGAAGAAGCACGGGCGACTGTCATGGAAGCCGGCAAAGCTTCTACTTCATACCTCCAAAGAAAACTCAAAGTGGGCTATGGTCGCGCGGCGAGACTTATCGACACTTTAGAGCAACGCGGAGTCATCGGCCCTGCCGATGGAGCAAAACCAAGAGAACTGCTCGAAAGAACAGAAAGACCTGCCTCAGACGAAGCTATATCAGAATGATGGATGATACTAAAAAATTCATAAAATTCGGGAGCTTGGGATTGTTCTTCCTATTTATTATAATATTCGCCTTCTTCAGGTCTAAGGACCTTATCTTTGGGGTTAAGATACGGGATGTGAGTATAGTAAATGGGGATACCGTCACCGAAAGCGTGCTCAAGGTCACCGGAAACGCCAAAAACGCCCTAAACCTGAAGCTTAATGGGCGAGAAATATCGCTTGATCCGCAGGGCAACTTTGACGAGACAATAATTCTCTCCTCGGGGTATAATATAGTGAACATCACAGCGCTCGATAAATTCGACCATGTTGATGAGAAAAATTATCAGTTAATCTATAAGTGAAAGCAGAGTTTTGTTTTTTCAGGTCCTCGGTTAATGCACGAGTACGTGTCGCCAGACCTTAAAAAACAAATCTTTGCCGAGATACTAAAACAAAATCCCCAATAAAATCTTTTTGTGAAGGTCCTCGGTTAATGCACGAGTACGTGTCGCCAGACCATTCAAAAAAGAATTTATTAGAGATTTTGAAAAAACATATGAAAAAAGCAAAGAAAGAAAAAGAAGATAAAGTGATGGGTGAAAAAGGAGACAACATGGCCGCGCTTGAAGACACACTGAAATCCATCCAGACGAAATTCGGCGAAGGCTCGATAATGAAACTCGGCAATGCCCCGAAGGTAGACATCAACGTCATCCCTACTGGGTCTCTTGGACTCGACATGGCTTTGGGCGTAGGCGGTATTCCCCGTGGAAGAATAATAGAAATCTTTGGACCAGAACCTTCTGGTAAGACTACCCTTTCGCTCCACATCGTGGCTGAGGCGCAAAAGCTCGGCGGTGTGTGTGCATACATCGATGCGGAACATGCGATGGATCCAGACTACACCAAGAAACTCGGTGTAAACATAAACGATCTGCTTATCTCTCAACCAGACAACGGCGAGCAAGCACTAGAAATAGTAGAGAGCCTAGTCCGCACAGGCAAGATAGATGTGGTGGTAGTGGACTCTGTGGCCGCCCTTACCCCAAAAGATGAGATAGAGGGCGATATGGGCGCATACCATGTGGGTAAACAAGCGCGCCTCATGTCTCAAGCTCTCCGCAAACTGACTGCAATAGTCGCTCGCTCCAAAACTGCAGTGATATTCATTAACCAGATCCGTATGCAGATAGGTGTGATGTTCGGCAACCCAGAAACAACTCCAGGAGGAAAGGCTTTGAAGTTCTATACTTCTGTGCGCCTCGATATCCGTAAAATAGCTCAAATTAAGAAGGGTGAAGACGTGGTGGGTTCTCGAACTCGCGTGAAAATAGTGAAGAACAAAGTAGCTGCCCCTTTCAAGCAAACAGAATTCGACATCATCTACAATGAAGGCATATCTAAAGAAGGAGAAATAATGGCTCTAGGTGAGAAGTACAAACTTATCGAAAAAACTGGTAACTCTTACTTCTACAAACCCGTAGATGCAGAGACTGAGAAGACCAAGCTCGGCGTAGGCTATGATGCCACTCGCAAATTCTTGCAAGAAGACAAGAAGCTCTCTGCGCAAATCCTAAAGGAGATACGTAAGAAGTTTGCTGAGGAGGTGTAGTCTATACCTTTTGCCTCCCCTCCCAGTCCTGCCTACAGGATTGATTTTATAAATTGTTCTGTTAGTATACTTCATATGTCACAACTTCAATATAACGAAATACGCGAAAAGAAAATAATCATCCACGATGATGAGCCTGCGGAAGTGGTAGAGAGCCATGTGGCTCGTACCCAGCAACGCAAGCCTCAAAATCAGGTGAAACTAAAGAGCTTGATATCAGGCAAGACTATCGCTGCTACATTCCACGTGTCCGATACTGCGGACGAAGCTGATATCGAAAAAAGAGAGGTCACCTTCTTGTACCAAAACAAAGGAGAGTACTGGTTCTGCGACCCGAACGACAAGAGCAACAGATTCAAACTCGAAGAGTCTCTAATGGGCAACACAGCCAAATTCCTAAACCCAAATGGCAACGTCACTGCCCTCGTCTGGACCAACGATGATGACGAAGAGAAGATAATCAAGATAACCCTACCTATCAAAATAAACTTTAAGGTCAAAGAAGCTCCACCAGCTGTGCGTGGTGACACTTCCAAGGGTGGCAACAAAGTCATAACTCTCGAGAACGACACCACCATCACTGCCCCGATGTTTATCAACGAAGGAGATACCGTAAGTATCAACACCGAAACTGCGGAATACGTGGAGAGAGTTTAATTAAACAAAATGGAAAACATAAAATTTAAGCAAGACAAGTACAGAAAAGCACGCGGTGGGTATTCAAGATTTTTAGAAATCAGGTGTGAAAAATGTGAGCATGTTATTGCTTTGTACCAAAAAGA
>CAZVBK010000022.1:8247-8838 GCA_964625485.1 uncultured Candidatus Saccharibacteria bacterium
GGACACCTAAAAAGAATGTATATCGATAGAATAGTTTCTCCTGCTGAATTTGAGAGTATGCAACATATGCCTATAAAAAAAGTTCCGAACTTAACCTGCCCTAAATGTAAACAACTAATAGGTGTTCCTTACATATATAAGAAGGAAGATCGTCCAGCTTTCAGGCTTTTTGAAGGCTCTGTTGTAAAAAAAGTTACAAAAATAAAATAAAAATCAAAAGGGGTGCTGACAAAAGCCAGCACCCCTTTAGGCTATAGGTCATAGACCTGTTGCCTTGATGTATGAACGATAGATACCAAGAGCAAGTGTTGCTGCTTGGTTTTGAATATTTACTTCGCGAGCCTGGATACGGTCGTCGTAAAAACCTGACCGAACCTTTTCCAGCTCTGCAAGAGCTGCTAGATACCTTTCTCCTGAAGGGTCTCTGCCGTCGTTGAGGCGAAACTGTAACATCGAGACATCTTCTGGCTCGACATAAACAGTAAAAAGACGCCCGGCAAACACCTCTTCCATGAGAGGCACTAACTCCACTGGCCAATCAAGAACAGGAAACTCCTCACGAAGGAAAGCTTCTTCGATAGGTTTACGAGG
>CAZVBK010000023.1:0-8587 GCA_964625485.1 uncultured Candidatus Saccharibacteria bacterium
CCGCCGTATAAAGATTTTGCAGATCTTTGCCTTACCACTTGGCGACTAGGCCTTAAAAACAAATTACTATTTGATAATCCTAACTTTCTCTAAGCAATTCGTCAATTTTTTGTCGGTTCTTTTCCCCTCGATCTATATCTATGTCGATGAAGGGCACTACCTTGGTAGCCATGTTTTCTTTCAAGAAGTCACGGAGTTCAGGTCTTTTGCGCTTGGCGAATTCTAATGCATCATGTTCTTTGGATTCAGGTAGCACTGTTATGTAGATAGTCGCGCGCTTTAGGTCTGGAGAGCAGTTCGCTGAAGTTACGGTTATGAGAGAAGTCTTGTTGTTCTCACGCCCCAAAAATGTGGCAGCGAGTTGTTTTATAAAACTTGATACTTTTTCTTGTCTTTCGGTCATAATATTATTTTTGAACCAAAGAGAAAGACTCCAAGATGTCTCCAGCTACTATTTCTATTTTGGATTCTATCATCATGCCGAATTCGGTGCCTTCTTCTACGAGGCTAGTTTTAGATTTTGCTTTTTCTAGGTTTACTATTCTGCCACGACCAATTTCGTTTTCACGGCGGATGATCTTGACCACGCTATCAAGGGCGATAGATCCTTCAGTTACCTTACCTCCCAGTATTTGTTTTTCTTTAGTTCGACTGAAAGCCTTGAGGATCTTGGTGCGTCCGGTTATCTCTGTAGTCTCTACCTTTGGACGGCGGTTCTCCATTTCCACTTCTAGCCATTCAGTCATTTTGTAGATGATGTTGAAGTAGGATATGACGATACCTCTATTCTCAGCGAGCTCAGTGGCACTACCGTCGGCTTTGACGTTGAATCCGATAACGATCCCACTCTCACCAGAAGAGACATTCTTTATATCTGATTCGCCGATTGGTCCTGCGCCACGGCCCACGATCTTGAATTCAGCACTGTCACTCTTTATTTTCATTATTTCTTTTTCTAGTGCTTCAAGAGACCCAGAAACATCGGCCTTGATTATGATAGGGATTATCTTTTTGCCAGAGTTTTCTGTTTTAGCGTTTTCGTTTTTTGGTTTACAGTTTTCTACGCAGTCCACAGCGTCGCTCTTTTTACCGAAGGTTTGGAATTGTGCACCGATATCTGGCATTTTATCGAAGCCAACAAGACGGACTGGGGAAGAGCAGGTAGCACTGTCTACGCTTTTACCCAAGAAGTTCTCGATGATTCTGGTAGAACACATGCTTTTTTCTACTACGACAGTCATGCCTTTCCCCATTGTGCCGTTTTTTATAATCAAAGTAGCTTGGATGCCACGCTTGGAGTCGAGGTTGGCTTCAATGACTGCACCTGTTGCTGGCAAACTAGGGTCATAAGTAAAGTTCTCCATCTCCGCAAGGATGAGAATAAGAGAGAGTAGGTTGTCTATACCAGCACCGCTCTTGGCAGATATTTCTGCAAAGGGGATTGAGCCTCCGTAGTTTTCTAGGTAGATTTCATTTTCCGCGAGTTCGGTTTTGGTTTTCTCTACATTGGCCCCAGGCTTGTCTATTTTGTTTATGGCTACTATATAAGGGATCTTGCTTCCGATGATGGTTTTGTAAGCTTCCACTGTCTGAGGTTTTACTCCGTCTTCTGCCGACACGATAAGTATCGCTATGTCTGCTATTTGCGCTCCGCGTTCGCGCATCTTAGAGAAGGCTTCGTGTCCAGGAGTGTCCAAGAAAGTTATCTTCTGGTCTTTGCCTTTTTCGTCTTTGTGTACCACCTCATATGCGGAGATGTGTTGAGTAATACCGCCGGCTTCAGAGTCGACGATGTTGGTCTTACGAATGTAGTCTAGAAGTGTGGACTTACCGTGGTCGATGTGACCCATTATCACCACAACTGGAGGTCTCGCAATTAATTCTGTTGTAGCTGTTTGTATTTTCATAATGTTTTCTTTTGCGACTCATGTCTTTATGCTTTATTGCTTTACTTGAGATTTTGCTATGGCGTCTTTTTCTTCTTCAGATAGTTCATAAGTAGATGTGCCTGCTTTTAACGGTTTGGCGAATACACTCATCCTGTCTCTCGAATACAAGCTAGATATAACTACACCATCGCCATCTTCGTTCTGGATCCCGATTGCAAAGCTTTGGTTGCTACCTTGGTCAGGAAATGGGTTGAAGCGGATAGTCTCTAGTCCACGGATACTTTTCTTTAGCTTTTGGTTTATGACTGCTATCTCCTGCTCGATTTTTTCTTTAGAAGCGCTTAGTCTCTTGATCTCATCTTCTAGGGTTATGAGTGTATCTTCCAAATCTTTGGCCTTTTTCCCAACAAAAAATCTTTGGATTCTTTTTTCTGTTTTAAAAATCCAAATGATTACCATCAAGATGGCTATAGTGGTTAAAACAAAAAAAGCCAAGATGACTATATTGTCGAGCTTTATATTCATGCATTTTCAATATATACTATTTTTATGCCCAAATCAAATGGAAAATCCGTCAATAGGAGCAAAACAGTATATCTCGATTATGCATCAGCGACACCAGTTTTGGACGTTGTGTCAAAGAATATGCAAAAGATAGCTAAAAAATATTTTGCCAATGCTAGCGCCATCCATACCTTGGGGGTAGAAACCAAAAAACTTCTAGAGAATGAAAGGCGGGCAGTGGCTGACAATTTTTCTGCTCACTCTGATGAGATAGTATTTACGAGTGGAGCCACGGAGTCCAACAACTTGGCCATTTTGGGATTAGTTTCTATTTTTAAGGGTAAGCCAGTGCATGTAATAACTACAAACATAGAGCACGCGTCTGTGCTAGAGGTATGTAAATATTTAGAACAAAACAAAATCGCTGAAGTGACTTTTGTGGAAGTACAGCCAAACGGTGTGGTGGATCCGAAAGATATTAAAAAAGCCATGCGAGAAAACACGGTCTTGGTGTCGGTGATGTATGCCAACAATGAAATAGGCACGATCCAACCGATCCGAGAGATTGCCAAAGAGATTCGACATTTCAATAAAATAAATAATAAGAATGTCTGTTTTCATACCGATGCGACCCAAGCCATAAATTATCTGGATATAAACGTAGAACGTTTGGGTGTAGATATGCTGTCTATGAACGCGGCCAAGATCTACGGCCCTAAGGGGGTAGGGGTTTTGTTTAAAAAAAGGAATATAAAACTCGCATCGGTTTTAAAGGGCGGAGATCAAGAGTTTGGTTTACGTTCTGGTACTGAGAATATAGTAAGTATCGTCGGGCTTTCTCAGGCTCTCAGTGTGGTGTGTAAAACCAAAGATAAAGAATCCAAGCGTTTGGCAGTATTGCGAGACCTTTTGGTGAGTCATTTGAAATTCGGGGGGATTATTTTAAATGGAGATGAATCAGAAAGACTTCCAAACAATGTAAATATCACCGTGCCCCATATCCCAAGTGATTTGTTGGTGATTGAGCTTTCCGCTAGGGGAGTCATGGCTTCTAGTAAGAGTGCCTGCAAGTCTGGCGACGGCAAGGCTTCTCATGTGATTAGAGCGATAAATAAAAATATTCAGGACACAGATGGTTCGATCCGTTTTTCTTTGGGTCGAGATACAAGCAGGGCGGATATTGTTTATACAGTGAAAGCATTAAAAGAGATTTTAACAAAACTAGAAAAGTGGTATCATTAAACCTATGAGTGGACACGGCAATTCACACGATCATGTTTTAGAGAAGATGCATCCGCACCCTCTGTCAAACCTAGTCTTTTATTTTATGGGCGGAGTTTTTATTGTGCTTGGTTTTTATATTTTAGTTCCGCTTATTTGGGTAGGGCTAGTCATTATCGCGCTCGGAGAAGTGTCACGATTGTCTGAAAACTTTTATATATTAGAAAGTGGTGTCGCTCGAGAGTATAGATTGTTCTCGACTTCACGTACTTTGGCTTCTTACGAGAAAATACAAAATGTGGAAGTGAGGCAAAGTGTAATCCAAAATATTTTCGGTATTGGCAGCATTCATTTCGATACTGCAGGGGGAGATCATACAGAGGTTGGATTTTACGGAGTTAAGAATCCATACCGCATCGAGAGTATTGTCCACGAGAAAATGGCAGGAGGGCATGGTCACCACCATCCTTAATTTGCTTCTACTTTCTTCTTTTCCAAAAACTTAAAATATGCTACAATGCCGGTATGGATATAAATGATTTAAACAAATCACAGCTTATTCTGCTCGCGATACTCCTTTCCTTTATTACCTCGATTGCGACGGGCATAACCACTGTCACCCTTATGGAACAGGCTCCATCTTCTGTTACTGTGCCTATAAATAGAGTAATTCAAAATACTGTCGAGAAAATAGTCCAAGTTCCAGGAAATACCACGACCAATACAGTGGTGGTGAAAGAAGAAGACCTGGTGGTAGACGCAATAGATAAGAATCAGTCAGCCATATTTTCTATATCAAGAGACGGCCAAGATTTTGATGGCAACCCGACAGAAGTACCTTTAGGGAAGGGATTTGCGGTATCAAAAGATGGGCTAGTTGTAGTAGATGGATCTACTGTGTTTAATGGCTCCACTCTTTATGTCAAAAATAGCAGTGGTAAATTCAAGGCTACTTTCCTAAAATTAGACAACGCTGGTTTCGCTTTTCTGAAAGTCGGTGAGCCCGTCGACCCTGCAAGTAAGCTCGCTTTCACTGTACCTACTTTTGGGGATTTAAATAAAATGAAAATCGGGCAAAAGGTTTTGGTTTTCGGTGCAAATCTTTCCTCCTTTATATTTGATGGCAATAAAGATTTCAAACTAACTGTCACCAAAACAAACGCTGGTGGTGTAGTACTCAATCTTGATGGAGAGGCACTAGGTATCGCCCTATCGTCTGAGACAAACTCTTTTGCTTCCATAAATGCAATCTCTGAATCTCTCAAGACTGCTTCAGTGCAGTAGGAGATTTATTGCTTTGCACTTTTTACTTGTAACTTTTAAACTAAACATATGCCACCATTAAATAGATTTACAACTAAATCAAAAGACGCCATAAAGAAAGCTCACGAGCTGGCTATTGAGCGTGGCGTAAACCATGTTTCATCTTTACATCTACTTGCTGCTCTTCTTCTGCAAGAAGAAAGCATGGTGACTTCCATACTGGAAAGACTTGAGATAGATACTATACTTTTGACTGACTCAGTACTAGAGGGCATAGAGTTACCAGAATCTCAGAGCACCCTCTCACCCGCATATCAGATTTATCTCAATCCAGACTTGGCTCAAGTCATCGAGCACTCAGTCAAACTTTCTGAACACATGAAAGATGACTTTGTTTCTACTGAGCATTTGTTTATCGCAATTTTAGAAGTAGCCGGAGAAGCCAGAGAAATACTTTCTCGGTTTAGGATTCACAAAGATACTGTCTTGAAAGTGTTGGAAGAACTTCGCAGTCAAAATATAACCGACATTTCTGAGCCGAAAAAGTTTAAGTTAATTTTGAAATATACTCGCAACCTCACCAAGCTTGCCAAGGAAGACAAGCTCGACCCTGTTATCGGACGAGATACAGAGATAATGCGTATCATGCAGATACTTTCTCGTCGCACCAAGAACAATCCAATACTTATCGGCGAAGCGGGCACGGGTAAGACTGCAGTGGTGGAAGGGTTAGCGCAAAGGATAATGAAAGGGAATATTCCAGAATCTTTGCGAGAAAAAGAACTCGTGTCTCTAGACTTGGGTTCTCTTATCGCTGGTACAAAGTATCGCGGAGAATTCGAAGAAAGACTAAAAGGCATAATGAAAGAGATAGAGAGGGCGGATGGAAAAATAATTTTATTTATCGATGAGATCCACACCATCGTCGGTGCAGGAGGCGCAGAAGGAACTATGGATGCTTCCAATATGCTGAAGCCTGCTTTGGCTCGTGGAGAGCTTCGTGCTATAGGTGCGACGACTCTGCGTGAATATCAAAAGCATATCGAGAAAGACCCAGCACTCGCAAGACGTTTCCAACCTGTATATATCGATGAGCCGAGCGTGGATGACGCTATCGCTATCCTTCGAGGACTAAAAGAAAAGTATGAGCTTTTCCATGGAGTCCGTATTACCGATGATGCTATTGTGTCAGCGGTGAATTTGTCTGCACGATACATAACCAATAGATTCCTGCCAGATAAAGCTGTGGACTTGATAGACGAAGCTTCTTCATCTCTTAAGATAATGCTTGAGAACAAACCCGCTGTGTTGGAGGACGCGCACAGAAAAGTAATGTTGCTTGAAATAGAAAAGGAGGCTTTGAAAAAAGAAACTACTTCTACGTCAACTCCGAAAGATAAAGTAAAAGAAATCAAAGACCGATTGAAAGAAATAGATAAAGAGATAGGCAACCTAACTGAGAAAACCAAGGAGATCGAACTAAAGTGGCAGAACGAAAAGGACACCGTTACTGAAATTCGTGCTATCAAGAAAGAAATAGAGACTATTCGTCTTGAGGCAGAAAGTGCTGAGATGAGGTCAGACCTTTCTCGGGCCGCGGAGCTTCGTTATGGCAAAATGCCAACTCTTAAGAAAGACTTAGACACCAAACTCGCAAAACTTAAAAAGTTGCAGAAGTCTCGTCGAATTCTAAAAGAAGAAATTACTGCCGAGGACATTGCCGAAGTTGTAGCTCGTTGGACAGGTATTCCTCTTACCAAGATGCTTGAAGAAGAACGTGAGAAGCTAGAGCGCATGGAAGCTGAACTAAATAAAAGAGTCGTGGGTCAAGACACAGCCATAAAAAGAGTTGCTGACGTCATTCGCAGATCTCGTGCGGGCATCAGTGACCCGAATCGTCCGATAGGATCATTTATATTCCTTGGACCTACTGGCGTAGGAAAAACCGAGCTTACCAAAGCTCTGGGTCAATTCATGTTCAATGACGATCGCGCTATTATCCGCGTAGATATGTCTGAATACATGGAGAAGCACTCTATGTCCAAACTTATAGGTTCACCACCAGGCTATGTGGGCTATGACGAATCTGGTCAACTCACTGAAGCTGTCCGCCACCGTCCATACTCTGTGATTCTTTTCGACGAAATAGAAAAAGCTCATCCAGAAGTATTTAATATCCTTCTTCAGGTTATTGACGAAGGTAGACTTACAGACGGAAAGGGTAGAATAGTGAATTTCAAGAATACGATAATAATACTTACTTCAAATATCGGTTCACAGTTTGTTGAAAAAATGGAGTCTGTTGGTTTTTCTAATAACAACAAAACAGAAGATTACAGCCAGATGAAGGATAAAGTTATGGAAGCACTCAAGGATCATTTCCGTCCAGAGTTTTTGAATCGTATCGATGAGACCGTCGTCTTCGACATTCTTTCTCCTGAGGCAATCAAAGAAATAGTAAATATTCGTATCAAGGTTGTTGTCGACAGACTAGCCTTAAAAGGAATCGGTTTTGAAATAACTGAAGATGCACTGAAACTTTTGGCCAAAGAGGGTTACGATCCACACTACGGCGCTCGACCTCTGAACAGGCTTATTCAAAATAAAATCCTAAACCCAGTAGCTACATATATTATCTCAAACGGGGTAAAGAAAGGAGACATGGTGTATGTATTTGTGAAGAATAATGAACTTGTGATAGAGACAAAGAAGGGGAAGGTGAAGAGTAATCTTAAACTAAGGACAAAATCGGCCGTTTAAAAGATGCAAAAAATCTTTTTGTGTGTTATTTTGTAGTAATCTTCATGATGAATGAAGATTAATGCGTCGGTGGCGGAGTGGTCAATCGCAACAGACTGTAAATCTGTCGCCCTATGGGCTACGAAGGTTCGAATCCTTCCCGACGCACATATTGACAAATAGTCTCAAATAGTGTAGGGTGCTTTGGTGTCACGTACGTGTCACCTAGTTCTTTTCACTCAATAAATATAGGAGGAACAACGAGGGTTGGTTTTGGTCTGAGGTCGTCCGATCTCAGAAGCTAGGCTTTTCACCGGAGTTGTCTCATGCGCAAAGTTTTTTCTGCGGTTGTCGCCGCACTCACGTTCGCCTCTGTCGCCTCGGCACAGGCACCTGTCGGAACCTTTGGTTCCCAGCCTGGCATTACCTGGGGCGGGACCGGTATCCCCAACAATGCTGTCCAGACGAACTCCAACGCCGCCAGCACCGGTATCACCCTCGCATTGTCGGTCAGCCAGCGCTGCGGGATGACGTGGCAGGCAGTTTACGCCTGCGATGGCGCTCCGATTACCGACAACGGCGCGGGCACGTTCTATGCCCTTGCGGGAACCGGCAACGTTACGCCGAGCCCGGCGAACCCGTATGCCAACTGGAATTTCAATTGGTATATCGGAGGACAAGGATTGCAAAACCACTCGGTCAAGCTGACGTGGGATTTCAACCCAGCACCAAATGCGGGTAGCGGTCCGACGACAACATCACCGCTCGGTGGATTCGGCTTTTACCCTGCAGGCACCCAGAATTCCTGGAACCTCGGGATGGATTTCCTGGATGTCACGACACTTCTGCCGACCTTCGATCCCAACGCCGTTGGTGAGTATGCGTTCAAGCTCGAGGCGTTCGATGCCCGCGGCAATTCTGTCGCAGTATCTTCGATTCTCGTGAACACGTCGACCACCGTTCCGGAGCCG
>CAZVBK010000024.1:0-8444 GCA_964625485.1 uncultured Candidatus Saccharibacteria bacterium
AAAAGCGGGAGCCGTATCGGAAGAAGCTCGCACGACAAGGAAAGAAGCCTGGTGCCGCGATGTTGAGACGTCGGCGGCACAAGATCAACAAGCTACAGAACAGGGTCTGATCTTTACAGACAAAAGGAATAGCTACCCCAGTCTCGCATGCGAGACTGGGTATTTTTGTATAGCTCTAGTACTCGCACAGATTGGTTGATCTTACAGAGAATCGGTGTCCAAAAGTAATTCACTACGTTCACAACTTTTACCTACCCGAGCATTTGTATTTCTGCATTACGGATAGCAGAAATATACAAATGCTTTTCAATTCTCCGACGCAAGCAAAACTATTTGCTTGCTTAGGTTCATGGCTAGTTTTCTCAACACGAAAAAGCACCATTTCTGGTGCTTTTTCGTGTTGAAAATCTACGCCATGACCCTACGGAGAATCGAACTCCGATTTCCAGGATGAAAACCTGATGTCCTAACCGTTAGACGATAGGGCCGTCCTTGGACCACGCAATACTATCGAAAAAACACAAAAAATGCTAGCGTTTAGCCTATTCGTGTTTTGGAAGCGTCGCATAGTGGTCTAGTGCAACGGTTTCGAAAACCGTCAAGGTATAAAAGCCTTCGAGAGTTCGAATCTCTCCGCTTCCGCATCATCGTGCTAGCACGAGACGCATATGCATTTCGAGTGCACGAGAAGCTTAAAAATACAAAAGCCACTCGATTTGGAGTGGTTTTTGTAAAAACTCTTTCGTCCTTTTGGACTCATCAGATAGAATACTCATTCTATGAGAGTGAGGATTTTTAGCCAGAATCCTCAAAACTGGTAAACACTAGAACCCTGCACGCTTCAGCGCATCACCGAGCGCGGTGTTGCCACCATTGCCCGACGAGTTGCTGATCGACCAGTTGCTGGCCGTGTCGCCCGAAGCTTGCGCCTCGGTGATGTACCAGCAGACCTCCAGCGGATCGGAGCCGAGGAAGAAGTCGGGATCACCGGAAACTCGGATCACCTCCGCACTCTTGCGAGCGCGGCCGCAGGACATCTCGTGCTCGTCGAGCTTTGAGACATCCAGCTTGGCGACCTTATCCATGAAGGCCTTGATCCGCTCGTCGTCGCCGTTGAAGGCGCGGTAGAGCTGCTCGGGGAGCCCGCTCTCCTTGGCCGCCTTTTCACGGGCGGTCTCGAAGGGCGAGATCTCGGTCTCCGTTCCGGGGATCACCGCGACCGACACAGCGTAGTAGCCGCCGTGCATTCCGGCCGAGTGCTTGACCGAGAGGATGGCGCCGGAGATTCCGACGACCTCGATGTTCCCCTCGCTCCAGCCCTGGCTTCGGTCCTTCAACCGGATCTCCGCGTTGTAGCCCGGGATGCCCTTCGGCGATTCCCAGTACCCTTCACGGATGGCGCGGTTGGTTGGCGAGCCGAACGAGACGGTGACGATCACCGAATCGGTCTCCTGTTGAGAGGAAGCCTCCTCGAGATCGGCCAGCGACTGCTCGACCTCATCCAACTTCTCCGCGGCCTTCGGACGCCAGCTCCGGAGGAACTCCATCGCGCTCGGAACCGAAACTCCGAGTGCTTTGGCCGTGTCAGCCCACGTGTCAGGCGTCTTCACGCCCACGGCGGAGCCGAGGCCTTCCACGAACCGGCCGGTTTCCCAGCCGTCGCGTCCAGCAATGGCACGGATGTCATTCGCCAGCTCGAGCCGGTAGGTCGTGTGCGACCACTTGCCGTTCTTGGTATAGTCCGTGCCACGCACGACGACTACACCCGGAATGTTCTGACCGCGAAAGACGATGATCTCGTCCCCCCTCACAAAGAGGAGAAATGGATTCCGTCCACGCGACCCGATGCCATCTGACCACACAATTTGATTCTTCGTCATGACTAGCTCCTTTTCGTGCTCATTGGTTTTTTACCGTGAGCGTGAAATATCAGCATTATGGTTGCCGACGTTACCTACTTCCAAGATTTGGAGAGTACAAAGGACACCACTTTGTGACGTCTTTAGTGCTCTCCAAATCTTGGTAGATAGGATCATGACTCTTATGCGAAAGAACATGCTGTTTCTGCCTCATGGCGTCATCAGCTTGGATGCATACCCAAGGACAGCAAACAAAAATACTCGCAACGAATTACTTTTGTGGTAATCCCTTGCGAGTATTTTTTACTTTTTCGTCCTTTTGGACTCATCAGTCGGGACACACATCCCGAGAAAGTGAGAGGCTGTAACCACAGTGCCTCTCGAACTGTATCTATTTTTTAAGAGAATAGATAAACTCTTGCCCTGCCTAGGCCGCGATGACCGAGCCGAGCTCGACCGCCGGGTCGTGGGTGACCGCGACGACGTAGCCGTTCAGCTTCGGGTCGAAGACGCCGACCGCGGAGAAGCGGTGCGCGATCGCGTGGGCGATGGCGCAGGCGACAGGCAGGCTGGCCGGACCATTCAGCAGGATGGTCCCGCCGCCCGACAATTCGCCGGAAGCGTCCATCTCGGTCAGGCGTGCGACGGCGTCGCGGACGATCTGGTCATTCGCGGCCGGAGCGCCGAAGCCGATCTTCAGGACGTTGGCGGTACGGGTGATGTTGAAAGCGCTCATGGTGGTCTCCTTAGAGGTTGCAGCCCATGACGGCTGGGACAAAATGTCCTAGGTTTTAGGTTTCCGAATGATTCCGGAGATAAATACTCAATTTTTAAGCACTTATTTCCGAAATCATTGGGCTTTCAGCATCGTGGTAGTCAAAGAACTGTATGATTATATGTTACCACATTACTATTATTTTGTCAAGTACCTCTGCAGGGCTATAAATCAATGTTTCTTGACTTACTCCCCTGATAAAGGTGGCGAGTTTCCTCGCCTAGGCAACGGTCCCATCCTTAAAGATTGAGTACCTCCTTGAGTTTCATGACCTCAGGAAGCTTCATCTCCGATGGAGCAGGCAGGTAATTTTCTTCCGCCTTTTGAAGGTTCGCGCACTGTGAGAACGAGAGCGCGCCAGACTGAAGAAGTTGGATAACAGGGTAAAACTTACGCCCCGTACCGCTTTCAATCAGCGTGAGTGAACCAGGCACCTGCTTGAACCGACGGTTTTCGCCGAGTACTTTCCTCCACATAACCAGTCTCCTGTGAATGAGCGTTCGACAATAAAATACAGCATTTGGCGAAATTTTGTTAAAAATATGGCTATTTGTAAAAATGCACAAGCCATATTTTGAAAAAATACTTGACAATATTGATATTTTAAGTGTAAAATATTTTTACACTTATGAAATATACTAGCTCTCTGCGCCAGATCGGAATGTCAAAAGACAGTGCCATCGTCTATGAAACCCTTTTACGTGAAGGTCAATTGAGTCTGTCTAGACTTTCTGATTTAACTGAAATCCATAGGCCAGGGCTTTACGCACTCCTTCCCCGCATGATTAATCGTGACCTTGTAGTAGAAGTTAAGAAAGGTAAACGTACTGAATACGTTGCAACTTCACCTAGAAAACTCGAGCCTCTAGTTGAGAATACTAAGAATATGCTCGAGAGCATTGTGGAAGATCTCAATGATGAATTTACCCGGAAACAAATCGTTCCAAAAATTGAAGCCTACTACGGCAAAGACGGTATTGGACGGGTATTTATGGATGTCGTTACTACACTTGATAAAGGCGAAACATTTTATCGATATAGTGTTCGTAAAGATATCTACAAAGATTTTCTTCCTAAAGCTTATCGTCAACTTCGAGATGAGAAAAAGATTGAACGTCTGGCTATTACAAATGACGAGGGGGCGTTGCGTAAAAAACCAAAATTAGACCGCTTTGTTAAGGTGCTGAAGGGTGACTACGAAACATTTAATGTCACCAAGTTAATCTACGCAAACAAAATTGGGTTTGTTGATTATGAAAACGAAGTGGCCTTTATCGTACATAACAAAAGACTTGCTGATATGGAAAAGCAAGTCTTTATGAGTCTTTACAAAATGCTCTAATTTAGGAGAGGTGCCTACCGATTATTTCTGAAAGCTGTTCAGGTGTCACTTTAGAAGATACTCCTTGCGGGCTACCAATAATGGTCGGCGAACCTCCCCAGCCAGGCTCAATTTCATTAAGTTCTTGCATTACTGCAGGCAGATCTACATACCCAAGTTTGAATTGACATACTGTATGCTTTACAACTGGCGGATTGCCTTGAAAGCTGAAAGCGGGATTTGTGACTGCGGTTATAGGCGAAAGCGAGTAACCGACAGATGTTCCGGCAATATTTGTTGAGGTAACTAAAGCGAGTTTACCATCGTGCTCAGTTTTGTAGGTAATTTCACCGTTCTCGAGCATCTCTACAAGTTGTAGACGATCTTTTTCTACACGCTCTCGATACACTGAAGGTTCAGCGCCAGTCTCTAGCCATTGTTCCATGAGTTTAACCCGCTCCTCAACGGGAAGTTTGAAGTCCATAATGGCTGCAGAAATTGCAGAAAGTTCACGATTTTTAACACCAGCCCAGACATCTTCCTTATTAGGTAGTGGTTTTGGTTCCCAGTCACCGTTGGCAAATGTGTCCGAGACAGATACTGATTTTACTCTTCCAAGAAGTTTTTCATCCAACTGAAGCCCTTTCTGCCTTAGATTTAACAAAGCCATGGTGCCCAGTGAGTCAAGATCTGGACGGACTGTTACCATCAGCACTCCTTCTTCCGGTATAGGATATGTAACCGCAACGTCTATCGCCGCAGTATTTATGTCTCCTTCACTGTGTTGTGGGTCAATGTTTCCAAGATTACATTTTTCTAAATATTCAGGAAGTGTCATTTCTACACCCAAGACACCATTCTGAGCAGATGCAAACATTTTCTCATTTAGTTCTTTCACGGTTGGTATCGGTCGGGGGTCAATCAGTCCAAATGAATAAACTGTAGGTTTTTCAAAATTATTTTCTTCTTCTGGGTTCACTGGTGGTGTTTGTGTGGGTATAAGTGGATTTTTTTCCATATATAGAAATTCAAATTATGCAGCTTCTAAAATTGATCCGACTTCGTGTTCCGAGTCACTGCTTATCGCAACCACATAGCCATTTAACTTAGGATCAAATACTGCAATTACTTCAAAAGAACTTGCAAGACTATTGGTAAGCGCAACTGCCACAGGAAGTGACGCAGGGCCGTTTAATTTTATGACCTTCTCTGGCACTAATTCACCTGATTCCATGAGTCGCCGCACTTCAGCAACAGCATCCTTAACAATCTCAGTATTTGATGCTGGTGTACCGAAAGATAACTTTAAAACATCACCATCAAGTCGAAGATTGTATGTTTTTGGCTTTTCTGCATCACTTTGTGTTGGTATTCCTTCCATAATTTATTTTATAACTAACCCCTTCTCTAAACATCTCCGTTTAACCTCTTCCACAACCTCCTGTTTAAGTGCTTTGTACTCGGCTTTGTTATGTCGTAAGCGTATTTTATCCTCCTTGAATTGCTTTAATTCTTCTGGAGAAAGTACGTCTTTGTAGTATCTTGCCCAACCGACATACTTATCGTTTCTAAGACAACCCTCAACATCAAGCGGTAAATCCAAATTATCTAGGGATACTGTCCCTTCAATTTGAATTCCATTACTCGTACCTTCAGGCCAGTCTGCGACAGAAATAGTTTTTCGATATCGCAACCCGGTAACGCTTTCAATTTTAGATATGAGTTCTTGAGTAGTGCCATCATCAGTCGATGGTGTTTCTGGTACCAAAAAACGCAAATCTACATCGACCGAATCAGTCTCTTCGTCAAGAATGAATAGCCCTGACACCAGCGATCCACCCAATACAATTTTCACCTCAGGCAATGCTTCTTGCCACTCATCGATCATTTCTTGGACACATTTTGTAATCGCTTCGACTTTATAGTCACGTTGCTCAAAAGTGAGAACATGGTCAGCTAGTTCCTGGAGTGTTACTCGGTCGTTAAGGTTTTCACCTCGTTCAAGATGGTGTACAGATCCACGAAATACACCATCATCTTCTACTCCAACAACAATATCTTCTTTACCGTTGTAGTCGGAATATACCTCCGCTATTACTGGAATACCAAGACTATCAAAAAACTTTTTCCATTCTGCTGGGAGGCCGGCCGCGATCGCTGTTTCACCAGAGAGAATAATGGCTGCATTTGCACCTTCGCAAATTTTTGCATTTTCAGGAGTAATAATTCCTCCAATGTCGACAAAGTTTAGTGGGCAACTATCATTACCTAATTTTTTAACCGCTTCAGACTGCATCTGAACAAACTCTGGTGTAAACTTCGATTTGTAATCAGCCTTAAGCTTCGCTGCTAGTTCTGGGTTTGCATTCATTGTTTCTTGAAACCAAGATCCCTCACCATCTGGGCAGGCGGTATGAACAAATGGATATGGTGCCCCAGGAATTGACTTTATTAGATCTTTCAACCCCTTATTGAAACACGATTTTCCTGAACGGGGAGGTCCAGCAACTACAATCTTTTTATATTTAAAAACCTCTCGAGCTTCAGGCGCGGCGAGGAAATCAGCAAGCGTTGGCCCACCGACCTCCTTAATCTGAGCTCCCATTTCATTAATTCTTTGCTGTGCTGAAGAAACTATCTCTTCTGCCTGAACCACATCTTCTGGTTTTGCAGCTACGGACGGTATTTGCTTTTGTAAAAGTGGATTTTTTTCCATGCAATAATTTTACCACACCAATTCCTGATTGATAGAGCCATTTCATTGATCTTTTTGCAGTGCGAGAGTCTTGTGTTGCAACATTATTTGCGAGCTAAAGCATGAAATGATCTCTCGCTTTTCCTCCAAGGTCCCTTCCTTAAGTAGGAATTTCACGTAATCCTTCACATCAATGTCTGTCACTGCAATATCTGCTGTCTCACCAAGTAGTGTTTTGTGAAATTTCTTGTACCGCGAAACTTCTGCTTCAACTTTCCTCTTGATACTCGTTTCATTAAGGTCGATACCGTCAACGAGTTTCTGGAGCTGAACAATGAGATCGATCTCATTGATATACCCACACGGACAGTTCTTGTCTCTTGCTTTTGTACACCCATAATAGACATGGGCGTTGATCTTTCCGTTTTTAAGCTTCTTGTATTTCTCATCAGCACTGATGCCTGATCCACAAAGTCCACACGTCATGATGCGGGTAAAAGCAAACTCCTTTTCGCGTCTGGTTTTCAGTTCATTCCCTTTAAGTTGGAACTGCACAGCATCAAAGAGTTCTTTCGTAATAATGGGCTCGTGTTTTCCTTGGTACCAGTTACCACTCCCTCTCGGGTACTCAAAGACACCGTAGTAGAAATGATTTTCGAGAATTTTGTATACGTTCCCGAGACTCAAATGTTTCTTGCTTGGCAACGCTCTGAAGTTGAGATCGAATTTGAGCCAGTTATAGAGCTTTCGGCCACTCCATTTTTCATACGCCACTTTCTCAAACATCTTTTTCACCACTGGTGCACGTTCTGAGTCAATGAGCGTCTCACACTTCCTATCCATACGCTTCTCCTTGACGTACCCACATGTTGCAGGTCCGGGCCATAGACCCATCTCCACGCGAGTACGGAGTCCACGCTTCACATTAATACTTCGATTATCGTTCTCGAGTTTCGCTTGCGAACAGAGAATCATGAGGAGGAATTTTTCGTTTGGTGAATTATGAAAGCTCTGTCCGTAGGTGCGGATTTCAACAAGTCGCTTTTCATCCATGAGGTCAACGACTGAACCCAAGTCACCAGCGTTTCTTGAAATTCTCGAGGCATCCCAAGCGAGTATGCCATTAAATTTTTCTTTCCTGATATCTTCAAGTATTTCTTTGAAGACCGGACGCTGTCCAGAATCTTTTGCTGAGTGTGCTTCGCGGCGTATCTCCACCACCTCCAAACTGTCTCGTTCAGCGAGCTGAAGCATCTCCTTGATCTGTGAATCAATTGAGAGAGCCTGTCGCTCGTCTTGCTCGGTACTTTTTCTCGCATAAAGAACATACCGCACCGGAATCACTTCCGGTGCGGTATGTGTACCCATGCGAGCTGATGTATATGTTGTTTCCATGCCACCATTGATGACAGAACCAGTGGTGGTGCATAGTCTATGCAGAGCTATGGAAACGTCGCATACTCGCAGTTATTTATTGTTATCGCGAAGCGGTAGCTCTTGGACAAGGCAGTCAGGGTGGTCTTTGAGTACGTCGTGGTAGGTGCTGTGATAGATAGTACTATCGTGATCTCCGCATAAGAAGAACATTATGATTGTTCCTTCGCTTTTATGCATTTCTACCGTCTTATGGATAAGAAGTGAAAACGCATCTGCGAGATCATCATGTTTCTCAACCCCAAACCCTACAAGTTGTTCAATAAGCTCCTCACATCCTTTATCTGGGAACAGAATTGTTCCGTTCTTGATAAGAGTTGAGGTGAGTGCTAATCGAGTACGTTTATCTGCATGCACTTT
>CAZVBK010000025.1:0-8124 GCA_964625485.1 uncultured Candidatus Saccharibacteria bacterium
CGCTCGGTATAGAGATAGAGGCGACGGCTCATGATGCTATGGGTGATGTCTTGGTACTAGAACAGCTCTACCACCGACTAGTCAAAAAGATAATGGAAGAAGACGGCACATCTCTAGACGAAGCAATAAAGAAAATGATCGACATATCGAGCAAGCCTTCCCTTTTCCGCAGTATCAGCTTCGGCAAACACGCTGGTAAAAAGATCGAGGAAATCTTGGGCACTGACAAGGGCTACCTAGAATGGCTACTAGGACAAAAAGAAGCCAAGCCTCAAGGAGAAGAAGATTGGATTTATACATTAAGGCACTATCTAAAAAAATGAACGAAAAATATGGAAACAGGGAGTCCGGATTATCAGCCTCCTACTCCGGAGAACAAGAAAAGAAGGATGCCTTAGAAAGATATTTCGTTGAGGCTTTTTCTGGAAAAAGTGATCAAAGCATGAGGAAAGTATTGGAATCGATAGAAGAACCGATAACGCCCGAAGTTAGTTCCCTTTTTGAAGAAATTAACAATTACATGGCACTTTTCGTAAAATATTATGGCGGCAGGCCAGTGACATTGTCTAACCATAACCTTCTCATTATTAATGAAGAAAAACTGCCAAAAAGTATCAAAGAACAAATACCAACGGCCGCAGCTATTTGTGCGTGTGTGACACAAGAAATTATTGTTATTAATAGGGATTACAACAGACAGCAAACACCTCATCTATTGGCTCGGATATTAGTCCATGAAATGCTTCACTTTAATTCCTTTGTAGCAGCTCGATTAAAAACAGGTCCCAATGCATCTGGAATAATGGTTGAAGAAATCCAACACATTCGACAAGGTCTAACCATAGGGCACCCCGAAAAAAGAAAGGCAACCTTTGATAAACTTTCCGAAGCTGTCACAGAAGAGTTAGCGATTAGATTTGGACAAAGATATTTTTCCCAATTTAAAAATGAAGACACAAAAGAGAGGTCTAAACAGGAAAATACAACAGTGGATCGGGAATACGTAGAAGAAAGAGCTTGGCTACATGATATAATCAATAAAATAAAATCTCATCCCGTAAATACCGGCAAATTTAATTCCGAAGAGCAAATATTTGAAATATTTGCTAATGCATATTTTTCTGGAGATTTGAAACCATTGGTTCAACTAATTGATGGTACCTTTGGAAGTGGGAGTTTTAAAAATCTTGGTGAAGATTCTTCTGTTTCAGCATTCACCTAAAAAGTGGGTATGATAATGGAACTATTGTATGGTAAAATACCAGTGTGCAAAACACGGAAATAATTATAATAGTGGCCTTGGGAGCGATAATACTCTATTTGGTATTCGGTAAGAAGGACGCCAAGACCGGCGAAGACCAGTCATTTCTTTTGCTCCAACAACAAATGTCTGAGCTAGCACGAGCACTCGACTCCAAACTCACCGAATCTCGCCGAGACATGCAGGATGCAGTCAAAACTCAATTCTCCGAATCTCAAAAAATAATCAAAGAGATAAATGAACAGATGAACAAGTCTCTGGTTGATGTGACTCGCGAGCAGACCAAGGCCAACGAAGCCACCAGAGAGTTCGTGACCATAGCCGAAAAGCTCGGTAGTCTAGAGAAAACTCTCAAGCACCAAAAGCAACGCGGAAATTGGGGCGAGGCCTCTCTCGAGCTCATCCTCTCGAACACCCTTGCCCCTGGTCAGTACCAGATGCAATACGAATTTAAAAACAAAGAAGTGGTGGACGCTGTCATCATAACCAAAGAAGGCATCATCCCCATAGATGCCAAGTTCTCTCTAGACAACTACGACCGCGTAGTCCACGCGATGGATGACCGTCAACGCGAAGAGCTTGAAAAAGAATTCAAGAATGATTTGAAAAAGCGTATCGATGAGACGGCAAAGTACGTCCGCCCAGACGAGAACACCTTGCCCTTCGCCTTCATGTACATCCCTGCGGAAGCTATTTACTATGACCTACTCGTGAACGAAGTGGGCTCTATAAAAGTAAACACTCGAAACTTGATAGACTACGCGTACAATGAAAAGAAAGTAATCATCATTTCTCCTACTACATTTATGGCATACTTGCAGTCAGTCCTTTACGGATTCAAGGCGTTCAAGATCGAAGAATCCGCCAAAGAAATAATCAAAAAAGTGGAAGACTTGGGTAAACACCTAAATGCGTACAGCGAATACCACACCAAGCTCGGCAACGCCATAAACACAGTGAACAACCACTACAACGCCTCAAACAAAGAACTCAAAAAAATAGACAAAGATGTCTTGCGTGTATCTGGCGCATCTCCAGAACTTTCTCTCTTGGAAACAGAAAAGCCAAAAATGGAAGACTAGCTACTTACCCAAAATTATCCTGTCTATAGTGTCCTGGATTATTTCCATAAACTCATTTTGTACATCTCCTGTAACTTCACCTTTAGATTTTTCCATCATCATATGCAATGCTCGAGTTCTTCCTTGTTTAAGCTTTCCCTCTCTTTCAAGCTGAAAACCCAATTCTCTTATGTGTTCATTAAAAATATTATATTTCAAGAACTTTATGGTGTTATCTTCCAAAATCTCATTGAGCAGATTTCTCTCTTTTTCGTCTTCTGGCAATTGATATTCTATTTTATCATTGTCTTCATCCTTTTCCCAAGGAAGAACCTCCTTCTTTTTTAAATCTATTTCCTTAGAATACTCTGCGATAATTATCTGACAAACAAGATCTTCAATAGAACCATCCGGAAAAGAACGAAAAGCCTCAGGAAGTTTTTTTGCCTCAGGTTTAATTTTAGGTAAAGAACCCAGAAATTCATCCAAGCCCTTGTCCAGTTCTTCGGGTATTTTGCTATCCTTGTCAGGTTTTGGGTATCCTTCACTAGGCATGGCTAGATTGTCTGATCTTTCTCGTATGTGTACATATCATTGCCTTGTAGAGCTACGGACAATGCTCCGAGCATAAGGCCTATATCACGGATACCGTTTGGAGTAAGACCGAGTTTGATGACGATAGTAAGCAAGTGTAAAGCTAACAGGCTTGCTACGATACGAACTTTAAATCCTATTGCCAAAAGCATGGCCATGATTATTTCAAAAGTAGCATTCATCTTTACGATAGTGACAGCTTCAAGCCCTGTCATGTTGACCACGAACTCAGGGATCATACGAGTCCAACCATTTGGATCCATGAATTGATTAATAGAAAACCAACCAAAAACAAAAACCAAACCGAAACGCAAAACCACTGGCGCAAACTTTCTATAATTATTATTCATCAAATTTTAAAATTAATTATTAATTTACCTGCACATTATAACACTTAACTAAAATAGTTGTACTTCTATTTATTCTATTTACAAATCCCATAAAGGTGTTATTGTAAAAATGAAAGTACTTTGTGAGGCAACAACTAATAAATCCCCAGGGGGCACGCATCATGCGGTTTGTAGCCTGAAACCAGACTCACCAACACCGAGGTGTTAAATGCCATTATGGCGACATCAGGATGGTAGTTTTGAGGTAATGTCTGGGTCAGACATTATGCTCACTATCGTAGAAGCGATCGGCATCGCCCGAGAAAAAGGCGAAGATGTTGAATTCCTCTTTGCGGACATTCCGGTCAAAGCGCAGGCGAACTCGGACAAGTCCTTGATCTACGCCAAGTGGCGGGGGAAGCTGGATGGTTTCTGTATGCCACCCTTCAGTAAGAAGGACCTCGACGACTGAAATTCAAGCTCGACTCCGCACGGTAGAATTCCTCAGTAGTTAAGTTCTCCACACTCGAAACAGGAATCGTTTATGTTTTTAGTAGCCTGGTATCATAGTGTTCAGACGCAGACCTCGCACGACAACATCCACCTATGTCTCCGTGATAAATACCAAGAAGGTACGTGTTGGCATGTCACGCTCTCGGGAAAATGGACGCTCAAAGAAAAAGAGGTGACGCCTACAGGTGAAGTGGAACTGAAAGGTCTACGTCAGTGCCCCAACCTTCGTCACCGCGGTTACGAAAAAGTAGACGAAAGTAGCATGTTACGACTTTCACTATCACTGGAAAAACAGATCAGAAGGATTCTGAGAACAAGGATCTTGTCTGCTCAATCGCATAGGTAGCACTTCTCAGTCGAGACAGCTCATCATCAAACCCCCGACGAGAATGAGCTCGTCGGGTCATCCCAAACGGAGCAACGCATTACGCGAGCTCCGTTTTTTTAGTTCTTGATTAAAATATCAGAAGTGATAGGCTAACAAAAAGCTCGTTCCTCGTAAACACGGAGGAGAAATGATGCGGATAAGAATTGTTTCTTTGTCCGACGAACGACTAATGATCGATGGTGGTGTAAAACTTTCAACAATGGAAGAGGTCACTGGTAAGATTATTATTCCAGATGACTCCGAAGAACCCATCTTTGGTATCGTAAGTGGTACTAGAGATGACATAGTGAGACTCGCAGTAAGTGGAATATTCGTAGTAAAAATACTCGACGACCCGCCATTTCTACTACAACAGTAAACCATCAACGGAGGACTGCACCATGGGCGGAAGAAGACAGCGGATCAGTGTCCGCAACCGACGTCGCAAAGCGCGACAGAAACTCGCGCGAGACCGCGCACTGGCCGCACAGTATGGCCTAACTCTCAGTAAATTGAAAAAGCACCGAGAGTGGCTGGATATGCAAGACAAGGTCACGGCACTAATGTATCGTCGAGAAGAATACAATAGACTGCCGAAGGATTTCGTACCGCTTCGAAGGGACCCTCCGTACTACCCTCTGCACAAGATCGTCAAGCCGTTCCGTGCGCACTGAACGACAACTTAAAACCCCGACGAGAATGATCTCGTCGGGTTATCCGAAAACGGAGCAACATATTTGTGTCGCTCCGTTTTTTAATTTCAATTTTTATATTGACAATATGGTATAATATGTGCTATAATGTATAAGTAGTCAATTCCTGTCTGTATGGATAGGTGGCTCGTAAGAGCAACGAGGTCTAGTCCCCTCCTCATCCAAGGGACAGCTCTTTTACATGAGGTCGTTATGATCGGAACTTACAGGATTGTAGCAGGTCCGTCCCGCGAAGAATTGTTCGATGCTCTCCGACTGCGACACGAAGGCAAGAAGGTGGAGATCACGGTGATTCACCCACCTCACCCAGCGGAAGTCATGCAATCACAAATGACTATCACTGCCATGGTCGACATGATCAAGGCCGAAGACGGCACTGGCGACAAGTGGTTGCTCGAGTTGTCTGACATGAAGGGTACCTTGGAGGACTTTCACTTCAAGACATTCTTCAACACCAAGACTCGCACGGGTACACTGACTCCCTGCGGTCCGTAAAACATCGCGACGCAAGTCGTACAACTGCCGCCTGGGATCCTCACGGACCCAGGCGGCTTTTAGTTTCCTATTTTTTCTTTGCTTTTTTGACTGGGAGAGATTTTGCTATTGCAAGCAATATATCTCTAAGATTTTTTATTTGTGAGAGTTGGACTTCTTCTACAAGATAGAACTGCTTCGAGCCTGGGTATGCTTCGTCCTTTTCGCATATCTCCTCTAGCTCTGCAGACTCGGGTAAAGTTTTTACATAAAGCTGGTCATTGCATATAAGCCCCACCACTTTACCATCTCCATAAAGAGCATATTCACCAAACATCGCCCGTGTTGTAAATCTTGGCTCTCCTGATTTTTTTACCACGTCGCTCGCGAGCGACAGGCGGTCCAATATGAATTCTACTGTTTCTTTCTGGGTGGACATTAATTTATTTCATAAATTCAATCTTGACCCATTATGAAAATAATAAGTAAATTACACCCAAAAACCATATTGGAGCAATAATGTACCAGAAAATCTTATGGCCAACAGGCCCGAAACTATCGCCGTCAGGATATCCTTTCATAATAATTATTATAGCACTTTCGTTCACACTGACACCCATCCAGCGTCATAACATATTAAGCACTTATCCTTTTTACCAAAACAAGAATAGCATTCTTTCCAATCTTTGATTCCAATCATGCTTCGATATGTTCCACTGCATCTTTCGCTTATGTTTTTTGAATTGTGTTTCTTGAATTTTAAAATACACCTCATGTTAATCAAGGATACCTCTGTTGTAGGCCTTTCACATTTAGTACACTTAGCTAATGGTTTTTGCTTAATCGTCATTTGGATAAATTTTCACTATATCGGTTCGCCTTGTGGCCTATCTCCTTCCTTAACCTCTGCTTCTTTGACTTCAGATGGTTGTTCCTCAACAGTAGTTGAGTCCTTCGTAGCTTCAGCGGAGGAGGATTGCATAGCCTCACCGATCTTGGACATCTCGTTTGAAAGCTCTTCTGTCGCCTTCTTGATAGCTTCCATGTCAGTGCCGTCTTTGAGTCCGCGGAGTGCAGTGATCTTTGCATTCACACCGTCTTTGATTTCCGCAGGGATCTTGGCATCATTGTCCTTCACTGCCTTCTCTGCGCTGTAGATGATCATCTCGGTAGTATTCTTCACATCCACCATTTCCTTTTTCTTCTTATCTTCTTCAGCATGCATTTCAGCATCAGCTTGCATCTTCTTGATATCTTCTTCTTTTAGTCCAGAAGAGGCTTCGATTCGGATAGACTGAGTCTTGCCGGAAGTCTTTTCTTTTGCAGTTACGTTTAGAATTCCGTTGGCATCCACATCGAAAGTAACTTCGACTTGAGGCATACCCCGAGGTGCTGGTGTCACTCCGTCGAGAATGAATCTTCCTAGAGATTTGTTGTCGCTCGCCATTGGGCGTTCACCTTGCACGATATGGATTTCTACAGAAGTTTGATTGTCCGCTGCTGTAGAAAATGTTTGAGAATTTGAAGTCGGAATAGTTTTATTCTTTTCTACAAGCTTGGTAGCCACGCCTCCCAATGTCTCGATACCGAGAGATAGAGGTATAACGTCTAGAAGTAGAACATCGCGCACGTCTCCCTGAAGCACGCCAGCTTGCACTGCTGCACCGAGAGCCACCACTTCGTCAGGGTTTATAGAAAGGTTCGGAGTCTTACCGAAAACCTTTTTCACTTCTTCGACGATCTTTGGCATTCTGGTTTGACCTCCGACCATAATGATCTCATTCATGTCTTCCATTTTGAATCCTGAAGCTTGCATCGCACGCTTGGTGATGTCGATAGAACGAGTGATGTATTCGTCGGCGATAGATTCGAGTTGAGCTCGAGTCATCTTGAGCAAAAGGTGTTGAGGGCCTTCAGCAGTAGATGTGATGAATGGAATATTTATTTCTGTTTCGATGGCTGTAGAAAGTTCGATCTTGGCCTTTTCTGCCGCTTCATCTAGGCGCTGTAAAGCCAGCTTGTCTTTGCGTACATCCACACCAGAAGTTTTCTTGAATTCGTCAGCTATCCAGTCTATGACCTTGTGGTCTATGTCGCGACCTCCCAAGTGGCTGTCTCCGTCAGTAGACTTTACTTCGATGATATCATCCCCTATTTCGAGTACTGACACATCGAATGTTCCACCTCCGAAATCGTACACCACAATCTTTTCATTTTTCTTTTTATTAAATCCGTACGCAAGCGCAGCCGCAGTAGGCTCGTTGATGATACGCTTGACCTCAAGTCCTGCGATTTGTCCGGCATCCTTGGTAGCCTTTCTTTGCGCATCGTTAAAGTACGCAGGCACGGTGATCACAGCTTCGGTGATCTTCTCACCAGTCTTCGCTTCTACGTCGTTCTTGATTTTAGTAAGAATCATCGCAGACACTTCTTCTGGACGCATCCACTTGTCGCCGATCATGACTTCCACTCCGCCGTTGGCAGATTTTTGGATTTTGAAAGATGCATTCTTTAAATCTTTTTGAACTTCTGGGTCTTCAAAGTTGTGGCCCATGAAGCGCTTGATACCATAAATGGTGTTCTCTGGATTGGTCACCGCTTGACGCTTGGCGAGCATGCCCACAAGTCTGTCGCCATTCTTGGCCACAGAAACAATAGATGGAGTTGTGCGTGCTCCTTCAGTGTTTTCTATAATCTTCGGTGCGCCACCTTCGATGATAGCGACCGCTGAATTTGTTGTACCCAAATCTATTCCTATTATTTTTGACATATGATTATTTTTTATTATTAAACCCTTCGACTTCTCTCAGGG
>CAZVBK010000026.1:0-7947 GCA_964625485.1 uncultured Candidatus Saccharibacteria bacterium
CAAGATAGATACCGACTTGCGCAAAGCCCAAGAAGCTCGTCGAGTGCTCGACAGACTTGTGGGATATGATTTGTCTGGACTTATCTGGAAGAAAGTTCGTTATGGACTCTCCGCAGGAAGAGTGCAGTCTCCAGCCCTCCGCATAATAATGGAACGCGAAAGAGAAATCCGTGCTTTCGTGCCAGAAAAATATTGGAGAATATTTGGCATGTTTGAAACTTTAAAGAAAGACAAGCTCACCCTCGAATGCACCGAAGAACCTCGCGATGAAAAACTAATCGACAAAATAATGACCGAGGGTAAAAAAGGTACTTGGATAGTCGAAGGAGTAAAGGAATCCGAACAAAAAAGATCTCCTCGTGCGCCATTTACTACATCTACTCTTCAACAAACTGCGAGTTCTAGACTGGGCTACTCGCCTTCTCGAACAATGCAGATTGCTCAGAAGCTGTATGAAGCTGGACATATCACATACATGCGTACAGACAGCACTACATTGTCTAAAGTCGCTCAAGGACAAATACTTTCTTTGGTTAAGAGTAAGTATGGCGCCGAATACGCAGAAAGTAGAGTTTATAAAACTAAATCCAAGAACGCTCAAGAAGCCCACGAAGCCGTACGTCCGACACATATAGAAAAGATGAGCGCAGGCAACGACGAGCAAGATAAACTCTACAGACTTATCTGGGAACGCACAGTATCTTCACAAATGACTGATGCGAAACTTTTGAAGACCAAAATCACAGCTGTTATAAAAGGCCATGAGGACTTGCCCGCATTTTCTGCTAACGGCTCTCGCCTGCTTTTCCCTGGATGGCTCAAAGTGGACAGTGACGCTCGTGGAGATGACGTAGAACTACCGATATGTAAAGCTGGTGAAGAATTGAAGCTCCTCGATCTGACCAATGAAGAAAAGTTTACCGAACCACCGGGAAGATACAGTGAAGCAGGACTAGTTAAAGAACTCGAAAGTCGAGGCATAGGACGCCCGTCTACATATGCATCTATCATGCGAACTATCGAAGACCGTGGTTATGTAAAGAAAGAAGGCAAAACACTTTTCCCTACTGATACCGGCGAAGTCGTCTCTGACTTCTTGGAAGCGCATTTTGCGGAGTATATATCTGATACATTTACTGCGGACATGGAAGACAAGCTCGACGAGATATCTTTAGGTAAAAGAGAATACGAAAAAACTTTGAAAGAATTTTATGGTCCATTCTTGAAAGACGTAAAGTCGAAAGACAAACTAGAAAAAGCTACGAACTTGGGCGATGCCCCAGAAGGGACTAAGTGTCCGAAATGCGGTAGCTCGATGATCATCAAGCTTTCTCGTGGAGGTAAATTTTATTCTTGTTCTAAATATCCGGATTGTGATGGGGCGCTCATGCTCGACGGTACAGAACTCCAAGGGCCGAAAGAAACTGGTGAAATGTGTCCTGACTGCGGAGAGAAGAAAGGAAAATCTGGCGGAGGTAAACTCGTCATCCGCGAACGCCGTGACGGACAAGGTACTTTTATATCTTGTTCTCGGTATCCAAAATGTAAATTTATAAAGCAAGATGAAGCAGAACTAGCGCGCAATCGCACAGGCATCACCTGCCCTGTTTGTAAAAAGGGAGACATGTCTATGCGCAAAGGACGATTTGGAATATTCTACTCCTGCTCGGATTATCCGAATTGTAAATACGCCATCAAAGCAAAGCCAACAGGAAATATTTGTAAGGAGTGCGGAAGCTTGATGATGGACGGAACCAAGACAATACCAGAAAGATGCAGTAACAAAACTTGCCCGATGCATAATCCTCACAAACTAAAGAAAATTGAATAAGGCAAATAAAAGAGCTATACTGAATTTATGCCTAAAGTCGAAGAACTTACTAGTATAATCGGTAGCAAACTAACTCCTAAAGATCAGGAACTCATAAGAAGTGCCTATGAAATGGCCGAAAAGGCGCACTTTGGCCAAAAAAGAGCCAGCGGAGAGCCTTACTTCAACCACGTATTTGAGACCGCCAAAATCCTAGCCGAGCTAGGTATGGACACCACGACTGTGGCGGCTGGGCTTTTGCATGATGTCCTTGAAGACACCGAAGTGACCGAAGAAGAAATGGGCAAAGCTTTCGGTGAAGATATTTTGAATCTAGTAAAAGGCGTGACCAAGCTCGGCACTCTGAAATATCGTGGACACGAAAGACATGTGGAAAGTCTACGTAAATTTTTCGTGGCTATGGCCAACGATTTGCGCGTAGTCATCATCAAATTCGCTGACCGTCTGCATAATTTAAGAACTCTTGAGCACCTTCGGGAAGACAAGCGAAAAAGAATCGCTATCGAATCCATAGAAGTATATGCTCCACTAGCCAACCGCTTGGGTATCGGAAAAATGAAGAACGAACTCGAAGATGCTGCCTTCCCTTATGCGTACCCAAAGGAATACGCAGAAACAGAAGAAATCTTAAAAGAAAAAGCAGAGCTATACAAAAAATCTTTGGACGAGGTGCGCACAGTATTAGAAAAAGAACTAGGAAAAAATAGAATAAATTCAATTGAACTTCATGACCGAATGAAGCACAAGTATAGTCTTTATCGAAAACTGGTGAAGTACAACATGGATATCGAAAAGATCTATGACATCGTTGCCCTCCGAGTCATAGTCAATAATGTGGAGGATTGTTATAGAGTGCTTGGCCTCATCCACTCTCTTTGGAAGCCTCTACCAGGCAGAATCAAGGACTACATTGCCCTACCAAAACCAAACGGCTACCAATCCATCCACACGACCATATTCACAGGACTTGGTGGTATAGCAGAGATACAGATACGAACTCGCGAAATGCACCAAGAGGCTGAATACGGTATCGCGGCTCATTTTGCTTACAAAGAAGACGGCGAGAATGCCAAAATAAAAAATGGTTCAAAATATAAGTGGATCGAAGAATTACAAAATTTAAATTATTCTCCTGACCAGCCTCACAACTTCATCGAACATTTGAAGATGGATTTTTTCAACGATCGCATATTCATCCTTACGCCCAAGGCGGACGTGGTGGACTTGCCTGCAGATTCGAGCCCTATAGACTTTGCTTACTCCATCCATTCTGACATCGGCGACCATACTGCCGGCGCAAAAATAAACGGCAAAATGAGCCCGATAACTTCGACTTTAAAAAACGGAGACATCGTAGAAATAATAACAAACAAAAACTCTAACCCATCTAGTAAGTGGCTAGAATTCACCAAGACCACAGTGGCCAAAAAGCATATTCGTATTTATCTAGAGAAAAATAGTTTGCTAGCAAAACTCAAATCATTTGGGAAAAGTTAGGAAAAAATTTATTCCCCTAAAAGAACAACACCCCAGCCGATTGGCTGGGGTGTTTGCAAGACCTAGTGGTCTCGATTTATTCCTACTGACTGATTTTCTCATTCTTTTCGAACACCGGCGTCCACATGTGCATTGTTAAAGGCGGCATCCCGCAAATAATTAAAAAAGCCAAAATGGCATTTGCGTAAGTAGCAAATCCGCGGAGTGTAACATTGACATTGGCCAAGCAAACAAGTACCGCAATAATTAGCACAACAGCGGCTATATTAAATCCTTCTTTGATTCTAGTGCCATCTTCTTTCGCATTTTCCGCGGATGAGTCGTATTTGTCGAGATCTTTACTGGCTTCTAGCCAGAAGGAAATCGAAATTACCACCCAAGTCAGTGCTCCTGCAACCAGCGAGCCGTTCGCCCATCTCTGGGTGTACTCTACGTCAAATCCGATAAGGATTGCCACGACGCAAACTGCAACCAGAGCGAGCACGCAAACGACAAGAAAAAAACGATGCAACCAAAGGAAGTATCCGGACATGTTATTTTGTCTCCAAAAGGGGTTCGCGCACAATGCGCCCAACCTGACTATACCTAACTAGTATAGCACATTTTGACCTAAAAGTCAATGGTAATTAGACCTTGTGTTTAAACACTAAAATTTGAAATATCGTACAGCTTTGAGTCGTCTTCGGTCTTCTCTTCTTTGCTCCTGTCGTCGAGCAAGGCTACCTCGTTTTCTACAGCAGGCGCAATGTCTCCCACGGGTTCTGTTTGAGCTATATGCCTTTCCATCATGTCTTCGGGTTTTTTCTCCCCTTCCACTCTCTGAATCATTTCTAAAATGGTGCGAAGATCGTCCGTAGAAAAGAAATCTATTTTTATTTGTCCGCCGAGTTCTTTGCGGTCGATGTGCACGCGAGTGCCCAGCTTTTCTTGGAATTCTTCTTCGAGTTCGGTGATCTCTGGGTCAGGCATGAACTCTTTCTTGCGAACACGGTCATAAGCTATTTTACGAGCGAGCTTTTCTGCTTCACGGACAGTTATTTTTTTATAAACAATTTCTTTGAACAAGACTATCTGTTCTTCAGGATGGTCGGCGAGCATGAGTATCGGACGAGTGTGGCCTTCGGTGATCTTGCCTTCACCTAGAGCAGTCAAAACTTCTTGTGGCAAAGACAATATGCGCAAAGTGTTGGAAACATATTCGCGACTGCGACCCATTTTCTTGGCTATCTCAGCATGAGTGAATTTGAATTCATTGGCAAGGCGGAAAAATGCGTGCGCACGGTCGACGACGTTCAGGTCTTCTCTTTGCAAGTTCTCGATGATAGCAAGCTCGAGCTTCATCATAGAAGTATCGCCTACACGGATGATAGCAGGCACTTGAGATACGCCAGCGAGCTTGGCTGCGCGCAAACGGCGCTCTCCGGCGATGAGTTCGTACTCAGTCACCAGGCCTCCTTCGTCTTTTTCTCGCTCCACTCGAGAAACGGTCAAAGGTTGGAGGACTCCGTATTGTTTGATGGATTGTGCCAAGTCTTCAAGACGAGCTTCGTCGAACTCGCGACGAGGCTGGTAAGGGTTCGGCATTATTTTATCGGTATCGATCCAGAAAATTGAATTGGAATAAAGATTTGACATAAGGTGATTTTAGCACAAACGAGAAACTTTCTACAATTGATTTTAAAGCCTTTTTTGTGTAGAATGTGTGAATTACCTGTGATATGCCCAGGTGGCGGAATTGGTAGACGCAATTGACTCAAAATCAATCGATGGCAACATCATGAGAGTTCGATTCTCTCCCTGGGCACAGTTTTAATATAATGACTGACAATAAAATTAAAATACCAAACTTTGAGATCGAGGGCGGACGCAAACTAAGTGGCACGATAGTGACCAACACTTCCAAGAACGGATCAGTGGGTCTTTTGTGTGCTTCTCTTTTAAACAAAGGTAAAACCACTCTACACGGAATTTCTAGAATCGAAGAAGTGTACCGAGTCATAGAGATACTTGAAAGTATCGGCGTACAAGTGACATGGACTAACAAAAACACTGTAGAGATCCAAACGCCAAAAGAATTTTCAATGGATACTCTGAACAAAGAATCCGCTATTCGTACTCGTAGCATCATCATGTTAGCTGGACCACTCATACACCGCATGCAGAACTTCTCTCTGCCTCATGCTCAAGGATGTGAACTAGGCAAAAGAACAGTGAGCGCCCACATCTTCGGACTCGAAGAACTTGGTGCAAAAGTTAAAGTCACCAACGAAAATTATGAAATTTCTGCCGATGGCCTGCATGCAGGAGAAGTCATTATGTACGAATCTGGAGATACTGCCTGTGAAAACATTTTGACCGCTTCCTCCATGATGGATGGCAAGACTACCATAAAGTTCGCGAGTTCGAACTACATGGTGCAAGAGATTTGTTTCTTCTTAGAAAAACTTGGGGTGAAAATAGAGGGAGTGGGAACTACTACACTCGTGGTGCACGGAGTAAAGGAGATAAATATGGATGTGGAGTATCACAACAGCGAAGACCCTATAGAGTCTATGATGTGGATCACTGCAGCTATCGCCACTGACTCTGAACTCAAAATAGACCGCTCTCCTATAGAATTCTTAGAATTAGAACTATACAAACTTAAAAAAATGGGGCTAGTGTTTGAATGTAATAAAGTATACAAATCTAATAATGGCCGAACAAATCTTTGCGACATCACCATATTCCCTTCCAAGCTCGTAGCCCTCGAAGACAAGATAGAAGCTCGTCCTTATCCAGGGATAAATATGGACAACCTTCCATTCTTTGGACTCATCGCTGCGAAAGCTCAAGGCCAAACACTTATCCATGACTGGATGTATGAGAAGCGAGCTATATATCTAACAGACCTAAACAGACTCGGTGCAAAAGTCATACTTGCCGATCCGCATAGAGTTTTCGTCACTGGGCCTACTAGATTTAAAACAGGACAACTTTCTTGTCCGCCAGCATTGCGCCCTTCTGTGGTTCTCATGCTTGCGATGATGATAGCTCCTGGTAAATCAACTTTGAGAAATGTTTATATGATCAATCGTGGACACGAGGACATAGTGGAGCGCTTCAACAGCATCGGCGCAAACATAAAATCTATTTAATATGAAAACAGTAATAGTAATAGTGGGCACTACAGCCACCGGCAAGAGTGCTTTGGCTGTTAAAATCGCTAAAAAAATAAAGGGTGAAGTTATATCTGCGGACTCGAGACAAGTCTACAAAGGTCTAGACATTGGCACAGGTAAAATCACACCGAAAGAAATGCGAGGTGTGCCCCACTACCTGCTCGATGTGGCGAGCCCAAAGAAAAAGTTCACCGTCGTAGAATACAAGAAACTTGCTGAGGAAAGAATCCAAGAAATTTTAGAAGGAGGAAAAACACCTATTATTTGCGGAGGCACAGGATTTTATATAGATGCTATCACTAAAGGTGTAGTCTTTCCCGAGGTGCCACCGAATGCAAAACTACGTAAAGAACTATCCAATAAATCAGCAGAAGAACTTTTTAAAATTCTAGAGAATCTAGACAAAGCACGCGCAAAGAATATCGATAAACACAATCCTGTGCGCTTAGTACGAGCCATAGAGATAGCCAAGGCTTTGGGTAAAGTGCCGAAGATAAAAGAAGTGAAGCCAAAATATAAATTCATAAAAATTGGCCTACACTTGCCTGCTGACGTTTTGGAAAAGAAAATACAAAAAAGAGTTAAGGGGATGTTTAAAAAAGGATTAAAAAAAGAAATAGCAAAACTAAAAAAACAAGGAGTGTCCGCCAAAAGACTGCAAGAATTCGGTTTTGAATACTTCGAACCCACGGAAGATAAAGTAATCAGCGAAACCATAAAGTACGCCAAACGCCAAATGACTTGGTTTAAGAGAGATAAAGAAATTAAGTGGTTCACACCTAGTGAATATGCCAAAATCCTAAAAATGCTTAGCTAGCTTTTCTTTCTCCTGTTTTCAATAAACTCAAAAACCATAGGTAGGACTGACACGAGCACTATGAGCACTACTACTACGTGCAGATAATCTTTTATTACTGGAAAGCTTCGTCCTAGGAAGAAACCAAGGAGAGTTACGGTCGTAGACCACAATATAGAACCGATAAAACTATACTTTAAAAATGAAACGTAGTTCATCTTGCCCACACCGGCAACTATCGGCGTAAAAGTACGCACTATTGGCACAAACCTGCACAACAATATGGCCATCCGCCCATGCTTCTCGAAAAAGTCGTGAGCTTTTTGGATATGCTCTGGTTTCATTATCTTGCGAAAGAACTTGAATTGCTTCAACAGTTCAAGCTTCACCCCTATCTCATAGCCTGTTATGCCACCCAAGAATGTGGCAACGAAGATAAGAGGTATCAATATATATAGATGCAGACCAAAAGCTGAAGCGAAAAGGCCTGCAGTAAAAAGCAGACTGTCTCCTGGTAAAGCAAAAAATATTCCAGACTCAAGGAAAACTATTATAAAGATACCGATGTATCCGTAAGAATTTATAAGGGTCGGGATGTCAAAAAGTTCGAGCATTGTTTGATTATACCCTAAAACGACAAACCCCACGATGCCTTGTGGGGC
>CAZVBK010000027.1:0-7295 GCA_964625485.1 uncultured Candidatus Saccharibacteria bacterium
ATTTGACTTTGTGGCCCATATAGGCTATTATCTTTACAGCCAAAGGTTTATCGGTTAAATCTTTCGGAAACCTAGATCCATTGCGTGAAAGAATAAACAATCAAATACGAGCCAAGGAACTCCGAGTTCTAGACCATGAAAACAAAAATCTCGGTGTTTTAAGCATTAAAGATGCGCTAGAATTAGCACAAAGTAAGGGCTTGGACTTGATTGAGATATCTCCAAATGCAAATCCGCCAATAGCGAAATTGATGGATTTTGGTAAATACCAGTATGAGGCTAGTAAGAAGTTGAAAAAAGCCAAAGCTGGGGCAAAACCGACCGAGACCAAATCTATCCAGATTAAAATCGGCACCGGAGATCATGACTTGGAACTTAAAGCGAAAACTGCTTCAAAGTGGCTCAAGGAAGGTCACCGTATCAAAGTAGAACTTTTCCTTTCAGGACGTGCCAAGTATATGGATGAGAAATTCTTACGAGAAAGACTCGACCGAGTACTGCACCTAATAACTGAAGACTACAAGGTCTCAGATTCCTACAAGAAAGGACCAAAGGGATTAACCACAACAATAGAGAAGGCGAAATAATTTTATGATGAAAACAAACAAATCATTTTCAAAAAGACTGAAACTTACCAAGAACGGCAAGGTTCTTTCTCGCAAGCCAGGTTTCAACCATTTCAACGCAAAGCAATCCAGAACTACCCAGCTAGCAGGACGTAAGGGTCAAAACTTCACCATTAAGAACAAGCCGATGAGTCATTTACTGCCTTTCAGCTAATATTACATTTTATAAACCTATAATCTAATCACATGACAAGAGTAAAAAAGGGAGTACACGCATTAAAAAGACGAAGAAGCACACTGAAGCAGACCAAGGGTATGCGTCATGGTCGCAGTACCAAGGAACGTCAAGCAAAAGACGCCCTTCTACACGCTGGTAGCTATTCTTTCGCTCACCGTCGCGACAAGAAGTCTCACAACCGTAAGCTTTGGAATATCAAGATCAACGCCGGCGCTAGAGAACTAGGTATGTCTTACTCCAAACTCATGGGAGCTCTAAAGAAAAAGAATGTCTTGGTAGACCGCAAGATCCTTTCCGACCTTGCTGAACACCACCCAGCTACCTTCGACCGAATCCTAAAAACATTAGCTTAATTTAAAAAACCCTCCGACGAATGGAGGGTTTTTTAAATTATTAGTTTTATCTATTTTGAGCACTTGCGTTTACTGGTACTGACGGGTTTATCTTGTATTCAGCTATTTTGTTTTTCTTCACAAGCTCTATGATGTCTGCCACCATTTTCTTTGGGTCTGTACCTATGGCAATTTTATCATTTTGTCTGTGTCCTTTCTCTAGGATTTCCTTCAATTGATTGCCCATCTCCCAAGGACCTTCGAAAATTCCGATTGGTTTGCCATCCTCGAAAGCGATAGTGAATTCATGTATTGTACCCACTCGCCCGCATCCACATATAACGGCATCAGCAGACCTCGTTAGCAACAAATCTCGTCCAGGGTAACCGAACCCGGTATATATAACCAAATCCATATAATCTAGAGGAAGCTTGTAAGTCTCTACGTGCTCTCTTTCAGAAGCTGCAGGAGAAAGTCCTACTGATATACCCCCTGCTTCTTTTGCACCCATAGCTGCCCATAATGGGAATCCTGTGGTTGCACCAGTGACTATCACTGCCCCCTGTCTAGCTATCTCCCTGCCAAGTTCTTTTGCTCTCTCTAAAGCATCCACACCGCAATGCCCTGTCTCTGCTGCACCTGAAACACAAATTTTTATTTGATTATGGCCGTGCTTGCCATCAAACTTTGAAAAAGGATTATCCATATAAAAACATTATAGCAACAAGAGTGGGTCTGCGCAAAATTAGCACGTGAAGGTCACACTCTCATCTTGCTCTGGAGCGTATGCACTGATGCCGAGATTGTCGCGAAGTTTTTGCACGAGGAACATTGCTGATTTTGGTTCACCCATTACCACAAAAACTTTTTTCACTGTGTCTTGCGTGTCCTCCACGAAAGAAAGTAGCCCATCTGAATCCTTGTGTCCTGAGTAGCCATTGATAGTTACGACATGAGCCCGAACCTCCACATCTTCTTTAGATATTCTTACAAGCTTTACGCCTTCTTGGATCAATCGCCCTGGGGTGCCCACAGACTGATATCCAGTCAAAAGCAAAGTATTGTTCGTGTCTGGAAGATAATGCCTCTCGTGGTGGACGACACGGCCCCCAGAGGACATGCCAGATCCAGCTATGACCACTTTCGGGTTCGGCACATTGGCTATCATCTTGGATTCTTCGGAATGTAGAGTCGAATGAAGTCCTGGGAAATTAAATAGGTGTTTATCCCCCACCATTGCCTTTTGGGCCTCGTCATTAAAATAACTTTTGAACTGCTTAAATATCTCAGTCAGGCGAATGGCTAGTGGTGAGTCTAAAAATATCGGCATTACCGGTATGCGGTTGCCTTCCACCAAAGCATTCAACTCAAATAGTAGCTCCTGAGAGCGCTCCAAAGAAAAGGTGGGGATGATGAGAGTCCCCTTTCTCTTGTAGTTGTCTTCAATAGCTTCTTCCAAGAATTTACGGCGTTCGTTTCTAGACTCGTGGTTACGATCACCATAGACACTTTCCATAACTAGATAATCAATACCGGTGATCCTCTCGGTGTCTGGCAAAAGCGGCGATGGAGAATTGCCCAGGTCGCCTGTAAACATTATTTTCTTGCCATTGTAGGTAAACAGCACCATCGCGGAGCCCAATATATGACCGGCATTTTTGAAACAAACTTCAAGGTTTGGAGTAAGTTCTATTTTCTCGTGATAGTTAAAACCTTGCCACAAACTTAGCGCAGTTTTCATGTTTTCTTCTGTGTAGACCTTGTCCAAACCAAACTCAATGTTTTTGGACAAAATACCTGTGGTGTCTTCTAGCATGGGACCCGCGAGAGCCTTGGTCGGCAAAGTAGAATATATTTTTCCGTGGAAGCCCTCATGTATTAGTTTTGGGATTCTTCCAAGATGGTCGACGTGGGCATGAGTAACAAACAAAATATCTATTTCTTTTGGGTCATAAGCGAAGGGCGCCCAGTTCACATCGTCAGCTATCTTGGTGCCTTGGGTCAAACCACAGTCTACAAGTATTTTCTTGCCATCTGCCTCAAAAAGAAAATTGGCACCTGTGACAGAGCCTGCTCCCCCATAAAATGTTATTTTGGTATTGTCTTGCATATTTAAATTATACAGTAGATTTCGGAATATTTGTAATCTTTTTATAAATGAAAACTACGCCCAAACTTCCACCAGCCAAATCAAAGAAGATATCAGCAAAAGTATCAACATAATTGAAAGGATTCGACGCGACATAGTTATTGAAAAATAGTTCGAACACCTCCCAGCCCAAACCCACGAATAAAACTCCAAATAAAACCTTGGCTGCGAACTCCCCCGTAGTAGCCTTGGTCGGCCATAGCCAAAAACAAAGCAAAGCAATCAAAAATCCACCAAAGAAATGCATCGGCATGTCAAACCACCAAATAGAAGAGTACCAATAAAACTTTTGAGCAAGAAAATTTAATGCGAAGATGCCGGATATCAGTAAGGCTGCGTATTTTGAGACAGTTCTTCGCTCCATTAGTTCATTATACAGTATTTATTTAAATAAGTAAGAAAAAATCCGCCCTATGGCGGAGTTCTTCTTAGGGCTATTTCCAATATATTACCATAGCTCAAATGCTAGGTGGGTGCCAGATGTGTAAGGGCCAAAGCCAATACCCAATCGAGGCTCCCGAAAGATAGTGTTCTAGGTAATAATTGGAAATAACCCTACTAAAAGTGTACTATCTATAAAAATTCTTGCAACAATTTTCACAGAAAAACACAAATTATAAATAAAAACAAGTTTGCAAAAAATTATTCTTTGTGTTCTGCGTAGATAAAATCAGTATCAATCTTCTGATATTCGAATATTTCTTCTTTATTGAAGAACCTCTTTACTTCTATCTCGCCGTTTTCCACAGAGTCCGATGCATGCACTATGTTTGACTGAGTAGAAAGAGAAAAGTCTCCACGGATTGTCCCAGCATCTGCTTCCCAAGCCTTGGTAGGACCTACTAACAACCTGATAGCTGAAACTGCATTGATCCCCTCTACTGCCATAACTACTACTGGACAATATTTCATAAAATCTCTAATCCCAGGGAAAAATGGCTTGTCTTTAATGTGGGCATAGTGTTCCTCTAATACTGCGTCTTCGATGCTCATCATCTTAATCCCCACTATTTTCAAACCCTTGTTCTCAAAACGACTGATTATAGAACCGACAAGGTTTCTCTGAACAGCGTCAGGCTTAATGATTATAAGTGATTTTTCTCCATTTGGTCGTGCCATAAGTTTTATTGATTAATATTGTAATACAAGCATACTAGCAGGTTTGGAGATAATATTCAAACCGAGAAGTTACTGCATTGAACTAAATCGAGACATTATTTCTGCTTCGACTTCGCTCCTTTCTCTACCATATCTCAGGTATGAAAGTTGTTTGAGGTCGTCGACAATACTCATGTCCCCTGCTTCGGGGGCAATGGTCTTGATGTTGAAAGCTTTTGCTGGCTGGCCTTTGATCAACATATTCACGTACGCATTGTAGTTGTCGAGCTTGGCGATATCTTGGGCGGTAAATGTAGGTTTGAACTTGGACTCAAGGAATGTGGCATCTTCGGCCCCCACTCTGAATGCCGCCACAGAGCCCACGTTGCCGAACACAGCGTTCTTTATACCCTCCTCGAGCTGAGCGATGTATTGATGAGCGATATTTAGAGATAAACGATACTTTCTGGCCTCAGATAAAATAGAAGAAATAGAATCAGTGGTGATATTTTGGAACTCGTCGATATAAAGATAAAAGTCATTCATCGGCTTGCCGAACATGTCTACACGAGATAGCGCCGCCATCTGAATTTTGCCCACAAGCACGAGCCCTATGAGGTTCGCATTTATGTCCCCGAGTCTACCCTTTGAAAGATTAACCAAAAGTATTTTCTTCTCATCCATAATCTTACGGAAGTTAAATACAGAATTCTGCTGAAGAACCACCGGACGCATTATGTCGTTACTGATAAAGTTGTCGAACTTGGAAGAAATATATGGCACGAAGTTCGCTAGAGATTGATCCCCCGTTGTCTGCTCGGCGGAAATCCAGAATTGTTTGATTATAGGATTCTTGCAGCGAGCTAACTTCATATCGCGGAAAGATTTGTCAGCAAGTACGCGAGTGATCTCAAGTAAAGTAGATCCTGACTCTGGATCTTCCATTACCAAGAAAGCACTGTTGCGGAAGTATTGTTCGAACATCGCTCCGCCACCCACTTTCATATCAAAAAGTTTATTGAAGATGTTCATCATTTCATTGACCACAAAAGTCTTTTGTTCTGGGTAACGAGTATCATACTCGAGCATGTTGAGGCCCATGGGTCTGTCGGTATATGCAGGATCAAAATATATAACATCCTCCATTCGCTCTTTCGGGATGCGAGAAAGAATAGTCTGTATATCCGTACCGTGCGGATCGATATAACAACACCCATCTCCGTTTTTGATATCTTGTGTAATCATGTTTAGGAGAATGTTGGTCTTTCCTGTACCAGTCTGCCCGATGACATAGAAATGTCGCATGCGATCCTCGCGACCCATCTTGACCAGAGTGTCTTTGCCTCGGTAGCTATTGACCCCAAGGACTATGCCCTCACTCGCAATCTCAAGTGGAGCCGGCGCGATGCCAGACTTTGCTTCTTTTAGTTGAGGCTGACTGCCTATACCTACGGGGAAATGAAATACAGAAGAAAGCTCCTTCAAGTTCATGGGCAAGACTTTCTCATATGAAAAAGTACGGTAAGAAAAATCGTGAAATAATTTCTTGAGGTTTGCCCCTTCGGCTTTCTCGAAAATAAATGAATTGCTAGCCGGCGCTGTAAACTGATTGAAAGATGACTCTATTTCTCTTAGGATACCCTCTGCTCTTTCTTTCGTATCGGCTGAAGTCAAAACACGAATATTGGCCTTCATTATGGTACTTTTTATCTTCTCCCCTATCTTCTCTACCGCACCCTCGTCTACAGCACGTCTGCCCTTCATGTTCTTTTCATTTCGCTCCTCCTTTCCCTTAAATCCAAAAACTAATTCTTTGGAAGTCTTGAATACTGTTTCGGTAAATTTATGAAACTCATCATTTGCGTATTTTACAGAGATGCCATCTTTCACATCGTCTAAAACCTTGTGAAATTCATTTATGAATTGATCTCCCGCTGGAGCAACGACTAGCTGTATGGCTGCACCTTCGCCTTGTGTTTTTAATTTAGAGAAGACATTAAGAATCGTATTCATCGGATCGTGCTCGATCTGTTCATAAGTCTTTATAGGCAATACTCCTTTCTCTGAAAACGCAGCGTACGCCCCAGCAGAAAACCCGCCTTCGTTGAATATATTGTAGTCGTTGGTCACCTCGCCTATCTTGGCGTGATGATAGAACGCTAGTACCTGCTTCTCAAAAAGAGAAACATGTTTGTTTGGTATTGATCCATAGATCACCAGCTCGTCGGTATTTACACTCAAACCCACCTCCAAAGTGAAATAATTCTCCCTCTCGTTATTCCTGCCTTCGGCAATAGAGTGCATGCCCGCATAAAACTGCTCCATGGCACCGATAAATTCTTTAAACCCTTTGGATTTGTCTGATTCATCTTCTGGCGGAGGTAGAGTTATCTCGAACAATGTCATGTTTAGTGACTTGTATAGTGGAGTGCCTTCTTTTACTACTTGAGATATCTGCCCAGTCTTAAAATACTGTACGAGCACTCGGTGAAAATCGTCATCTACGTGCGGATTCTTCATTTGGTCGATAAGAGCAAAAGCGTTCTTTAAACCTTTGGTGAGCACGATGCCCAAAAGCTCTTCCATCACTGCATCGTGTGATTCTGGACTGAGCGCAAGCACAATAGCATCCTTTTCCTTGGAAGTTAGCACGCTATCGGGGTGCACTACATTCTCTATCGGAACTCTTTTATATGAAGAAACTACTTCATGAATAGCATTAGACGCGCTATTCTCAAATTTGCCACTATCTATGAGCTCCTGTTCTCTTTTGGCGATATGTGAACGCAAAAAACTAAGCTCCTCTTCTGGAGTTTTAAATTTGGGCATCTCTCGCATTGATGAAGACCCTAACATGTATTTAATTATACCAACAAAAACTATCTACGGCGAGTTAGAACTTCAGGACCATC
>CAZVBK010000028.1:0-6492 GCA_964625485.1 uncultured Candidatus Saccharibacteria bacterium
GCTTGTACTTGGAAATTGTTTCCACCATGTGTACAGGGATACGGATAGTACGACTCTGGTCGGCCAAAGCACGAGTAATTGCCTGTCTAATCCACCAAGTAGCATAAGTTGAGAACTTATATCCCTTTGTCCAATCAAACTTCTCTACGGCCTTAAATAGGCCCAAATTGCCCTCTTGGATGAGGTCGAGGAGAGAGAGGTTGGCAGATCTACCCACATACTTCTTGGCGATAGATACCACCAAACGAAGGTTGGCTCGAGCGAGCAAGTTCTTTGCCTCCGGATCACCCTTCTCGATTCTTTTAGCCAAGTCCTTTTCTTCGCTGGCATGAATAAGCGCATACTGACCTATCTCTTTCAAATACATTTGGATAGAGTCATGAATGGTAGATTTATTTAAATCCTTGTCGCTTAATTCATTGTCTAGATTCAAGAGATTTCCTCCTTCAAGCACATCGATACCTGCGACTCCAAACTTTTCATAAAGTTCATCCAAAAACAGAATATTGTTTTCTATGTCAGGGAAAGTCTTCAAAATCTCGTCGTAAGTTATGAACCCGCGCTTTCTACCCTTCTCTATCAACTCGTTTGATATGCGCTCTAAATTCTCAGCTTTCTTCTCGGCAGATGATAGCTTTTTCACAACTTCTTTTGCCGGCTTTTTAGCTTTTACCACCGCAACCTTTTTAACTTTCTTTACAACCTTTTTTGCGGGTTTGGATTTTTTAATCTTTTTCAATATTTTTTTCGCCTTTTTAGCAGGCTTTTTAGTTTTAACTACTTTCTTTACTATCTTTTTCTTTAACTTTTTAACTTTTGTTTTTTTCTTCATATGTTTGTATTTTTAATTCTTGAACCGACCGCTTTTAATTTCCTGTATCTTATTGTTAATTTCACTTATTTCTTTTAATATTTCTCTTGCTCTGTCTATATCTTTCTTTTCTTCACATATATGTAATTCTTGCATCTTTCTCACCCGTTCTTCATTCAAATGTTCTTCTTTAAAATTGAGCAACATCTCCCCTACATCTTTTTCTAAATCTGCACCCTCTCCATAAAAAACTTCTGCTTCAAATATGAGGTCTCCCGAGTTCGCCTGTACTCCTTCTGTTAAATTCTCAGGATCTACCGCCATAATCAGGGCCATCTCTTTAGTAAGAGCACCCACATCTATCTTTGGGGTGGCTAGACTCTTTTGCCATAATATTATACCAAGGAGCTTTCGTTCTATGTAATCTTTCCTAAATATTTGCCTATTAGAATCGACGGCCACTTTTATTTCTTTATTTTCATACTTAGCGACTTCCTCCACTTTTTTCAAATCATCTTTAAGGGCATTTTCATTTATTCCGGAAGCATCGCTTATCTTTTTTATAAAATGCATTTTCTCAATAGCGCTATCTAGAGAATCAACATAAGGCAAAATATTTTCTTTGATCTCTCGCCCCGCCTTACGGGCGTCTCCGTCCACACTTTTCAAAACCCTGTCCAACAAAAATTCTATTATGTGCTTTGACTTCTTTACCGCTTCCTTCCAAGCCTCGGTGCCATTTTTGGATATTACATCGGCAGGATCCATGCCGAGAGGCAGGTCGGCGACCTTCACATCCATACCCAAAGACAAAGCTATCTTACCGGCTCTCTTGGAAGCATTCACTCCCGCCTTATCGGCGTCGAAAGCAAGAACAATGTTCTGGGATATTCTGCGCACCAGCCCCAAATTCGATACCACATTTTCTTTTGACACTGTCGCATCGGACAACGCTGTCCCCGAAGTCGCCACGGTATTCTTATATCCTGCTTGATGACTCAAGACCAAATCCATCTGCCCTTCGACTAAAATAGAAAAGTTGTTCTTGCGAATATGCTCTTTGGCTTTATCTAGTCCGAACAAAACGGATGACTTACTGAATATCGGTGTATCTGGACTGTTTAGGTATTTCGCTGACTTACCATCATCTATAAACAATCGTCCAGAAAACGCTATGACCCTGCCACTAGAATCCGATATTGGAAACATTATTCTCCCTCGAAACCTGTCATAAAAGCCTTGGCCCTTGTCGCTTTTTTTGGCGAGACCCGCCTTCTCTATATCGCCGTCCTTAAAACCTTTTTGTTGCAAGAAATCATACAAAGTTCTCCAATCTGCTTTCACAAAACCAACCCGGAAATCCTTAATGGTTTTATCTTCCAAGCCTCTACTTTTTATATAATCCAGTGCGTCTTTGGACTGAGCCAAATTGTTTTCAAAAAACTTCGTCGCTTCTTCCATGACTCTGTACAGTCTTTCTTTTTCGCTCTCGGCTTCTTGGTTGTACGCCCCCAGTTTTACTCCAGCCTTATCTGCCAAAAGTTTAAGTGCTCCTTTAAAGTCTAAGCCCTCGAAAGCTTCCACAAAAGTAAAAATATCTCCTGATGCTCCGCAACCGAAACAATAATAGCTTCCCCTGTCTTTAGACAAGAAGAAAGAAGGTGTCTTCTCGTTGTGAAAAGGACACCTCGCTTTCAAGTTGTTGCCTGCGTTTTCTACTTTTATATAAGAAGAGACTACTTCTTCAATTGTTAGCCTCTCCTTTATTTGTTGAACTGGAGAGTTTATGGGCATTTTATTCTTCTGTCTTTTCTACCACCACTACCTTACTTTTAAATCCAGTTCCTGCTGGAATCAATCGTCCGATAATAACATTTTCCTTTAGACCTCTTAGGTTGTCCACTCCGCCCTTAACAGCGTTTTCAATAAGAACACGGTTAGTGTTTTGGAATGAAGCTGCTGATAGCCAGCTCTTGGTTCGTAGAGATACTTCAGTAATACCGAGTACTACTATTTCTGCTTTTGCTTCCTTACCTGATAGGTCCACCACTCGGAAGTTCTCTTCGATAAATGCTGTGTTCTCTACAATGTCTCCATTTGAGAAGTTGGTCTCACCTGCATCCTTGATCTTTCGGCGGGAGAACATTTGACGAATTATGATCTCGGTGTGTTTTCTAGAAATAGAAGCACTTTGTAATTCGTAAACTTTATTGATTTCACGGATTATGTATTCTTCTACAAGTTCTTTCCCTCCGTATTTGAATATTTCGGCAATATCGGCAGATCCGTCTGTTAGGAGCTCACCCTTCTTTACCTTGTCTCCAACTTTTACTATAGGCATACGTCGGAATGGTGCTGCGTATTCTATCTCATTGCTCTTACCATCCACCTTTGAATCAGATAGAACCTTGATGATTTTCTCCTTTTCATCCTTAGTAGTTATAGACATAACCTCTCCATCTGTTTGAGAAACAACGGCAGGGTTCTTAGGGATTCGGCGTTCGAAAATTTCTTCAATACGAGGTAGACCTGTGGTGATGTCTGTTCCTGCCACACCTCCGGCGTGGAAGGTTCGAAGTGTAAGCTGTGTACCAGGCTCACCGATAGCTTGCGCGGCGATGATTCCTACTGCTTCTCCTAGGTCCACTAGTCTGTTTCTACCCAAGTCTAGTCCGTAACACATCTGACATAGTCCGTGAACAGTCTTACATGTAAGTGGTGAACGAACGAAAACTTCGGTGAAACCTTTTCCTTCTATATCATAAGCATCTTCTTTGGTAACCAAGAATCCTTTCTTATAAGCCACGTTTCCATCAGCATCCTTAAGATCTCCGGCCAAGATTCTTCCACGAATGTTTTTGGAAAGAGGAATTTCAATTCCAGAAATATTTTCTTTAGTAACGATCTTGCCTTCTTTGGTTCCACAATCTTCTTCGGTAATAACCACGTCCTGAGCCACATCCACAAGTCTGCGTGTTAGGTAACCCGCTTTCGCAGTGTTTAGCGCGGTGTCAGAGGCACCCTTACGAGCACCGTGAGTAGTAACGAAGTATTCGATCGGAGAAAGTCCTTCGTAGTATGAAGGTATGATCGGGAACTCCAAAGTCTTACCTTGGTTATTTTGGATCAAACCTTTCATACCGATCATCTGAATGAGGGATGTCATCGTACCACGAGCTCCTGAGGTGAACAGGTCATAAGTAGAACCATTCTTGTCTAGAGTTTTTGGCAGAACCTTTTCAAGTTCCTTCTTTGAGTAAGTCCAGATCTCGATAATCTTTTGGTATCTTTCTTCTTCAGACAAAAGACCATCACTCCATTGAGAGATAACCTCTTCTTCGAGCTTGCGTCCTTCACCGATTATCTTTGCTTTTTCTTCAGGCACCTTGATGTTGTTTAGACCCCAAGTTGTACCAGAAACAGTAGAGTACTTGAATCCGAAAGCCTTGATCTTGTCTAGAATTGGAGGAGTTTGATCTACTCCGTAGTGCATGATAAGTTCATCCACCATAGAAGAAAGTCTCTTCTGGTTCATTTCATCACTTACATAAGAGAAGTCGTTTGGCAAAATACTGTTGAACAAAAGTTTACCCACAGTAGTTTCAAAGATTTGTCCTCCGAACTTTTTGTATTTAGGAGTATCAGTTGCTAGAACTTTTACCTTTGCGCGTAGTGATACTATGCCGTATTCATAAGCAGTGATAGCAGTGTTTGGACTTGAGAAGTACTTACCTTCACCTAGTTCTCCATCCACGTTCTTGGTCATCCAGTAACTTCCGAGCACCATATCTTTGGATGGGTGCACGATAGGGTCACCGTTTTGAGGCTTTAGAAGGTTTTTGTTCGCAGCCATAAGGTCGCGAGCTTCTGCTTGAGCTTCATCTAGAAGTGGAAGGTATACTGCCATCTGGTCTCCGTCGAAGTCTGCGTTGAAAGCCTGACATACGAGTGGGTGAACCTGAATAGCGTTTCCTTCAATAAGAATAGGGTTGAAAGCTTGAATACCTAAGCGGTGCAAAGTAGGTGCACGGTTTAGAAGCACGTACTTGCCTTTGATCGCCTCTTCAAGCATCGCCCAAACTTCTGGAGTGCGCTCTTCTATGAGCTTGTTCGCACCACGGATGTTGAACGCAAGCTCAGCTTGTAGAATCTTGGAAATAATGAAAGGTCGGAAAAGCTCAAGAGCCATGTGCTTTGGCAGACCACATTGATTAAGCTTTAGCTGAGGACCGACGACAATAACAGAACGTCCTGAGTAGTCCACACGCTTACCGAGAAGGTTTTGACGGAAAAGACCTTGCTTACTCTTTAGGTTATCAGAAAGAGATTTTAGTGGGCGCTTTTGAGATTGACTCATTGCCGCAGAATCGTTTTGCTTGGCGATGGAGTTATCGATAAGTGCATCTACTGCTTCTTGGATGATTCTTTTTTCATTTCTTAGGATTACGTCTGGAGCATTTATCTCTTTTAGTTTCTTAAGACGATTGTTTCGGTTGATGACACGACGATACAAGTCGTTTAGGTCTGAAGTCGCATGTCTTCCACCATCAAGAGCCACCATCGGACGAAGTACTGGAGGGATAACAGGGATAACGGTCAAGAACATCCATTCTGGACGAATGTTGGCATATGACATCGCACGAATAAGAGAAAGTCTCTTTTGGAGTTTTTCTTTTTCAGCGGTGCTTGCTGTCTCGATCATCTTTTCAGTATGAATCTTAAGCTTTGCCAGATCCAAATTCTTGAATATTGAGTAGATAGCTTCTGCTCCGATGTTTGCTTCAAAGCATGTTCCGTATTTCAAAGAATAGTGATGGAAAGATATTTCGTTCAACACCTTACCTTCGTATATTTCCCCTACTTCTTTCTTTGTACTTGAAAGAAGATTCTTTAGCTTTTCACGAGTTTCATCATCAGCTGCGTTCTTTAGCTTGGCCTTGTATTCACGATCGAGGTCCGCAATAAGAGTAGACTTTTCTTCTTCGTGAACTTTAGTGATGATGTATCCAGCAAAGTAGATAACCTTTTCAAGGTCAGAAACTGGAATGTTAAGAAGGATACTCATACGAGATGGTACTCCTCTTAGGAACCAGATGTGTGACACCGGAGTAGAAAGTTCGATGTGGCCCATGCGCTCACGACGAACTATAGAGCGAGTAACCTCGACTCCACACTTCTCACAGATAATATCTTTATAACGAATTCTTCGGTACTTTCCACAGTAACACTCGTAGTCCTTTTCTGGACCGAATATCTTTTCGTCGAAAAGACCTCCGCGCTCGGACCTTCCGGTACGGTAGTTTATTGTCTCAGGCTTGGTGACTTCTCCATATGACCATTCCTTGATTTGTTCAGGAGAGGCTAAACGAAGTGCGATTTGATCAAATTCTGTTGTATTTAGAGTTTTCATATTTTATATTTATTATTTATTACTCTTCTTCTTGGTTCTTCTGTCCAAACTTTTTTAAGTTTACATCAAGCGCGAGACCGCGTAGGTAGTTTAGAAGAACGTTGAAGGATGCAGGAGAATTTGGTGCCTTGATGACTTCGTTTTTGATAATAGAATCAAATGTTGCAGATCGACCGAGTATATCATCTGACTTGATTGTTAACATTTCACGTAATGTATAAGAAGCTCCGTAACCTTCGAGTGCCCAGACTTCCATTTCTCCGAAACGCTG
>CAZVBK010000028.1:6502-7235 GCA_964625485.1 uncultured Candidatus Saccharibacteria bacterium
ACCTTGAGCCTTACCTCCCAACGGTTGCTGGGTGATAAGTGAGTAGGGACCAATCGAACGCATGTGAATCTTGTCTTCCACCATGTGGTGCAGTTTGAGCATGTACATATAACCCACAGCGATATCTTGTTCGAAAGCCTCGCCGGTGCGTCCGTCGAATAGCTTCATCTTGCCTGTATCTGGGACACCCGCTTTTACTAGTTCTGCTTGAATCTCTTCGTATTTTGCTCCAAGGAATGGAGGCACGATAGCTTGGTAGCCCAAAGTGTTTGCCGCCATGCCGAGATGAATTTCCAAAATCTGTCCCAAGTTCATACGAGAAGGAACGCCGAGTGGTGAAAGAATGATGTCTACAGGAGTACCGTCAGCATCGTATGGCATGTCTTCTTCTGGAAGAACGGTAGAGATGACACCTTTGTTTCCGTGACGTCCTGACAACTTGTCTCCTACAGAAATATTTCTGATCTGAGCAACTTCGATAACTATTTTCTTGATGATACCAGCTTCTAGAGTGTGGCCAAGATCACGAGAGAAAATCTTTACTCCGATGATGCGTCCGCGCTTGCCGTGTTCCATGCGAAGTGATGTGTCTTTCACGTCACGAGCCTTTTCCGCGAATATTGATCGAAGAAGTCTTTCTTCTGGAGTAAGTTCTGTTTCACCTTTTGGTGTAATCTTACCTACCAAAATGTCGTTCTCGCGAACTTCAGCTCCGATACGGACTATGCCGTCT
>CAZVBK010000029.1:0-6541 GCA_964625485.1 uncultured Candidatus Saccharibacteria bacterium
TGTTCAAGTTCAGAAGACTAACCCATCTCTAGACACACTTGATATCGGTGGTGGCTTCGGAGTGCCTTATGAAAAGAAGAAGTTCTATACCGCTAAAGGCGTTTCAAGTAAAATCATTAAAGTTCTGAAAAATCTTTCTGACAAGGCGGGGATCAAGCACCCCAACCTAGCAGTTGAATGGGGTCAATACATCGTAGCTCCTTCTCAGGTTACTCTCTATAAAGTAATCTCAGAGAAAGCTATTCCGAAAGCAAATGCCAAGGCTTGGTATATAGTGGATGGAAGTTTCATGAACGATTTGAAGGATACTTGGGCAATACATCAGAAGTGGCACACTATCCCAGCCAACAACATGGATACCGCTCTTAAGACTGTATGGCTTGCGGGTAGTACATGTGACTCCGACGATAAATACACCGCAGGGGGTAACTACATTTTGCTTCCTAAGTTGCATGAGAACAAAGACCAATACGTTGCACTCCTAGATACTGGTGCTTACCAAGACGCTCTAGCGTCGCACCACTGCCTGCTTGCAGCACCGATGAAATTAATCGCTCAAGATGGTACTATTAAGATAGCTCGCAAACGTGAAACTCCAGAATCTATCGGCAAACTTTTCGGCTGGACCAACGGCGACCATAAATAATTTTTCATCTTTTAAATGAAGCAATCAATATTTTTTGTAATATTAGTGACTGCCTTTGCTGTTATTAATTTCATCTGGGTTGAGAAGAAATACACTCCGAAAGTTGCGCCACTTACTGTACAGGAAGTTAAAATCAAATACGCAGAGCTTGCAGGTAAAAAAATAAAAGTAGAATTAGCACAGACCAAGGCAGAGCAAGAGCTGGGACTCTCGGGCCGAGCATTACTGCCAGAAGATGAGGGCTTGCTGTTTGTTTTTGAAAATTCCGCAGAGCATTTGTTTTGGATGAAAGATATGAAATTTGCTATCGATATCATTTGGATTAATGCAGATGATAAAGTTGTATATATCAAAAGATCCGCAACACCGGATTCTTATCCTGAAGTTTTCAAACCCACTGAAAATGCCAAATACGTTCTAGAAGTTTCGGCAGGCTTTGCTGACAAAAACAATCTCAAAGAAGGGGACAGTGTATTGTTTACTTTCTAAATTTTTTGTAGTATAATATGTGAGGTTTTGTATTGAATGACTACTCTACACTTAATGTGTAGAGAGGAAAGTCCGAACACAACGAGTCCTGTTTTACAGGATGGGAATGGTAGTGGGTAACACCCATCGAGGGCAACCTCCGAGGTGCGAGCAGAGACGCGCGAGCCGAAAGGCGGACGATTCCTTCGGGAATAATCTAGCGGTAACGCTAGGGTGAAACGGCTAAATCCTTACCTTTGTGCAAGATCGTGTGCCAATCTTGTCTACCGCAGGTATTTACAAGATTGAGCATCCCGAGAATATTGAGGGGCCCTTCGCTCCGCTCAGGATACTCAATTTTGCGACACCTCCGGTGGGCAAAATTGGTAAGAATCGCTTGAGCCCTCGCGTAAGTTAGGGCCTAGATAAATTGTCATTATCCCGAGAGCAATCAAAGGATACAGAATTCGGCTTATAGATACAAAACCAAAAACATGAAAAACCCTCTCGTAAGAGAGGGTTTTTCTATGCCAGAGATTAAAAACTTGCATTATTTTTAGTAATATGATATACTATATGTGTGAGTGTGAGGTAATTCTCACCTTTATAGAACAACATAAGTGCCGCAAGACCCCGCCGTAAGGCGGGGTCTTGTTTTTCTTTAGAGTTCTCTATGTGCTAGAATAAATTAATGCATCCTGGATTAGTGTCTTGGAAAAACTTACTCGTTTACTCCTTTAACGCTTTTTCAACTCCGCTACTTTTAAAAACATTATTTGACCCATGGAAGAGAGACGACGATGTGGGCAAGAATTCTACATTTCTAGAGAGATTTGTCTTCGCTATTATTTCAAGAGTTCTGGGGTTTATTGCGCGCTTGGTGCTCATACTTGTTGGGCTCGCTTTTTATCTTTTAGTATTTTTTACTTTTCCAATTTTCTTTTTTGTACCTTTTAAAATTTCTACCGAATATCTACAGAGCCTAGGGAGCGTCGGTGCATCTCTATCTTACGGTGATACATATACACTAAATGCGCACAGCCGTGATGTACTCTCCCCGATAGCATTGAAACTTTTCGGTAAGGAGAAAACTTTTCGAATGATCGAACGTGGGCTAGATAAAGATACCAATCACAATGTTTTACTAGTAGGTGAGACTGGCTCTGGCAAGACCACTGTGGTGGACTACCTGGGCCGTCTAGGGCGCTCTGGGCTATCTTTCCCAGGTATTCGCAACCATCGCGTGGTGGAGCTTTTCATGGAGGGTATTAGTGTGGAGGACTTCGATCAATCACTTCGTGAAGCCAACAGCGCCGGCAATGTGGTGTTGGTTATAGAGAACATCCAGAGTTATGAAAGTATTTTTGATAGGCTTATGCCGTATTTGGTAACTTCGAGTTTGGGAGTGGTAGTAACCACAGACTTTGCTAGTTATGATCGCGTACTTAAAAATTATCCAGAATTTCTTTCTAAATTTGAAAAGGTGGATGTGTTGCCTACAAGCTTTGAAGATACAGTGAGTGTGGTGAAAAATCATGTCCGCTTGAGTGGGACCTCTATCAAAGATGATGCAGTGTTAGAAATAGTACGACTCTCTGACAGATACATCGGCAACCAACCACAACCATTAAAGTCTCTACTAATCCTCGAAGAACTTCGCTCGCTTAGGAAGACCATCACTGTCGCAGACGTCGAGCAGGTAATCTCAGACAAAACCAACATGCCGATAGGTGCACTTAGTCGTGACGAGCGCTCTGTGTTGATAGGTCTTGAAGATGCGATGAAGCGCAAAATTATAGGCCAAGAAGAAGCTGTGAAAGATGTCTGCAACGCCCTACAACGCCTTCGTACAGGCATATCAGACCCTAGCAAGCCAGCAGGAAGCTTCTTGTTCTTAGGGCCTACAGGCGTGGGCAAGACCTATACAGCCAAGATTCTGGCTGAGAGTTATTTCGGAAGGAAGAATGCGATGATACGTTTCGATATGACTGAATTTTCTCTACCTGAATCCGTGCCTACTTTCGTAGACAGACTGGCTTCTGTTATAGAAGAAGCGCCGTTGTCGCTTGTATTTCTGGACGAGCTTGAGAAGTCGAATAGGATGATTCAGAATTTATTTTTGCAAATTCTAGACGAGGGGCGACTAACACGCGGGACAGGGAGAGAAGTGTCTTTCAAAGATGCATTAATTATCGCTACCTCTAACGCAGGTAGTGCAACCATAATTCAAAATCCAAACATAGACAAGAAGACTTTAATAAGTGATTTGATTCGTAATAATATTTTCGCTCCAGAATTTCTAAATAGATTTAGTAGTGTGGTGCTCTTTGGCCCACTTAGTGCAGATGAGGTTAGGGAAGTCGCCAAGCTTCTGCTCGAAGAATTTAGAGAAAGGTTGCTCGCGGATAAAAATATAAAATTAGAAATAACCGAGGCTCTGGTAGATAAGGTTGCTTTAGCAGGATTTGATTTAGAGTTCGGTGCGAGACCTATCAAGCGCGCTATCGAAGACATCGTAGAAAATAAAGTAGCGGACTACATAATGGCAGGGAATTCTGGAGGGACTTTAAAGATTTTTTAAACTTAGATTAAACTTGAGGGCAAGAACGAAAACGGCCCCGACTTGTGGTCGGGGCCTTGGTGTCTCCCAATTTAACGTCCGAGAGACTTCGACGTACTTCAACTACGAACTTCCTTCCTTCTTCTTCATCTTGCAGACGGCTTCCGTCGTCTGACCCTTGGGTACCTCGAACTCCATCATGAAGTCCTGGTAGTCGCTGCGGGTTGGTTGGATACAGGTCAGCCGGTGGAATCCCGGCGTAGCGTTTTCGACGACGAAGTTCGTCAGGTCGCTCTTGACGAGCACCCATTCTTCGCCGACGCGCCGTTCGAGTTTCGCTTCCATCCCGACCGGATCCGACAGGACCCGGATGATGGTACGTGCTACCGGCTCATCCTTCTTCTCGAGTCTACAATCGACTCGAGTAGTGCCTCCAGCGGTAACCACCGCGGGCTCCACCGGTTTCGAGGTGTAACCCTCGGGTGCGGTGAAGGCAACGGTGTACGTACCTGGGGCGACGGACAAGTTGAAATTCGTTCGCCCCTCGCCGAAGAACTTGTCGGTCGAGGTGATCATCACCCGTGCGTTTGTCGCGATGTTGCATGCGACGAGAAGGGTGCCGTTCACTACTGGCGGTGGCGGCGCCACTTCCTTTTCCAGCGCGCAGTTCGCAACCGTTCTCTGTGAAGCGTTGATCGCGACTGTCACCGGCTTGGAGGTGTATCCAGCCGGAGCGGTGTATGTCACCACATAGAACCCGGCCTCGAGCTCGCGCTCGAAGTTGGTCGTGCCCTGGTGGACAACGACCCCGTTGGTTCCATACGTCCGTACTACTGCCTGCGTCGCGATGTTGCACGCGACGAGGAGTGTTCCCTTCGTCACCGGTGTCGGTGGCGGAGCCGGAGGTTCCGGCTTGAGTGGGTTGTCGCAGACGGCATTGTCGAATCCGCCTGCGGGGACGACGGCGTAGGCTGTGTCAGCCATACGCTTGTCCGTCGGATCCTCACAGACAACCACGTAGGCTCCAGCTTTAACCTTGCGGTCGAAGTTGGTCGTCTGCGTGGCGATGAGTGTTCCGTAGAGCGCAGTGTACAGCCTTGCCCTCATTCCTTTGGGCGAGGAGTACACGTTGAGAATTCCGCTGTCTGACACGATGGTCGGGAGCGGAGTGAGTGAGACAAGAACGATGTTCACTTGCCGTGGAATCGGTTCGACCTTGACTCGCTTGGTAGCGAATCCTGGTTTTCCGATCTGGTACATCAATCCCGATCCGTCAACCTTGAGCGAGTCTCGGTAGGGAGTCGGCTTGTTGAGAATCGTGACGACTGATGGTCCAGACAGAGGGAAGCGTTCCCGCATCTCGACGTTCGCGGTTGATCCATCTTCGAGTTCGACTCGAATCTGGGCCATGCTGTCGAGCGGTGGCGGTGTCGTCGGCGACTTGACCAGCACGACGTTAGTCGTTACGGTGTCGCCGTTGACACGGAATGCCGGGCCGTACGACTTCTCATACCCTACGGCGACGCACTCCGTGGAGGAGTACGTACCATTGGGTACGGAATTGTAGCGACCTGGCGTGATGGGCGCAAGGCGCCCATCGAGTCCGACGGTGTTGCAGGTCGGGTTCGCGCCCAGAGGCGTTACCCCGAGGAATACCGCACCTTCCTTCCGTACTGGAGTTGGTGCTGTCGGGTTGTCGGCGAATGTGCACGCCGTCAACAATAGAGTCAGCAATGCGATCTTCTTCATGTTCGTTCGTGCTCCCGGAAGCTAGCGGTGAGTAGTTGAGTCCTTCGAGGATCCGCCGAACAGCGGGATCCTCAAACCCAGGCGGATTCCAGGCCTCAACTTGGGGTCCTGGTTCTTGTTTGTGGTTTTCAGCCCTAGCGTTCCCTGGGCTGTCAGGGTGGGTCGAAATCTGTCCGACCCCAGGTTCATTCTCCATCCTCCGCCGACAAAGATTCCATCGTAGCGAAGGGTTAGTGTTTCGGCGACCTTGGGGCCACCGTTGTAACACGCTGTGCGGTCCGTTAAGGCACCGAACGACCAGATGGCTTCTTCTCCTTCAAAGGTGATGTTGCGTTCGATTCCAACTGCTGCACTGATGTTCATCAGCGAGCAGTTGAGGGACTTGTTCTTCCCGTTGGGGAAGATTCCCCCTTGGGCGACGAACTTGTATCCATTTCCAATGCCGATCCCAATAGCTGGGCCGAAGGTGAAACCCTGGCCCATTGAGTAGTTCAAGCCGATGTCCAAACCGGCGTTAGACTTCTTGGTTGAGTCTTCATTCTTCTTGCCGGTGTCGGCGTTGGTGTTGTCGATCATCTGCTGGACGACATTGGTGACTTGCGTCACCGCGGTGTCCAGCTTTTCGACCTTCGCCTTGACCGACTTCATGTCGGTCTGCAAGGTGTCGACTGCCTTGGTGACTGTCGCCAGGGAGTCGTTCGGCACCACGATCTTCTCGCGAAGGACGTAGATCACGACCCCGCGGTATGCTTCACCGCGGGTGTTGCGGATCTCACCGCGCGTAGTGATACGCGCGGTGTCGAGGCCGACGGCCTCGAGGGCCTTAGCCGCTTCACTCGCGCGAATGTCAGCGAGAAGTTGATTCTTGTGGTCTGAACACTGTTTGTTCTTTCCACAAGAACGCCAAGGGTTGCCATCGGCGAGGCCGAGGACAAGAACCTTGTGCCTCGCTCCAGCAACCGCGACGATTTCTCGTGCGGTGACCTGGGCGCTGTAAGCCCCCAGGGCGTACCCCGTCATGGATTACGTGGGCACCGTGTCTTTCACCTGCGCCTTGAGGGCGAAGGGGAAGAGGGTGACCATGAGAATGGTCATGAAACGTAACACGTGAATTCTCC
>CAZVBK010000030.1:0-6447 GCA_964625485.1 uncultured Candidatus Saccharibacteria bacterium
GTTTCAGTTCCAACGGGTACAGAGATAGGAGCACCAGTGTCGGCGACTTCCATCCCTCGAGACAGACCATCAGTAGAGTCCATGGCCACAGTTCGCACCAAGCCACCACCTAGGTGTTGCTCTACCTCAAGAACGATCTTTTGATCACCCTTCATGACCACAAGCGCGTTATAAATAGCTGGCAAATTCTCGCCAAACATAACATCTACGACTGGACCGATAATTTTTTTGATTGTACCTGTTGTTTTCATATGAATAATTTAATTTATAATTTATTGTGCTGCCGCCATACCCGCACTTATCTCTGATATTTCTCTTGTAATGTTACTTTGTCTTGCTTTGTTAAATACTAATGTTAAGTCATCTATCATTTCTCCGGAAGCATCACTCGCATTCTTCATGGCTACCATTCGAGAAGATTGTTCTGATGCGTTAGACTCAAGGAGCATTTGGTATATCTGCATCTGTGTTATCTTCTCTGCGAGTGATCCAGCCAGTGCATTCAGGTCTCCTTCTATCACATAATCCGTTTTCTCCTTACTTACCACTTCATCTTTCTCTCTTTTGTCTTTCGTCTCTAGCTCGTCAATCAGTTCTTTCAAGTCGGATTTGTGGATTGGAAGGATTTGTTTGATATTGGGTTTTTGAGTTAAGGCTGAGATAAAATCTGTGTACACCACAAAAACTTTGTCGTATTTCTCGGCCATATATTCTCCGAGAACTAATTTGGATATCGGAGAAACATCACTTAAATCTATATTGTCAGGAAGTTCGGTGAAGCTGGCGATGACATTCTTGCCGACGCGACGCATGGCAGTATCTCCTCTTTTGCCTACAGCAATGACGTCAACACTAGTATTTGAGTCTTGAGTTTTTAATAGAGCAATGGCTTTCTTGATAACCTGAGCATTGTATGCACCACAAAGACCTCGGTTTGAGGTAATAATAATCATCAATGTATTGGCAGGTCGATTGGTAGTATCTCTTTCCACAAACAACGGATGAGTAATGTCTTTAAGACTTTCCCCAACTGAAGTTAGAACCTCCCATGAGTACAAAGCATAAAGACGAGACGCCAAAGTAGAAGAAACGGCACGCTTCATCTTCGAAGCAGCCACAAGCTCCATAGCTTTGGTTATCTTTTTAGTGTTCTTCACACTCTTTATTCGTCTTTTAATTTCTTTTGTACCGGCCATATTATTTAGTTAAAAGTTTAAAGTAGAAAGTTAAATTAAGCCTTATTAAAATTAATTTTAAAATCAGCTATAGCTTTCTTTAATTCTTCTTCTCCCTTATCTGTCCACATTTTTTGCTCAATAACTTCTTTGTAGAAAGTTTTTGCATTTCTTTCGGTGTAATCAAGGAGCCCTTGTTCGAATTCTTTTATCTTTTCTACTGGCACGTCATCTATCATACCCTTGGTCAGTGCATACATGACGACTACTTGGTGTTCAGTCTTTACAGGTGAGTATTGAGGTTGCTTTAGTAGCTCCACAGAACGTTTACCACGTTCTAGTTGCCTCTTGGTAGATTCATCAAGGTCTGAACCGAATTGAGCAAAAGCTTCAAGCTCACGATACTGAGCAAGGTCGAGCTTCAAAGTTCCAGCCACTTTCTTCATAGCCTTGATCTGTGCAGCTGATCCCACACGAGATACAGAGTTACCAACGTTTACTGCAGGACGAATACCCTTGTAGAAAAGATCTGTCTCAAGGAAAATCTGTCCGTCAGTAATAGAAATGACATTAGTAGGAACGTACGCAGAGATGTCTCCCGCTTGAGTCTCGATAATAGGAAGCGCAGTGATAGATCCACCTCCTGCTTTTTGATTTCTTCGGCAGGCACGCTCAAGTAGTCTTGAGTGCAAGTAGAACACATCTCCAGGATATGCTTCACGACCTGGTGGACGGCGAAGAAGAAGAGAAATTTCACGATACGCAACAGCATGCTTGGAAAGATCATCGTAGATGATAAGTACGTCCTTGCCTTGATCCATGAAATATTCAGCAATAGAAACTCCGGTGTAAGGAGCGATGTAAGAAAGAGGGGCCGCTTCTGATGATCCTGCAGATACGATGACAGTGTAAGCCATAGCACCACCTTCTTCAAGACGAACTTGAAGTTTGCGAAGCTTGGAATCCTTTTGGCCGATAGATACATACACACAGATCATGTTCTGACCTTTTTGATTTAGAATTGTGTCGATAGCGATAGCTGTTTTACCAGTCTGACGATCGCCGATCAAAAGTTCACGTTGGCCACGACCGATAGGGATGATAGCGTCGATGGCCTTGATGCCTGTAGCCACTGGTTGATCCACACCTTGGCGTGAAATAACTCCAGATGCAACACGTTCGATAGGATATGATTTGTCTGCCTTTATCGCCCCTTTACCGTCGATAGGCTCTCCGAGCGCGTTTACCACACGGCCGATAATGGAGTCAGATACAGGGACTTCAAGGATTCTCCCAGTTGCTTTAACCTCATCTCCTTCTTTGATTTTAGAGAAATCGCCAAGAATGATAACTCCCACAGAATCATCCTCGAGGTTTAGAGCCACGCCAGTTTCACCGTTTGGGAAAGTGACCATTTCAGAAGACTTTACCTCAGAAAGCCCTGACACTTTGGCGATACCGTCGAAAACCTCTATGACTTTGCCGACTTTTTCTACTTTGTTTTCTAATCCAAAGTTTTCTATTTCTTTTCTTAAGCTTTCTACAATGTGGTTGTGGCTCATATTGTTCGTGTTAAATATTCTTGTAATTTGTTGACTTTGTTGTTTAGGGTCAGGTCTATGACTTCATCGTTTACCTCAATCCTTACTCCTCCTAATATACTTTTATCTACTTTCTCATTTAAAATTATCTCTTTGGCTTTATATCTTTTACTCAATTCTTCTTTTAATTCGTGTTTGGCATGAGGGGATAAATCTTTTCCGCTTTTAGTAGTGACTTCTACTATACCCTCTTTCTTGTTTATTATTTTCTGCAAGGACATAAGGATGGGTGCAGTTTTACCGAGAAGCCTCTTGTTGTTCAAGAAGACTACCACCTTACCCAAAGCATCTTTTAGTTCACTACCAGTCTTGTCTTTGGTAATCAGATAGATACTCTGTGCTATGTCGTTGTTTGATAATTTTGCCATACACGATTTTTATTATTTGATGTGTCCCAGATCCTTCAAGACTTTCTCGCCGACGGCTCCATCCACCTTCTCACCTAAAATCTTTTCGGTGGCAAGCATCGTAAGAGCGACGATCTCGCTCTTTGCTTCGGCCACCATCTTTGCCTTTTCAGCTTCAAGCATTCGCTTTCCGTCTTCTACCATTTTGGTAACCTCATTCTTGGTTTGTTCTAGCATCTCGACTCTCTTGGTCTCTGCTTCAGCTTTTCCTGTCTGGAAAACTACTTCGGCTTCTTTGCGAGCTTTTGCCAAAACTTCCTCTTGGCGAACGCCGGTCTCTTTCAACATCAAAGCATTAGACTTCGCATCATCTAAACCTTTTGATATTTTCTCTCCTCTTTCTGCCATTAATTTATTCAAAGGCTTGAGGGCATAAATATACAAAACGACAAAAACTACAGCGAAGTTGAGCGCTTGAGCTACGATGATTTTCCAGTCTATGTGAAATGTTGAAATTATTGATTCCATAACTAAATTTGAAAGTGAAAAGTTGTAAATTGAACAGGTGGCGACTAGCTTTTGGTAATTATTTATAACAACCAAAAGCTAGCAGCCAAAAGACTGCTAAGTCTGCTAGATAGAGAACGCGATAACAAGCGCGTAAATAGCGATTGCTTCTGCGAACGCACATGCCAAAAGCATAGGCACGAGTATCTTGCCTGAAGCTTCTGGATTTCGGCCGATAGCCTCCATGGCTTTAGAACCGATCATACCGATAGCAATACCTGGTGCAATAGAACCAACACCAATAGATATAGCTTTTGCAAAAAAATCTAATTCCATATATTTTTATATTAACTAATAATAATCCTTTCTTGGCGTATCTTGCGATACGACAGAGCAGACCTGTGCTAGAGACATTTTCATGCATCGAGCACGGGTACGCCCTGTTTATGCGTGGGCTACCTTATGATCTTCACTGTGCTCACCTTCATGGTGCCCTTCTTCATGCTCATCATGATCAGTGGCCCCTATCGTGAAGTAGACAACAAGAAGTATGGAGAATATAAGTGCCTGAATTACCCCAACCAAAATCTCTAAGAAAAGAAAAGGTATAGGAATAACATAAGCCATAAGAGCTGCCATGGACGCCAGCAGGACTTCTCCTGCAAATACGTTACCGAAAAGACGGAAAGAGAGAGACGCTATCTTGGCAAATTCTCCCACTATTTCTATCAATCCCACGAAGAATGTTATCGGGGCAACTATTATCACTGTCGGGTCCTTTTTTACCTTAGTAAAAATACTCCCGAGCACCTTCACATTAACATATTTATTGAAGGTTTTCCAGAGGCCGATAGAAAATACACCGAACAAATTCGCTCCCAAAACCACCATTACTGAGAGTGCTATCGTAGTATTTATGTCGGCTGTTCCGCCACGTAAAAACGGTATAAAAGCTAGACCGTGTTCTCCGTCATGGATAGATCCGAAACCTCCAAGTGGAGATACCCCAAGCCAATTGTTTATCAATATAAAAAAGAATGCCGAAATAGCAAAAGGGAAAATCTTCATAGAAAGCTTCCTGCTGTTTGTAACCTGATCACACAAGCTAAGAGCGTTTTCAATGATTATTTCGAAAACATTTTGGAGCTTACCTGGAATCTCTTTAGTTTTACGTCTAATAGCCACTGATAGGAATATGATGATAGCCACAACAACCCAAGACGTAAGGAGCGCATTGGTCACAGTAAAGCTACCAAAGTGAAATATCGGTTCAGCAAAAATAGTAACTTCATGAGCTATTTCTTCAGTGTGACCCACATCTGCGCCTGACTCCTCATGTTCTGTGAATTTTTCTGCAGTATTTGATTCTATTTTTTTCTCGATTGCCATAAATATTCTTGCGTTTATTTGTTGTCTGTATTTTTATTTAAAACCTCTTCTTTTATATTCTCGATATATCTTTTAACTATTTTATAAATCCCAAAACAAGAAATTATAAAACTGAAACCAGTAAGCACTAAAAAGATAACTGGCTTGGTGTCAAAATGATTATCTAGGATCTTGCCTAAAATAAGAGCCAAGACAATCGGACCGACTATCCAAGACGAAACCTCGCTAAAGAGGACGACGCCTGTGCTCCACCACAATTCTTTTGTTTTTTGTTCTTTTGGGTCCAAAATATACAACAAAACAAAGCCCAAATGCCTATAGGGGCTTACTAGAATAGTATATGAGAAAAAACACCGAGATGCAACTACAGTATTTTATTAAATTTTATTTGTTATATAATAAATGCATGAAAAAATTTATTGCTCTCTTGCCTGTTTTCTTTTTACCAATGATAGCGCTCGCTCATGTGAAGTGGTTTGCTGAACCACAAAAAGAAATACCGTCGTATGCTTTATCCGACGGTCCGGTCATGTTCGGCATATTGTGTGTGCTTATCGCCATAGGTGTTGGCGTATTTTTAGAGAAAAAGCTTTCTGTGCCCCAAAAAGTGAAAAGCCATATAGAAAAGTGGGCGCCGATAGTACTCTCTATAGCTAGCATCGGCTTTGGACTATCTTTTATAATATTTTCACTTAACGGATTTATCTTTGCTCCAAACCTACAAGCTGTAGGCACCATGGGCAACCTAATGCTTGGTATACAGGCGCTCGCTGGAGTAATGATACTGCTCGGACTATACGAAAGAGTGGGCGGACTTTTGATTCTTGTGCTATTTGCCCTAGGCATGAAAGAATACGGAAGCCTAGAAATGCTCGATACCTTAGAGATGGTTGGTTTTGCTATTTACGCCATAATTATAGGCCGACCAATGTGGAAGATAAAAGACACCCAGATATTCCAAAAATACACTCATCCTTTTCATGAATATGGTTTGCCTATTCTACGTGTCGGCACCGGACTCAACCTTATAGTCCTCGGATTCACTGAAAAAATATTGTCACCTTCACTTACCGACAACTTTTTAGCTACTCATCCTTGGAACTTTATGCAAGCTCTTGGTTTTGAAGCTTATACGAACTACTGGTTCGCCTTTTCAGCAGGAGTAGCCGAAGTTCTGTTTGGTCTTTTCTTCTTGTTTGGATTGGTGACTCGAGTGACCACAGTTGCCTTGGCAGTATTCTTGGTGACCACACTTTACCTACTAGGACCACTAGAACTTATAGGCCATCTGCCTCACTTCTCTATTGCCATAGTGCTCCTCGCACTAGGTTCTGGGTCAAGACTATTACTTATCAAGAAAAACTAGGGTGAGTGTGGATGGAATCGGACCATCGACCTCTGTCTTATCAGGACAGCGTTCTACCACTG
>CAZVBK010000031.1:0-6157 GCA_964625485.1 uncultured Candidatus Saccharibacteria bacterium
ACAAATACAACATCTTTTACTGCGACGAGCACTCCAGCTACCACCCCTCAAGGCTTAAACAACGCCATCGAACAACCTAAAACGACAAACAATAAAAAACATCTGGTTCTTTATGTTGTTTGTTTTGCTTTGTTGGCAATTTTAATAAGTGCTACCGCATTTGCTTATTTTGAAAAAATAGGACCTTTTGGGATAAAACAGTACACAGAAGCCAACTTTTTAAGTGGCATTCTAGAAAAAACAACACAAATTCAATCTTCTTCTTATAAAGCCACCGCTTCACTAGCCGTTGCCCCACGAGAAGAAGGAGCCGAGCCCTTTGAAGTAAAGATTTCGAACAATGAAGAGCTGAAAAAATCATACGCAAATGACTACAAGAGAGCGCAAGATGTAAATTCTATCCTGTCTCAGTTAAAGTATAGCGAACCTCTTCCTTCCTCTTTGGAAAAATTTTTTAAAGATTTAAAGAGCAAGAACACCTACTTTTATGGTACTGTGCCTTCCCTTAAAGACCCCGCAACAGGCAACCCTTATCAATACACCCTTACAGATGGGGGAAAGAATTTTTCTCTCAAGGTTTCTTTTGAAACCAAAGAAGCAATCTCTGACATCAAGAAGTCTTATGACTATACAAAAGAGGGAACACCTATATCTGGACAGGAAGTAACTTTCACTAAAGAAAGTGGATCCTATTTATACCTACAATCCGAACCCCCAAAACCATTTCTACTACAAATGGAAGAATACACGAAATATCTTCCGGCAGAACTTTCAGCAGACATGTCTTTATCAGCAGCCGCAGATTTAGAGAAAGCTAATTGGAAATTTAACATTGATGCTAATGGTAATTTCGGAGATCTAACATATAAAGTAAACATCGATGCCTTAAAAAAGGATGCTGACTACTTCATAAAAATAAACAATATCCCTAGCTTATTCCTAGGAGCTTTGTCATCTGTAAAAGGAGAATGGGTAAAACTAACCACTGCACCAGAGTCTAACAATAGCAATGATGAACTTTCCTTTATAGCTAGATCATTACCAGAAATGGAAAAAACTTACAAAGAAAATAAAGAAGAGTTTTCTAAAATAATAAAAAAGGTAGTGCAATTTGCTGATGAAGAAAAATTAATTGAATTTGGCAAGAAACCATCAAGCGAGAAAGTAGCGAACCGAACACTCTATAGATACGACATCAAAATACGCAAGGGGGCTGTTGTGCCGTTTTATAAAAAATTATTAGCCGAAACTACAAACGGGGAATATAAAAATGATCAATTTATTATAAATGACCCGGGCCTACTTGAATATTTTGAAAGTAATGAATTTGAAGAAGTCTTTGATTACTACAATAAAAATACATTCTTGACAGTCTGGACCGACAAAGCAGGATTCCCAGCACAAATTGAATACAGAATGCGCGTCGTTCCTTCAGAAAAAGTTACTCAGCTTTCCGACAAGCAAGCTGACCTAGTTTTTACTTTTTCTATTTTAGACATAAACCAAGAAGTTATAATTGAAACCCCCTCAAATGCAAAAAACCTAAAGGATATTATTAAAAACTCTCCACTGGGAGAAGCGATGAATACCGGTGCGAACGCATCAATAAAAGCAAATCTAGCGAACATCCGTGCTCAGGGTGAGCTCTATTATGATATTAATAATTCTTACGGCAAAGCCTCTGCCAAAGGAAAATGTGACACGGCTAATACTTTATTCGCAGACAAAGATATCAAATCAGCAATTGACTCTGTAAAAAAAACACAAGAGTCTACTGAGATCGACGACGCGATATCATGCTGGAGTTCTGGTACTGCCTGGGCATTATCGGCCAAGCTAATCACTGATGACCCAGACCAAGATCACTGGTGTGTAGATTCAACAGGAGTATCTCAAGTAGTGAGCTCGCATGCATCTTCGACTAATTGCCCTAAATAAAATTATCTACGCATGAAAAAGTTCCTTTTTTTCTTGTTGCTCACTTTCATATTGATACCCTCAATATCCTTAGCTCAACAAGGCTCTGATGGAGGAATTATTGAAGACAAAAGCACAATACTCAAAGCGCAAGTCTTAAAGATAATCAGCGAAGAAACTTTAGACATAGGCGACAGACTAAAAACTGTAAATCAAAAAATCTCTGTAAGGATTCTAGAAGAAGACAGGCTGGGTGAGGAAATAGAGTTATCAAACGACTACACTAAACTAAAAGAAGGTGAGAAGTTTTATTTATTGGAAATAGTGCGTTGGGAAACAGGGGAGAAGCTTTACACCGTCCATGACAAATACAGGATACCTGCGATTATATTTTTTGTTGTTTTATTCTTGGTTTCTCTTCTTGCCTTCGGGGGTATGCAGGGGATTAGAGGTTTAGTAAGCTTGATAGGTAGCATAGTACTTATCATGTTTATCTTAATGCCCGGCATTCTTAATGGCTATTCTCCTATATTTGTAACAATTGGTGTTTCATCTTTAATTATCATACTAGGGTCTTATATAACTCACGGTTTTAACAAAACAACGTCTTCTGCTGTTATTGGAATGATTGCCACTGTATTAGTTACGGGTATCTTAGCTTTTTTTGCAGTAAAATGGGCAGGGCTTTCAGGCTTTGAATCAGAAGAAGCTGTATATCTCAACTGGAACACTAGAGGATCTATAGATTTTGTGGGCTTATTGTTGGGTGGAATAATAATTGGATTGCTGGGAGTACTATATGATGTCGCAATAGGGCAGGCAATTGCAGTAGAAGAACTACGTGACGCAAGTAAAGATATGGATAAAAAAACTATCCTAAAAAGAGCTTTAAGAATAGGGAAGGAACACACAGGTGCATTGGTAAATACGCTCGCCATTGCTTATGTGGGCGCCTCTTTGCCTTTACTTCTACTATTCTACAGCGATACATCTTCTACGCTCATAGAAATAATCAACAGGGAAGTTTTTGCAACTGAAATAATAAGAACAATGGTCGGATCTATAGGCCTTGTCTTAGCAGTACCAATCACTAGTCTTATATCAGTTTGGATGTTGATGGAAAAAGACAAATAGTTTTATCCACTTGCAAATCATTCGCATTTGGTTTAAACTAGGTCTAATGGATAAATTATTAAAAGAAGCGGGGTTGAAAGTTACAAGAGCTAGGTTGCAAGTTCTTGATATCCTTTCAAAAGAAAAATATCCCATAGATATGGAAAATATTTTTCACAAAATAAAGAAAAAGGGTGTGAACTTGGCAACTCTTTACAGAATAATGTTTCTGTTTGAAGAAAAATCCTTGGTTCAGAAAGTCGATCTTAAAAAGGGTATGGCTTTTTTCGAACTAAAACAAAAACACCACCACCATATAATATGCAAGCAATGTGACAAAATAGAGGATTTTGAAAATAAAGAAATTGAAAAAATATTAAAAAATATCAGTCGAAATTCATTAAAATTTAAAAAAATAACCGATCATTCCCTTGAGCTATTTGGGCTATGCAAGGTTTGTTCATAAAAACATGATAATAAATTACATTTATGCGTTCGGAAGTGTGTTCGCTATAAGCCTTATATCACTAGTAGGAGTTTTCACATTATCCCTCAAAGAAGAAGTATTAAAAAAATATATTTTTCTATTTATCAGCCTAGCTGTTGGGGCATTACTAGGAGATGTTTTTATACATCTTATCCCCGAAGCTTTTGAAATCAGCCCTGGGCTACTAACTAGTATATTGTTAGTAGCAGGCATAATGCTTTTCTTTGTTTTAGAACAATTTTTCCACTGGCATCACCACGGAGAAGATAAAGAAGTAGTGCACGAACACTCTGTGGGAAAACTAGTTCTGTTTTCTGACGGGCTACACAACATTATGGACGGCATAATAATAGGCGCGAGCTTTATGATAAGTATACCGATCGGCCTTGCGACCACTCTTGCTGTAGTTCTACATGAAATACCTCAAGAAATAGGAGACTTCGCAGTATTAATACATTCTGGGTACACTAAAGGGAGAGCTTTGTGGTTAAATTTCTTATCTGCACTATTCGCAATACTAGGTGTAGTAATAGCAATAGCGCTAGGTGAAACCACAGAAGTATTTAACGCTTGGCTATTACCAATAGCATCTGGTGGTTTTATATATATCGCCCTAGCAGACCTAGTTCCAGAATTACAAAAATCAAGAAGCGTAAAAAGATCAATCAAGCAACTGATTATGATTTTAGTAGGAGTTGGGTTAATGGCTGCTCTTACCCTCTTAGAGTAGCTTAACGCTTCCAAGACCAGTCATTGCCTGGATTCTTGGCTCCATGAACCTCGAAGTGTAAGTGGTCGCCCCTAGAGCGTCCAGTATTTCCAACATAACCTATAAGGTCTCCTTGTTTAACTTGAGCACCTACACTAGTACCCAATCGTGATTGGTGTGCATATAAAGTCTCAGTGCCGTTAGGATGAGAAATAATAGTAAGATTACCAAATCCACCATTGTATCCATTTCTCGCGAACTTAACTCTTCCTGAAGCTGCTGCATAGATAGGAGTGCCTTCTGGAGCAGCTAAGTCTACCCCCTTATGGGTAGCAGTTGTGCCTCTGGACTTGCGAGCATTAGGAACTGGATTTATGAAGTAGCCACTAGCATTCTTAAGCGAACCACCAGAAGAAGAACCTCCCTTAGCAATACTTCCACCCACACTAACACCACCAGAAAGACTGCCACCAGGAATAATCAACTTGTCTCCGACAACTAATTTATCATCAGCATCTAGTTCGTTAGCCGCCAGAATGTCATTTACTTCAATTTTATATTTAGTCGCAAGTCCTTTTATCGTATCTCCCTTAGCAACTACATGTTCTATGCCTGAAAAAGGAAGAATAAGGAGGACGTCACCTTCTTTTATTGTGTCGCCCTTTTGCATATCGTTAGCAGAAAGAATGGTGTCTATGGTCACACCATACATTTCAGCTATTTGAGAGAGGGAGTCGCCACGCCTCACCACATAAACACTTATCTGATCAGACGACACGTCTCCTCCAATCCCAGCCTCATCTACCACACCCAATGGGCCAACGGTGGGCAGAAGCGCGTTGTTATACATAATAGCAACCTCTATAGTGCCAGAAATTTCACTAGATTCTTCAGCCTTATTAGACTTTTTATCTCCCAAGGCAGATACAGAGAACACATTGGCTTCAAGCAAAGCCATGTTTTGAGAATTAGGTTCCGGTAAGGGAACAGAGATATTTGTGCTTGCAGAAGCCTCTTCTCCCAACATCGAAGAGATGAACCCCGCATGCGCCTGAGTAGGCACAAAAAACGCCCCAGACAACAGGGAAAAGGCTAAAATAGGGGTTAATATTTTAAATTGAGGTTTAATAAATCAAACAAATTACCGTAGGATTTCCTTTCCGACCCTTATAAAATAAGGATAGAATCACAGGACGACCTAAATTGTACTGCAAACAAAGGATACTACGATGGTTACTGTCTTTTCAGCGTTCATCCGTCTTCTTTCGTGCCTCTCTACAGAGCTATACCTTTAAGGTTAGCCCGGGTAGGGGGGTAAGTCAAGCCAAATGTGGATAACTAAAATTTGACCAAATTTGCTGATTATTGCATAAATAATCGATTTTTCGCGCCCAAAATTAGGACAAAAGGCTGGCAAGATTGTATAATATTCACAATGAACGAAAGATCTAATATTGAAACTGAGTCCGGAGGCTCAAAATCCCTATCGACAGAGGTAGCAGAGCTAATGAACCAAGATTTAACCTACAAAACACCTGGAGAACTCTACGAACAAAAATCTAAAGTTGAAGCCCTTCTGACTACAACAGAAGAGAACAGTGCAGACAGGGAGCCTCTACTCAAGTTACTTGAAGAAATAAATGGCCTTCTGGAGGTAGAAGATACCGACCGAAAACGAGTTCGCAAGGTAGAAGACATAGGTAGGCTTAGAGAAATCAATAAAGAACTAGCTATCCTGGGTAAAACCATAAGGGAGCTTTTAGAAAAAAAGGGGGGGTTAAAAACAAAAAAAGAAAAAAGAGATATCGATATGGAGCTAGGGGGCATTGATCTGAGAAAGATAAGTCTCCTGAGAGAGAGGGCGTCCTTGAAGGAAAAAGGTCATCCGAGATATTCTAGAAAAGAAAAAATGGGTAAAGAAGCAGAAAAAA
>CAZVBK010000032.1:0-6133 GCA_964625485.1 uncultured Candidatus Saccharibacteria bacterium
CATTTTGACCTCCGGGACCTCCAGCTCTTGAGAATTCTATTTTCAAATCCGCATCAGGGATGACAATATCTTTGTTTTCTAATTTTGAAAATTTAGGCAAAACTTCTACTAAGGAAAAAGAAGTGTGTCGCAACTTTTTAGCATTAAACGGAGAGATACGCACGAGCCGGTGGACACCTCCTTCATTTTTTAGCTTGCCGTAAGCATTTTTACCCATGACTTCTATTGAAATATTCCTATACCCGTCGTGGTTATTTTTATTTTCATGTATGAGCGACACATCCAAACCTTTGGTCTTAAAATATTTCATATACATACGAAGAAGCATCGCCGAAAAATCTTCTGCGTCGTCTCCGCCCGCCCCAGAAATAATAGAAAGTATTACATTGCCCTTGTCGTATTTACCCAAGCCTTCTTTTTTATCTTTAAGTTCTGCCAATTCTTTCAAAGTATTTTGAGCAACTACTTTGTCATTCCAAAAATCCGGAGCCTGCATCAGAGCCTCCAACCTTTCTATCTCATTTTGAATTTCATTTGTATCTTTTTCCATATATTTGGAGCCGATGGACAGGATTGAACTGTCGACCCTCGCTTTACGAAAGCGATGCTCTACCAACTGAGCTACATCGGCTTTTGTGGCATGCGGGCTCATAGGCCATTCTAGCTAAATTCCACCCAAAAACCAAATTGGCTTGGGATATATGAGCCCTACTGCTATAATTGAAAAATGTTCACGGAAATATTTAATTCTCTTGATTCTCATAGAGCGCGAGCTGGCAAATACATAGGCGACATAGTATATGGAGCTAACGATGGTATCATCACCACCTTTGCTGTAGTTGCCGGAGTAGCGGGTGCCGAACTATCTCCCAAGATTGTAGTCATATTGGGTATTGCCAACTTGCTTGCAGATGGATTCTCCATGGCCGCCAGCAACTACCTAGCTCGCAAATCAGAGCGCGAATACAAAAACACCCTTACCGAAAACAACGAAGTCCTAAAAGAAGAGAAACCTATCAAAAACGCAGCGGCTACTTTTTTTGCCTTCGTTATAGCTGGTGCCATACCTCTTTTGCCATACATTTTTGACATTCACTGGAACAATTTTTATCTAGCAAGTATCGCCACTAGCATCGCCCTGTTCATAGTCGGAAGTCTTCGTACTCTAGTCACTGGCACAAAGTGGTGGAAGGCCGGATTTGAAATGTTCTTTATCGGTTCTCTCGCTGCTTTTGTTTCATACATCATTGGAGCCTCATTAGGAAAAATGATGTAAATCTATTTGGTTTTTTCTTTAGCCAAACCTTCACAAATATTTTTTATAAGACCCGGACCTTCGTAGATCATTCCTGTTATAAGCTGGATGAGGTCTGCCCCGCTATCAAATTTCTTCTTCGCATCCTCATACGAGAAGACGCCTCCGCATCCGATGATAGTAAAGCGAGTCGAGTAAAGATTTTTCGTCATACGTATAAGCTCGTTTGATCTTTCTTCGCAAGGCTTACCAGACAGACCTCCTTTGTAAACATCCGGCCTGGTATCTTTTTCATTTATTTTCGCATAGTCTTTTTGCAAGTTGCCGATTATCACCCCTTGCACTCGGTATTTTTCCAACACATTTAGGAGGCCTTTGAAGTCTTCGTCAGAAATACTGATAGGCATTTTTACATACATGGGTTTAGTGTATTTTATGGCATCAAGTCTACTGAAAAGTTTTTCCAGAAGTTCTGGTGTAGTAAAAGGCTCTCCCCCGAAAGTGTTCGGGCAAGAGATGTTGATGGTGTAATAATCCCCCACGCCTGCCTCAACTATCTTTTTTAAGCTCGTGAAATAATCCTCTACGCCCTCCTCAACAGTTGAAGCACATTTTTCATTTGTCCGAGCGATGCTTATGCCCAATACTAGATTTTTTGTTTTCCTGTGTTTTATTCTTTCTATTATCACATCTACTCCATCATTCATCAGACCTTTGTTTACCAAAATACTTTTTGTGTTCGGAAGTCTGGTCAATCTAGGTTTGTCATTGCCTTTACAAGGTCTCGCCGTCACAGAGCCCACTTCCTCTCCACCAAAAGACAAAGAGTCCAGTATGTCTACAAGGTTTGCATTATAATCAAACCCCGCAGAAAGAAGTATTGGAGTTCTGTACTTTATGCCGTCTACAACCTTAGAAATATCCTTGCCCTGATATTTGTAAACTAAAGAAGTACCCAAACGACCCAAACCAAAATACCCCAAGTATTTACCTGTCCTCACAAAAAAGTCATGGACCGTTTCGGGTTCATATAAAAATAAAATTGGTTTAATTATATTTTTATAGATCATGAGCCGTTGATCGGGATTGAACCGATGACCTCGTCATTACCAATGACGTGCTCTACCAACTGAGCTACAACGGCAAAATATTGCCTGGAGCTAATATTAGTGTATTTTTCACTATTTTGCAAAAAATTACACGACCGAGTTGTTGTGGCTCTTGAGGCCGATAAAAGCAAAAACTAGTGCGTATACTATGTGCTCGTCGACGATAGGATTGTTCTCGGGAAATAAAGTTGCTAAGTATACCAGTAGCATCATCGCAGTTCCTGCTGCACATCCCCATCTTACGTACTTATTCAAGATAAGCGTCAGTCCCACAACCAACAGCCCTGCCATAAACAACCAATCCACCACCGCCACTCCAGCCAAACCATGAAAAAATTCAGCAAAAGGACCTTTCACTGCTCCAGTCAGGAAACCTGCAGTCGGGGACCCTCCATTTATCCAAGACTTGGCAGAAGTAGTAGCAAAACCCAAACCAAAAGTTTTATCTAGAAAAGCCCAGAGAAATATAAAACCCATAACCAAACGAAGCGAGGTGAAAACAATTTTTTGTTTACTCATATTATTATTATAAACCCAATGAAAAAATAAAGCACAAAACCCTCTTTCGAGGGTTTCTTTTGCGCGGACTAGTGAACGAAGTTGGAACTGCTATTCGCAACCATAATGGTTATATTTATATCCCAAATCTAGGAGAAAAGAGAGAATTGGTCTAGCTTTTCCTTGTCCAAGCAATCAAGTGAGCAAGCAAACCAAACCCTATCAAAACCCAACCTATAACAACTGGAAGAAAAGCATCGCCAGAAATATAATTTTGCAAAACTAAAGCTAGTCCAAACCCAAGAGCAAGATGGCTGGCGTTATTAAGAAAAATGTGATGACGGTCAAAATTGAGGGCACTTTTTATAGACATAATTTTATTTATTATTATTTGTTGTTAATTTTACTTAAATCTCTTCGTGCGTCTTTGATAATCGACCAAGACGAATGAAGAAATAATCCTGCGATGATAAATGCGGCTACAAGGTCTGCCCAAGAGGTGTTTGTCCAATAAACTATACCCGCGGCAATAACTACAGCTAGATTGCCCAAGGCATCATTACGACTGAAAAGCCATACTGACCGCACATTGGCGTCTCCGTGGCGATGAGGAATTAGAACGACAGCCGAAATCACATTTATGACAAGAGCAATAATGCCTAATATGCCCATAAGTTCTGCTTCGGGTGTGTTTAGTAAAAATATCTTATACGCTGTAGTAGCTATTACCCCAAGACCCATAATCCCTAGGAATATACCTTGAGTGAGGGCAGAACGAGCACGCCATCTCAATGACCAACCAATAGCGAGTAAACCTAAAAATGTAATAGAGCCGTCTCCAAGAAAGTCCAAGGCATCGGCTTTAAGAGCTTGAGAGTTAGCTAAAAAACCACCAATCATTTCGGCTACTCCATAACCTAAATTAAGTATAACCACTATCCACAGTGCCCGCTTATATGCGGGGTTTGTATGCGATAGGTCTAAATTGTCATTATCTTCTTTACACATAGTTAATAGTTAGTGCATTTATAAATCTCTTTTGAGTGTTTTTTCAAAACTTTTTGTGCCTGTTGAAGCATACCCAGAACTTCTTTGCCTGAAACTTGATAAAAAACCTCTCGTCCTCTCTTTTCTTTACGGATAAGACCACATTCCAAAAGGCACGCCAAATGAGCCGAAGTGTTTGGTTGAGAAAGTTTTGTTTTATCAACAATGTCGCTGACAGTTTTTGGTTTCTCTAAAATAGTGGACAGTATTAAGAGACGGGATTGGTCAGCAAAGCCCTTGAATAGTTTGGCTTCAAGTTCTGTTTGATTTCTACGCATATAAACATATTACTACATAGTTATATGTTTGCAAGCGAAGTTATCCCTTTTAAGTAAAGTTAATTTGAAAGTTATACATTCCCATACCACAAACCCCTACGAGTGGTTCACCTGCTTTGGGAACTCCAAGGTCAATCTCGGTTTCTCCTGTTGGGGGTAAAATCTTCTGAAAGCCAACGGAACGAATTACCAGAGATGCAGAGCAATCAAAAGTGCCGTCTGTCTTTACGATAAGTTTTGTGGGTATACCACCTTGGGCTGATGCTACTTTAGGAGAATATCCGCCTTTAGCATCAATAGTGATGTATTGAACACCATCTCTTACTTCAACATTTTGCTTTGACCCTGTAGTATTTGCACTATCCTGTGATTTTGAACTACCGCCGAGAAATACGATGCCGAGAGCAACAACAAGTCCGAGGGTGATAATTATTGAAACTTTTTTGTTCATAAAATGATTATATATTAAATAGAGGGTTAATAATACCTAGACCAGCGAGCCCTGCGAGTAATGCAAATATGCCAAGCCCAATCACGACTACTCCTGCAGATTTGAAGAATAAAGGGGCGTGCTTACCGTGGGCAAAAGATGCCGAACCAAATGATAGAAGTGCCAGCATTGGTAGAGTGCCGAGAGCGAAAGCAAGCATAATCAGCATTCCCGAAACAAATGAGCCACTAGAAAGAGAGGCAACTTGCATTGCTTGCGTAAATCCACAAGGTAAAAAAAATGTTCCAAAGCCAATCAAAAGCGGTGTAAGGGTTTTGTGTTCTATTCTTCTGAAAAAATTAAATACGCCAGAAGGTAGCGTTATATGATTTTTGGAAAGTATCCCTGTTAGATTGAAACCGAGAAAGAGCATTACAAGGGATGCGACAATACCTAGTATTGCCGTGAAAGTAAAATTGATACCAATAGCTTGCCCTACTGCCCCCAATACGCCTCCAAGCAGAGCAAAACTGACAAGTCGCCCACTATGGAACAGGATAAAGTTCTTTTTGTCGCTTACATTATCTTCTGAAACTGTTGCTGAAAGAGACAATACAAGACCACCCACAATAGCAAGGCAGGAAGAGACGGAAGCAATGAGACCAATTATGAAACTGGTAGTGGGTGTCGCTTTGCTCCCAAGTCCAAGATTAAGAATGCCTGATTTTTGTAAAATGAAAAAGAGTATTAGGAAAGCGAGCCCAATAGGTAGAGCTTTCCAAATAACTCCATCATTTTGTTTTAATGGTATTATCTTCTCCGTGGAAAGAGCATAGCCGTGAGATTGTATTTTGTTTGTTAAGATACTAGCAATCTCGTTCGCATCTTTATCACTATCAGTTTCAATCTCTACTGTCTCTCTATTCAAATCCACTTTTGATTTTTTAATAAAATCCTGCTCGTTCAAAATATCTTCAATCAAGATTTTGCAAGAAGCACAGTGAGTACCTGAAACGTGGAATGTATATGTTTTCATAATTATAGTTTTTTACTTTTAATGCGTAATGAATTTCCGACCACAGAAACAGAAGACATTGCCATTGCAAATCCTGCAAACACTGGCGACAGAAGCCAACCGAAAAATGGATAGAACAAACCGGCAGCTAAAGGAATTCCTATGATGTTATAAATAAAGGCGAAAAAAAGATTCTGCTTAATCCCACGCATAGTTATTTTGGAAAGTTTAATTGCTTTAACAAGTTTAGAAATATCTCCACCAAGAAGAGTTATCCCGGCAGATTCAATTGCGACATCAGTACCAGTACTCATAGCAATACCAACGTCAGCTTGAGCAAGAGCGGGAGCATCATTAACACCATCTCCAGCCATTGCCACAATTTTACCTTGCGATTGAAGTTCTTTTACTTTCTCCAATTTGTCTTGTGGTAATACATGAGCCACCACTCCATCAATACCTACAAGTGAAGCCATATACTTTGCCGCTTTCTCATCGTCC
>CAZVBK010000033.1:0-6104 GCA_964625485.1 uncultured Candidatus Saccharibacteria bacterium
GCTTATACTTTAGTTGTCCGAGCGTACGACACTGTCTATGAAATAAGCGCGAATAGTCTAGCAAACTCAAAATAATATTTTTACCTTTGCAAATATTAGTTTTTAAAGCATAATCTAAATTATGAGTGATGAGCCGGTTTTTAAACTAAATAATGTCTTCTTGCCTGCGGGGGATCAACCTAAGGCAATATCTGGCCTCATGGAGGGCTTGAAGAAGGGGATGAGAAAGCAGACATTACTCGGGGCCACAGGCACAGGTAAGACTTTTACCATGGCCAATGTTATACAGCAGCACAACAAGCCGACTCTTGTCATCGCCCACAACAAAACTCTCGCCGCTCAGCTGGCGCAAGAATTCCGCCAATTTTTTCCAGACTCTGCGGTTCATTATTTCGTTTCTTACTATGATTACTATCAGCCAGAAGCGTACATGCCTGCCTCAGATACTTTTATAGAAAAGGACGCGCAAATAAATAAAGAAATAGATAGATTGCGCCATGCCACCACTCAAGCGCTCCTTACTCGCAAGGATGTCATTATTGTAGCGTCAGTATCTTGTATTTACGGTTTGGGTAGTCCGGCAGAGTACGAAAAGGTGAACATGAAGCTCGAAGTGGGGATGAAGCTAGACCGCCTGACTTTGATGAAGAAGTTGATAGAGATACATTTTGAGCGTACAAATGCAGATCTGAATCCTGCGCAATTTCGCTCTATCGGTGCTCGAGTAGAGTTCATGCCGGTGTCAGACACTACAATGTATCAGGTGGAATTCGCGGGCGGTAAAATTTCAAAAATAATAAAAGTTGATCCGATAACTTCACAGATTATAAAAGACGAGGAACATGTTTTCGTGTTTCCGGCCAAGCACTTCATTACTGATGATGCCAAGAAGAAGGTGGCTATAGTGAACATTAAAAAAGAGTTGGACGCCCAGCTGAAAAAATTTGCCAAAGAAGGGAAGCTTTTGGAGGCAGAGCGCATCAAGAGGCGAACGAATTACGACTTAGCGATGATCAAAGAGGTCGGTTATTGTAATGGAATAGAGAATTACTCCAGACAGCTTTCTGGCAAGAAAGAAGGTGAGCCACCAGAAACATTGCTTTCTTATTTCCCACACAAAAAAGATGGGAGTCTGGATTTTTTGACCATTATCGACGAGTCGCACGTAACTCTCCCACAACTAAACGGCATGTACGCAGGAGACGCTTCTCGCAAAAATACTCTTGTAGAATATGGCTTTCGCTTGCCTAGTGCCAAGGACAATCGTCCGCTTAAATATGCAGAGTTCCAAGAGCGCATCGGCCAAGTCATCTACACCAGCGCCACGCCTAGCGATGTGGAGCGCAAAGAAAGTGCGCAAATAGTAGAACAAATAATTCGTCCGACTGGTCTCGTAGACCCTGAGACTATTATTCGCCCAGTTTCTGAGGTCAAGGAAAAGAAACATTCTCTTCGTCGTTCGCACTCCGTCCTGGAAGGGCAAGATTCTTCTGTTTCTAGCGAAGACTCCTTCAAGAACGTTTCTTTTCCTTTTCCCGGCCAAATTCAAGATTTCATAGCGGAGACAGAAAAAACTATAAAAAGTGGTTTCCGTGTTTTGGCGACGACACTTACCAAAAAGATGGCCGAAGATCTTTCGAATTATTTGAAAGAGAAAAAGATAAAGGCTGAATACTTGCATAGTGACATCAAAACTATGGACCGCATAAAGATTCTGACCCAGTTTCGCAAAGGTGATTTCGATGTTTTGGTGGGGGTAAACTTGTTGCGTGAAGGCTTGGATTTACCAGAGGTGGCGTTAATCGGTATCCTCGATGCCGACAAAGAAGGGTTCCTACGTTCTGAAACATCTCTTATTCAGACCATCGGCCGTGCTGCGAGAAACAGTGAAGGCAGGGTGATTTTGTATGCGGACGTCATCACTGGCTCTATGGAGAGAGCACTAGGAGAAACAGCTCGTCGCAGAACTATCCAGTTAGCCTACAACAAAAAGCATGGCATAACCCCGAAAACAATTTTAAAGAAAATAAAAGACATTACGGAAGAGCTCGAAAGCGAACACGGCAAGGTGGTCAATGCCGAGCTTGCTCTTGATCTAGAGCTTTTCAAAAAAGCTTTTGCGAAAGATAAAAGTAATAAGGGGAAAAATGAATCAGACTCAATCAAAAACTTGTCGCTCTCTGACGAAGAGAGGGAAGGGTTGGTGTATGAAAAAATAATTAAAATAAAAGAGAAAGAGATGAATAAGGCAGTCAAAGAACTCGACTTCGAAACTGCTGCAATCTTGCGGGACGAGATAGTAGTCCTGAAAAGGAGACTTGAAACCAAGGAGTAGAAACTTGGGCTATTTTGTGCTATTATATATTTATATAAATAGAGATACACACCCCCTATGAGGAAGCGGGGTGCAATTGTGTTGTTAGGCTAAATCACATATGAAAAACGAAAAAAACATAGATAAAATAAAGGTAAAAGGGGCTCGGACTCACAACCTTCGAAATATCAGCGTCGAGATGCCAAGGAACAAGATGGTGGTTATTACTGGTGTTTCTGGTTCAGGTAAGTCATCTCTTGCCTTCGATACTATATTCGCTGAAGGGCAACGCCGCTATGTGGAATCTCTGTCTTCTTACGCTCGCCAGTTTTTGAATCAAATGCCAAAGCCAGATGTGGATGAGATTACTGGATTATCACCGGCTATTTCTATCGATCAAAAATCTCGATCCAACAACCCGCGTTCTACCGTGGCGACGATCACGGAGATATACGATTATCTGCGTGTTATGTATGCGCGTATCGGCCATCCTCACTGCCCAGAATGCGGAGAAGAGATCAAGAAGCTTTCGAACGAAGAAATATTAAATTTTATTTTAGAAAAGGTTGCCGTCTTATCAAAGAAGAACAACAAGAAGCTAATGGGTGTAGAGTGGAACGAGACAGAAATACAAATACTTTCACCCATAGTTCGTGGACGAAAAGGGGAATACTATCAATTGCTTTATGATTTACTGGGCAAAGGGTTCGCCGAGATTCGCCTTGATGGCAGTATGAAGAAGCTTCGTGAGCAGATAACTCTTTCTAAAAACAAAGCTCACAATATAGATATATTGGTGGATCATTTCGCTGTACATGAATTTACGGACGACAAAGAAGGAAGTCGTATGCGCTTGGCGGAAGCTCTCGAGCGAGCACTCATCGAGTCTGACGGTTTAGTAACAATCAAAATAGCAGGAGAAAAAAACAGCGAAGAATTCATCATGTCTGCGAAGTTCGCCTGCAAGAATGATGGTTTTTCTTTCCCAGAAGTTGAACCAAGACTTTTCTCTTTCAATTCTCCGTACGGAGCTTGTCCTACTTGTAACGGTTTGGGCACTAAGTATTTCGGCGGGGAAGAAGTATGTGATGATTGTAAGGGAGCTCGACTTCGCAAAGAAGCACTGAATGTGTTTCTAACTGCTGGAAAGAATCGAGTAAATATTTTAGATCTAGCTACGCTCTCTATCAAAGATGCCCATGACTTTTTCAAAAACTTGAAACTCTCTGAGCAAGAGAAAGAGATTTCTGTACCTATAGTCAAAGAGATAGAGGCACGCCTGCAATTCATGCTCGATGTTGGGCTCGATTATCTTCAGCTGTCTCGTAAGGCAAACACTCTTTCAGGAGGAGAGGCTCAGCGTATTCGTTTGGCTTCACAGCTGGGTTCTCGTCTTGTGGGGGCGTTGTATGTTCTCGATGAGCCGACTATCGGACTTCACCAAAGAGACAATGACAGACTTATCAAAACCCTTTTGAATTTGAGGGATTTGGGAAACACCATATTGGTGGTAGAACACGACGAGGATACTATTTATGCATCTGATTATATCGTCGACATTGGTCCGAAGGCCGGAGTGCACGGGGGTAAGGTTGTGGTGGATGGCTACCTCGAAGACCTTTTGACTGCCAAGAAAAATACGAGCGGCTCTAGGACCTTGGCATACCTTCGTGGCGAAACCAAAATAGAAGTTCCAGCCAAAAGAAGAGAGGGCAAGGGGGTACTTCGTATCGCTGGTGGAAAAGTTTTTAACATAAATAATTTAAATGTTGAAGTTCCACTAGGCGTCATGACTTCTATCACTGGAGTTTCTGGTTCTGGTAAAAGTTCTTTCATGTATGAGATTTTGTACAAGAATCTTCAAGGAAGATACGAGAGAAAGTATCGCACCGCCAAACTTTTCAACTGTAGTTCTTTTACCGGCACAGAATATTTGTCTCGGGCTATTTTGATTGATCAATCTCCGATCGGTAGGACACCTCGCTCAAACCTAGCTACTTACACTGGATGCTTTACTCATATCCGTGATTTATTTGCGACCACTGACGAAGCTCGTCTTCGTGGATGGAAGGCCAACAGATTTTCTTTCAACGTGAAGGGTGGCCGATGTGAAGCTTGCGAAGGTAATGGTGAGATTGCCGTAGAAATGCACTTCTTGCCGACTGTATATGTCACTTGTGATGTTTGTCTTGGTAAGAGATTCGACAAAGAAACCCTGACCGTAAAGTATAAAAAGAAAAATATTTATGAAGTATTAAAGATGACAGTAGAGGAGGGCTTGGAATTTTTCAAAGATATTCCGACTATTTCTGACCGACTTGGTACACTTATAGGTGTGGGCTTGGGGTACTTGGAGCTCGGGCAATCTGCGACCACACTTTCCGGAGGAGAAGCTCAAAGAGTTAAAATCTCAAGTGAGCTTTATCGTCCGCACTTAGAAAAGACTATTTATCTACTTGATGAACCTACTGTAGGATTACACTATGACGATGTGGCCAAACTTCTAGAGGTGTTAAACAAGCTTGTTTCTAAGGGTAATACCGTCGTTCTGATCGAACACAGCCTTGATGTTATCAAATGCTCCGACTATGTAATAGACATTGGCCCCGAGGGTGGTATAAACGGCGGGCAGCTAGTAGCCAAGGGTACACCAGAAGAAGTGGCCAACAATGCTAAAAGTTACACCGGTAAATATCTCAAAAAAGTATTAAAAAAATAGCCCAATGAAACTCGAAGTTTTTAAAAAATTAAAATTACCTAACACCCCAGGCGTGTACTTTTTCTATAGTGGCAAGCAGATAGTGTATATCGGCAAGGCTACTTCACTAAGAGACAGAGTAAAAAGTTATTTTGGAAAAGACTTAATCGAGACCCGAGGTCCGCTTTTAGTAGACATGGTTTTTCAAGCGGACAAGATAGATTATAAATCCACCGACAGTGTCCTCGAGGCGCTCATACTAGAAGCCAGTTTGATTAAAAAGTATCAGCCCAAATACAACACCAAAGAAAAAGACGACAAGAGTTTTAATTATGTGGTAATAACTAAGGACAAATTGCCGAAAGTATTGGTGGTGAGAGGTAGAGAGCTCAGAAGCTTCCCAGAAAGGTATGCATTTAGTGCTAAGTTTGGTCCATTTACCAATGGGTCTCAGCTTCGCGAGGCCATGAAAATAATCCGCCCGATTTTTCCTTTCATTGATGTCCAATCCGCTAAGCGAGACAATCAAGAGTTCTATCGACAGTTGGGTCTTGCCCCGGACATAAAAGACAGTGAGGCAAGCTCTGTTTACAAGAAAAACATTGCCAACCTAAAATTATTTTTTGAGGGAAAAAAGAAAAGAATTTTATCGAACTTCAAGAAGGAGATGTTCGCATATGCCAAGAACAGACAGTTCGAACAAGCAAACATAATGAAACAGAGAATTTTTGCGCTTACGCACATCAATGACGTGGCTTTGCTTAAAAAAGAAAACTACACCAGGACTGATATTTCGGCTTTTCGCATAGAGGCGTATGACATAGCCCATATGTCAGGCAAGAATATGGTAGGGGTTATGACTGTGGTTGAAAACGGCAATCCAGAAAAAAGTGAGTATAAGAAATTTAAAATTAGAACCCAGACTGGTGCCAATGATATAGGTGCTTTGACTGAAGTGCTGGAGCGTAGGTTGGCTCACACTGAATGGCGTTTCCCAGAACTTATAGTGGTGGACGGAGGGTTGGCGCAAATTAACGCGGCACACAAAGTTTTGAAAAATTTAAAAATAAAAATCCCAGTGGTTTCAGTTTT
>CAZVBK010000034.1:0-5743 GCA_964625485.1 uncultured Candidatus Saccharibacteria bacterium
TCAAGGCAAAGAATTGGAATTATATAAATTGGAAAATGAAAATCTTGTAAAAAATATTTTTGTACTGACAGAAAAGGCTGGAGTTCTGACGCCAGACCAAACTCAACCCGTAAGATCCCTAACTTACACCCAAGAAGCCTGCGAGTAGTAAAAGCAACAAACCCGCCAAGCGACGAAGTTTGTCGTTTAGCGGGTATATTCATTCTGCGTAATTAATGATAAGAACAAACATTGTAAAGCCACTTATGGTGGCAGATCCTATCATTCCTAAAACGAAACATCCCCACGCAGAATCAGGGAACCCCAATACGGATCTCAAGGCAGACAAAACAGCCACATTGGCAGCAAGATATGCAAGACAGTACAATACCTCTCGTGGTGCAAATTTTGCCGTCAGGTTCTGACGGTCGACCCTGATAACCATCAGGAAACAAGCCACGAGGATGCCCATAATCAAGCTACCAAGATGCGCAGACATACGGTCCTCCTAGTTGAGGGAAGAACTACGGATATTCCGCCAGTATATCATTTAAATAAAATATTTGGTGTATAATGGCGGTATGGAAAACAAAGCAAAAATACAGCGAAAGCACCTCATAATAATGGGCCTAGCCCTAGTTATAATAGTTGTGGGCACTTATTTTAAACTCCGCGACCCTAAAACAGAAGAACCCGCTCTTTTGGTAGAGGAATACACTCAAGATGTAAAAGTTCCAATAGAAATAACCGAAAAAAAGATTGAAGAAGACAACTTCACAGGCACGAAACCCTTGATCACAGGATCTGGAGCGATAGTTACAGAAGCGAATAAATATATAGAAAAAACTATTTCGGACTTCAAAAAGTCTGCTGATGATGAAGTCCCTGCCATGCGCAAAGATTTCGGCGCGGACAGTCCGATGGCTAATTATTCAATAGAGATGAAGGCCAAGACTCTAAAGAGCGACATCAGTGAATCTATACTACTAGAAATGTACATCTATACTGGAGGAGCGAACGGCAACAGTTCATACAAAACATTCACTTCTTTCAATGCTAACGGTAAAATTGTTAGCATTAAAGAACTAATAAAGAAAAACTCCCAAGCAGACTTCATGGCTTACCTTCGCAACAAACTTATAACCTGGAGGCCCGACAAATCTACCGATATCGTAGTATTCGAGGATGAAGTAAAGAGTTTGACTATTGATAACATAACCAACTGGGCTATCTCTGATGGCAATCTAGTAATCTATTTTGACAAATACGCCATAGGTCCTGGGGTCTTGGGTGGTGTAGCTTTCCCTCTCCCATTAACTTCAGTTCAAAAATTCTTTATCGACCCACAAACCCTCGCTCCTGCTCCAAAAACGAAAGAAAAAATAACTTACAACAATGCCTCTACTGATTTGATAAGCGTAGAACTGCCATTCCCAGGAGCAGTAACCGGCAAAGAATTCAGTGTGATAGGCAAAGCTCGAGGACAATGGTTCTTCGAAGCTTCCTTCCCGATAGAACTCCGCGATGCAAATGGTAAATTATTATTTACAGCTATAGCTCAGGCGGATGGCGACTGGATGACGACAGACTTCGTACCGTTCAAGGCTGAAGTAAAAGCACCTATGTCATATATAGGACCAGCTACTTTGATCCTAATCAAAGACAATGCGTCTGGACTTCCTGAACACGATGCGTCCATCTCTTTCCCGATCAAGGTAGAATACTAAAATGAAAATAAATATCGCCAAACTATCTGGTACAGACTTTCAGAAAAAAGTCTGGGCAGAATTACTAAAAATAAAAAAGGGTCATACTCTGACCTACAAAGAACTGGCTATAAAAATAGGTAGACCTAAAAGCGTACGCGCAGTAGCAAATGCTGTGGGTGCAAATCCCTTAATAGTCACTATCCCCTGTCATAGAGTGGTGAGGAGCGATGGCACACTAGGCGGATATTCTGGTAAGGGTGGAGTAACAGCCAAACTCGCACTTCTAAAAAAAGAAGGTGTAAAAATATAATTATTTTTTCTTGCCAACGCAAGCCTTGATGAAGGCCGTAAAAAGAGGGTGTGGAGACAAAGGCCTAGCCAAGAACTCTGGGTGGAACTGTGTTCCCAAGAAAAACGGATGCTTGGACTTTGGAAGCTCTGCTATCTCCATCAATGTCCCATCTGGAGACTTTCCAGAGAAAACCAAACCCTTTGCTTCCAATTCTTTTATGTATGTAGGATTTACTTCGTATCGGTGACGGTGTCTTTCTATTATTTCCTTCTTTCCGTATGCACCTAGGGCGATAGACCCAGAAGACAAGTTGGCCTTGTATGCCCCCAGTCGCATAGTGCCTCCGTAAGAACTTTTTTCCAATATTTCTTTTTGAGATTCCATGACATCTATCACCGGATATTTTGTCTTTGCATTTACTTCTTTCGTGTTCGCGTCCTTAAGACCCAAAACATTTCTGGCATACTCGATGACCATCATCTGCATACCGTAGCATAATCCAAAATAAGGGATTTTGTTTTCACGAGCAAAACGTACCACGTTTAGCTTGCCTTCTACTCCGCGAGATCCGAAACCTCCCGGCACCACAATGCCATCATATTTCTTTAGTTCTTTTAATTTCGCTGGTGATTTCTCAAAATCCACAGCATTCAGCCATGAGATTATCGGCTTTTTATTTTGAGCATAAGCCGAATATTTTAGCGCTTCGATTACAGACAAATACGCATCTGAAAGCACGAACTCTCCAGACTCAAAGTACTTGCCGATCATAGCTATCTTCACAGTCTCCTTGCCGTTGTGGGCATGTTTGGCAAAATTCTTCCACGCAGTCCAAGCCTTTGGGTTTGGGATCTGGCAGACCACACCCATGATGTCGCAAAGCTTGTCAGACAACTTTTCTTTTTCAAAATTTAACGGAATATCATAAATACTATCTACGTCTGGAGCCGCTACCACTCTATCAGCTGGAATGTTACAGAACAAAGAAATTTTTTCTTTTCTCTTTTCATCAAGACTAGTCTCGCCTCTAGCTATCAATATGTCTGGCTGAATACCAGAACCGTTCAGCGCTCTTACTGCATGCTGAGTAGGCTTCGTCTTCATCTCGCCTACCTTGCCCGGAGTCGGCAAATAAGAAACCATCACAAAAGAAACATCTTTCGGCGACTCGAGTTTTAACATTCTAGCAGCTTCGAGGAAAAGCATGTTCTGATATTCACCGATAGTCCCGCCTATCTCTACTACCACCACATCAGCTTCTGCGCGCTTTCCAGCATCTTTAATTCGAGTAAGAACCTCAAGTGGTATATGTGGCACAACCTCCACGCACTTACCTTTGTATTCTAGATTTCTTTCTCTCTCTATGACTTTCTGATACACCCGACCAGTAGTCATATAATTCACGCGGGTGAGTTCTATCTCCAAAAATCTTTCATAATTGCCCATGTCTTGATCTGTCTCATCGCCATCCGACAAAACAAAAACCTCACCGTGTTCAGTGGGGTTCATAGTGCCTGCGTCAACATTTATATAAGGGTCGATTTTTAGCGCGGTGACTTTGAGTCCGCGATTTTTTAAGATGAGACCGATCGAAGATGCAGTAATACCTTTTCCTACTCCAGAAATAACACCTCCCACAACAAAAATATATTTAGTATCTTGTTTTGACATTTGATTTTACGAAATCATGCCGCGTACTGTCCTTTGAAACGCGGCCTCGATTATTTGTTTAAATATTTTCTAATCGCTAGGACACTTGAGATTACACCCAAAATAATACCAGAAACTAAAGTTATCAGCAAAATCTGGAAGATATTAGACATAAAATACTCGTATAAGTTAAGGCCCAAGAAGTCTGTCATATTGCGTCCGAACCATGCCGTCACAGGCCAGAAAATGACCATTGTTATGACTGTAGCTATGATGCCATACATTGCCCCCTCCACCATGAAAGGCCCTCTGACGCCCATTTTTGAGGCCCCTACGAGCCTCATTACGCCTATCTCGTCTCTAGAGATGAATATGGTCAGTCTGATGGTATTGAAGGTAATAATTATAGATATGACCACCAAAAGGAGTGTGATCAAAAAGCCCAGTTTTTGCGCTCCGCCAATGATAGAATTCAACCTGTCTATGACCAACTTATTTTGATAGTAGTTCACCTTATCAATAACTGAGGCTGATCCTAACACTAAAGCATTGTCAGATTTTAAGAAATTAGAAATAGTCTCGTATTGAGATACTTCTTTGGCTTTTACGTTCAGATATCCACCAAGTGGGTTATCTTTTATTTCGTCCAAAGCTTGGATCGTTGGATAATCCTTCTCGTGTCTTTCTCGGAAAAGTCGAAGTGCCTCATCTGCACTAGTGTAAGAAATATCTTTTACTTCGGGAAGCTTGAGTAGAGAGTCTCGCAAAGCCAGTATCTTGTCTTCAGGCGCTCCTACTGTGAAGTATATAGTAACATCCACTTTATTTTTTATCTGGTCGAGTGAGGTATGAAGTACGGCTTGTAGCAACAAGAGAGATGTAATAACAGAAAGAGTAATGGTAACCACCAAAACAGCTGCCCAAGACACGACGCCGTTGCGGATAAAATTCATAAAACCTCCTTTAAAAATTCTTTTTAATTCCACCATATATTTATTATATACTATACTTTCCATCCTTATCATCTCGGATGACTCTTCCCCTTTCCATGGTAATAACTCTCTTGCCTACTGTGTCTATGACATTCCTGTTGTGGGTAGTAAGGATGACAGTCGTACCGAGATCATTTATCTTTTTGAGAATCTGAATTATCTCGTGGGTGTTTATCGGATCCAGGTTACCAGTAGGTTCGTCGGCGATGATAAGTTCGGGTTGATTGATAATAGCTCGGGCGATAGCCAGCCTTTGTTGCTCACCCCCAGACATTTGGTTTGGGAAATGGCTTATCTTATGGCCCAAATCGACGAGTTCAAGGACGTGTGGCACATCGCTTGCTATCTCTTCATCAGTTTTACCCACAGCCTCCATCGCAAAAGCTATGTTTTCATAAGCAGTTTTGTTTTGTAATAGTTTGAAATCTTGAAAAACCACTCCGATACGTCGGCGTAGCTTGGTCAGATCATTATTCTTCAACTTATGGATATTTATAGACTCGAAAAACACCGTGCCATCGCTCGGATTCTCTTCCGCCAAAATCATTTTGATCAAAGTAGTCTTGCCTGCACCAGAATGTCCCACGATAGATACGAATTCTCCTGCTGTAACTGTCAGATTTACGTCTTCTAAAGCGGCAGCCTCTTTATTGTAAACTTTTGAAACATTATTAAAGTAAATCACCTATCTAGTATATCATAATTTATTTTTATGCCGAAGCTCCGCCAGTGGCAAGGAATGGGGCTATAAATATGTCTATTTCCCCTTCTTCTAGGACGCTTTCCACATCCGAGGTTTCCACACCAGTGCGGTGGTCTTTGACCATTTTATATGGGTGAAGTACGTAAGAACGTATCTGGTTGCCCCATTCGATGTCTGTGCCCTTGTTCATACTCATCGCTTCTTCTATAGATTTCTTTTCTTCCTCGGCTCTCTTGAAAATCTTAGCTCGGAGTATAGCCATAGCGCTCTCACGGTTCTGTTCTTGGCTACGCTCGCCCGAGGCATGCACTGCTATGCCGGTAGGCACGTGGACTATCCTCACTGCAGTCTCGCGCTTGTTCACATTTTGACCTCCGGGACCTCCAGCTCTTGAGAATTCTATTTTCAAATCCGCATC
>CAZVBK010000035.1:0-5634 GCA_964625485.1 uncultured Candidatus Saccharibacteria bacterium
TCAAAACTACAACGATTATTATTATTTCTTTTGTTCCTAGTCCAAACATATGATTTTTACTTATTGTGAAATTAATTTATTAAATTACGACCGTTATTTTGAGCTCGGTTAAAAAGAACAGTGAGCTCAAAAATCAACACCAGCGGAACCGACATTAGTATTAATGATAAACCATCAGTTGGTGGAAGTAAAGAGACTATCACGACTATTATAGCTATAGCGTGCCTCCTTTTTGAGCTCAGAAACTTTACACTCATAAATCCGAGACGAATTAAAAAAGTTATGATCAAAGGGAATATAAAAAGTAGACCAAGTAAGGATGAGGTAACCACCATTTGTGATATGAAAGTGCTTATATCCCAATAGTTTGATACGCCGAGACCTAGGTTCACCTGCGCTATGAGCTTGGTAGCAAAATAAAGCATTCCACATCCGTACAGAAATCCAATCAAAAATAAAACAAGTCCCGCTGGAATTGAGAAAATAAAAAAACTTTTCTCTTTCGGCAAAAGCCCAGGTTTAATGAAAAGATAAAGATTATAAACAAGCATCGGTACTGTGAGCACGCAAGCCAAGAAAAACCCGACGCTCATAGCAAGCTCTACCAGCTGGAACGGCGAAGTAGTAACGATAGTCACTCCATTCAAATGGACCCGAGATAAAATAAATTTTATGGCTGGAGATGTAGCGAAAAATCCTAGCGCAAAAAACACCACGAACATCTTTGTTAGAAACAAAAGTCTTCGCCTAAGGTCTTCAAAGTAAACAGAGTATCTATCGATGGTCTCTTTAAAAGAATCCATAAAATTATTCGGACATTATAAATATATTAGAACCTCCTCCTGTGACTTCAGGTGCCTCTAGAACCGGGAACTGAGTGCTGCTTGTCTCAGTCAAAATATCATTGAGGGAACCTACATAAACAGCTGAGGGGATTTCCAAGATAAAATCCTGGCCTTCCCCTTCTTGAAAATTTACATCTTCTAATGCCATATGTTTATACTATTTTCCTCTTAGTTTTACGTCTTAAAATACTTACTGGTTCTGATTCGGTTACAGGCACCTCTGGCACAACCTCTTGAGGGGCAGGAGCAGGCACTGATTCTTCCTCTACTACAGGTAACACTTCTTCTATCGTTTCTTCTTCTGGCAAAACTTCATCTATAACTTCCTCTTCTTCAGGAAGAACATCTTCTGTATCTTCTGGTTCTTCCTCCGTAACTTCTTCTTCAGATTCTTCCGTGACCTCTTCTTCTGTGGTTTCTTCTTCCGTAGCTGCTTCCTCCTTCTTTTGTTCCATATTTTCCTGCTCTGTGCTTATGACTTCATCTAAGGACTTCGCCTCGAGAGTGCCACCATTCATTTGACTCAATAATTCTTTGGTCATACGAACATAAGAAGCTGCGGTATGAGTAGACTCTCCGTCTATGGCCAAGATGGCATTGCCTAGTTCTACTGGATCATTAAATCCATACACAAGGTTGCCGTACTTAACATACTGAGCCTGAAAAGCTCCCGCCACCACCGCAGGATCAATTACATCATAAAACTCTATCAAAGCAGAATCTTCATAGTCACCCGTATTGGTCATAACCTTGAGGTTCTCATTCTCTGCAATTTTTTGATCTTTATCTATGTGTATCATATTAGTCTTGAGTTAGGAGTGCGCGGACTTTTATGTCGTCCCCTAGTGAAGCTGGTGTAAAACGAATATATGTAGTTTCATTTGCTTTATCAGTTGTATTGTAAGCCCCCCAAACACCACCACCATCTGTAGATTTTTCCCATGTGCCTGCTTGAGTAACAGAATCGTCTTCGTCGAGCAGTGCACCTGTTACCGCATGATAAAGCTTTACATTGAGAGTCGGCACCGTACCACCAAATGCTGTTGAGAACCTCCAAGCAAACCTCTTGCTTGAGATTGAAGATTGGGCAACTGATGGTTGGTAATGACTGTCAGTAGTATTGTCTTCATACGTACAACAAAGATTGAAAACTCTACTTGGAATACACGTGGCGCCAATTGTTCTAAACTCTATTGCAAATTGTACTTCGCTTCCAGGCAATGCCTCGGATAAGTCACCTGTCTGGTCAACCAGCTCCCACACACCACTATCATCATCAATACCTGTAGTCCTATAATAAATACGCACGGGATCCGTCGGCATAGTCAAACCACCATCACCCAAGTAATCTGCATTATTCATATACACCTTCGAAAGCTTTGAGGCATTTGTTGTCGCAAGTGCCGGTGTAATAAGTCTTTGATTTACACTACCGTCTGCGTACTGCCAGTCTGCACCCAAAGGAAGTGCATATACAATGTTGGTAGTAGAAACTGTTCCGGTACGAGCCATATACACAAGACCTGATTGAGACCACACAGAAAGCAGTGCGCCTTGGGGGCTCGGAAATGGAGTAGAATCTGAGTCAGCAGTCGATTGGTCTTGTTGCCCAGCCTCAACCAAAAACATATGGTCAAATTTATAAGAACCCGAAGCATCATATTTTGTGATATACGCACGCCTGTTTGCTGTTGTCGAACCTGCTCCAGTAGAAGTAATAATGAGTCTGTCTATCTGGTCAGCGATTTCAACAGAAGACATCAAGCTCGATGCTGTATAAGTAGCAGAGCCTCCAGTTGGTACTTCTGTCATAGAATCAGAGACCCATGTAGTACCTCCTTGCGTTATCGACGTCAACGGCGCGCGACATATTCTGGTGGTGGTTGCAAAATACAAACACTTGACCCCGGACCCGGGCCCATGAGCCAAAATTCCAACACGGCCGTTATTTGTTTGTGATACTGTTCCAGTAACTGTTTGTGTACCAGTTGTAAGCACCCAAGCAGAAGCCGCTTTTCCGTTTTCTACTCCGCCCAACGTCGTAAGTGGCGTTCTGAAGTTATATTTATATACCTGAGGTGTTGTGGCAGCTTGAACTTCAATTACATATGCATGTTGTTCAGTCCAACTAACCTTGTCATCCAAAGCTAGGCCTGCAGCTATACCATTTCCTCCAACTATCACATAAGCCGTGCCTCCGGCTTGGGTTGTAGCAGACGAAATAGTCAAACCCGTAGTAGAACCAACTGCGGTAATTGTAAACCATTCTGTGATGGCAGTTGGGTTCGTTGAACCAAAGCCTATCATACAACCAAGGTGTGTAGCTGCAGCCCAAGAAGTACCTGCTCCAGTCACGGCGGTTGTTCCTGGTACTGTAACTGTGCCTGTGGAGTAAATAGAATCAAGGTCAACCAAACAATAAGTGGCCTTTGCCTTATCAACAGTAGTTGCTGCCGCAATAGTAGTACCACCCACAGCAAAATCATCATAAGAAAGTCCATTCACCATAGCCAAGCCTGCCGAAGCGATGACGACTGCAGAAGTAGCCACTAATACTTTTAGGTCTTCTATCACGTATGCTGTTCCTGCGGAAACAGTTATGTTTGTTGCCGTACCCCCTGTACCTGATGTCGTGACATTGTTTTGGAGGGTAAGAGAAGTATTAGACCCCACCGCATTTATGTAATACCATGTATCTATCTGAGTAGGGTCTGTACTACCAAAACCAATTCGTGACCCTATAGCGACACGATCATCCGACCACGTGGTCCCACTCCCTGTCACAGTAGCCCCAGACACTTCCACGGTACCGGTCGTGTGTGTATCATATACAACTCTCATTCCTCTTATTGTCTGGTTACCTCCACCTGTTGGAAAAGTGATAGTGATAAAACCTCTCCATGTAAACAGCGAGGATAGTCTATCGTAGGCAAAACATGAAATACGTCGTGTTGCTGCTGCGGTTGCAATATCAGCCAAAAAAACCCAATCTTTTTTGACTTCCTTGTCTATAATAAAAGCCGTCCCTCCGGCAATTGTACCAGCTGAGCTACCTATAGTAAGTTCTGTGGCAGAAGCAATTGAAGTGATTGTATACCAGGTAGAAATTGCAGATTTATCAGTACTACCAAAACCAATCCTTGCGCCTAGTGGTACACCATTGGCTAGCCATCCAGTACCAGAACCAGTAACAGCGGTACCAGAGACAGAGACTGTGCCAGTAGAATAAAACCCTTCTTTGTTTACCCAAGAAATAACGTGTGGGTAAGTAGAGGGTATAGCGGTTCCTGTTTCGTTGGGACGAGCAATTCCAATTTTTGCAGGACCAGCAAAATTGTCTGTTGGTAAAACACCTGAATATTGCTGAATCAGGTCTCCGATTATAGTTTTAGTAGAATCATATTCTTCATACGGTACAGTAGTTCCCGTAAAAACATGTTCGATTGCTCGTTTTGCCATTTTAAAAAATTAAACTTCTAAATAATCTACGTTTATCTGCACTGTCGTCGTGCCTGATATATTACAGTATAGCACTTCATCCACTCCACCCTCAACAAAATTCGGATGGTTATTCGATCCATATAGCCCTCCTGTTTTCGGGTCTACATATCTTTCATAATCTGTTCCTCCTGATGTGAAGCGAAAGCCCACAGTCGTCGCATCTGCAGTCAAAGAAAACCTGGTGGCATATACTCTTATTTTTTTCCCAGCTGCCGGAGTGTGCACTGTTCCAGAAGAAGATAAATTTATAGTAAGTTTTGTAACTTCCTGGCCTGTTAGTAAAGATGAAAGTGTTTCTTCCGTCGCTGGATTAATTCGAGTGTTAGTATCGTCTTTTACCCCCACGACGTTGGAAGTCGGAGTACTACCTGCCACATAGGCCTCCGCTCCTTTCGGGAACAAGGCTCCGGCAGCGAGACCTAGACCGGCCACTCCTGCCACTTTCAAAAACAATCTCTTGTTGTCATCTACCCCAGAATCTTCAACTTTTGTTTGAGGAACAATATCTCTATTTTCTATAACTTCATTTTCAGTGGGAACAAACTTTTTCTTTTTACGAATTCCATCTACGGTCGCACGAGAAAAATTAATCTTGTTTAAAGATTTTTCGTTTGAGTAAGAATTTGAGGGGTTTGTTTTATCGGTCATATAAACTCCGTACCTCAATTTTACTACACTCTTAATTTTCCTCCAACAATAATTGCAGGTAAACTGTGTATTACGGAGACGAATTACCAAGATTCTTTTTTGAGCTCCCAGATTTCTTTACCTATTCTCTTTTGAACTATATTTAGATCTTGTAGAAGTCTTGCTTCTTTCTCTTTCTCTTCTAAGGTTAAAGCTTCGCCTGTCGTTGCTTTTCTTATGAGCAGGAGCTCCGCCTCGATATCGCGACGAAGTATCGCGAATCCTCTCTTGATAGATTCTTCAGCGTCACGAACCTCTTTTTTAAATTCTCGGTGTTTCTTACGTCCGTGGTAATAGTGATATATGATAAACATCGCGAGTATTGTGATCACCAATATCAATAGTAATATTATAAAGAAATATATGGTCTCATAACTCAAACGGTTTGCCCCGAACTGGATGGCGGTACGCTTGACGGTCATGTTCTCTTGAGGGCTTGGCGGACTTAGCAAGTCTCCATTTTTTGTTTGTGCCCACAACAAATATTCTCCAGCGGACAAGAAGCCTGTGTGTCGATAGAACCAGTCACCATTGTCATCAGAAGTAACACTTTGACTTGTAGTCTCACCAGTCAAAAGATTTTGGAAATAAATCACGACGG
>CAZVBK010000036.1:0-4323 GCA_964625485.1 uncultured Candidatus Saccharibacteria bacterium
GTGGACGCATTTACTGTGCCACTTTCTGTAATTGTAAAACTAGTTATATTTAAATTTTTTGTAGGAACAAAACTAAATGATCCGCCAACACTTTGGTTCGTGTCCCCTGCGTTCATGTCTGTTGTTTGTGTGCCAAGTGTAGCAACCGTAGTCTGTACTGGCCTGTAAGTTATAACAACAATACCTTGCCCGCCAACACCTCCCAAGTTGGTTCCTCCTCCACCTCCTCCACCTCCTCCATATGTTCCTCCGGCGCCACCAGCAAGACCAACACCTCCTGTAGTACTACCCGCTCCTCCTCCTCCTCCGCCTGCACCATAACTAGCACTCCAATGTTGCCCTGTTGACCCAGTACCTCCTCCGCAACGGGAATCTCCACCTCCACCTCCGGCGCCAGTAGACGCAGTTGCCGCACCTCCATTACCACCGCTTCCGCAAGTTGCATTGTTTCCGGCTGTGCCTCCGCCGCTGGCACCATAGCCATTTCCTCCTGCGCCTCCCGCTGTAGTCGCCCCGCCTGTACCGTTCGATCCTCCGCTCGCGGCACCTCCTCCACCTCCTCCACCGTTAGTGGCGGTGCTACTACCAGCACCTCCGTTTGCGCCAACACCTCTTGGTCCTGCAGCGCCTCCTCCACCACCGCTAGTATCACCAGTGTTATTTCCTGCGGCGCCTGTTCCTCCTGCATACCTCACATTACCCTTACCAGCATTAACCGCACCTCCGGCTACAGCCGCAGTTGTTCCCGCTGCCGGTCCTCCTTTAGCGCACACAGACACTGTATCAGCGCAAGTATTTGCCGCACCTGCTGTTCTATTAAAAAATGTATCTCCTCCAAGTGTTCCAGTGACGCCTCCTCCAGCTCCTACTCTGTATGTAGAACTTCCCCCGGGAGTAAGACTCACATTCCTAGTCATCGCATAGCCTCCTCCCGGTCCTCCACCCGCACCATTTGTTTGAATGTCGTTACCCCCAGCACCCGCACCTATGACTTCGATAAAGTTTGCAGATGAATCGAAATCGTCTGGTACTGTCCATGTGTTTGTACCAAGCGTTGTAAGGTATACAGTTGTTAGCGCTACTGTCGAAGGAATATAAGTTATAACTATTATTCCTTGCGCACCGTTTCCTCCGGTCCATCCTCCTCCGCCTCCTCCTCCGTAAAGACCTCCGGCACCCCCGTCATCTCCAGCTGCACCTCCAAGTGTCGCACCTCCACCTCCTCCACCTCCTGCACCATGAGTACCACTCCATTCTGTACCATTAGCACCAGCACCTCCAGCAAAGGTAGCATCTCCTCCACCTCCTCCTGCGCCAGTACCAGCAGTACCAGCACCTCCGTTCGCTGCATTTCCCCCAGTTCCAGCTCCTGTACCATCTGATCCAGCGCCACCAGCAGAACCGGTAGTTGTTGGTGTTGCGCCGTTTGATCCTCCGCCGTGACCTCCACCTCCGGCACCTCCGTGGTTTGTTGTCGTTGTTCCTGCTGTGCCCCCAGTCCCTCCAGCACCTCTTCTTCCTGCCGCACCTCCTCCACCTCCGGCACCTTCAGATGTATCGTTTCCGTCTCCTCCGTTACCGCCAGAAAATCTTACTCCCCATGCACCAGTAGCGACACCCGAAGCTGAAGCACCTCCTACTCCGTTTGCAGTTACAGAAGTTCCTGTTGTTCCGCCTTTTGCTCCGGTGACGACAGCACCGTCTGTTATAGCATCACAGCTACCAGCACTATTTAATGTATTACATATAAATGTATCTCCTCCTGCGCCACCTGCATCTGTGTCTCCTGCACCTATAGCAATAGTAACAGTAGATCCTTCCGGCATGTTCACATTTCTAGATAGTGAGTAAGCTCCACCTCCGCCTCCAGATGCACCATTGATTGCACCCACACTAAAACCTCTACCACCACCTCCGATAGTTTCTATCCAGTTGGCACTATCATTCCAGTCCGATGGCACGGCCCATGTAGTACCAGAAGTAAGTATCACAGTAGTAGTGTCCGCGCTAACAACAGGTGTATCCAACACTGGAGATGATGGAGAGTAGAGCATTCCGGCTATGACAAAAACAACCGATGTAAATTTGAAGGCTGAATAAAAGAATCTCTTAATAGATTTAAAATTAAAAATATTGCGGAAAATATTTTGTTTTAACATTACTATAATTATATATCACTCAAATATTTTGTGTAGAGATTTTCGCAAAGATTTTTATGCACTTATTTTTCTATCAACTTGCTTCCCTTTGGTATATAATTAGTGGGCAACAATTATGGACACCAAAGTAGATTTAAAAATAGAAAATACGAGCATCCGCAAAAATTGGGATGAAAAGAGTAACCAATGGCAGTACTCTATCGTCGATGTGGTGGCTTTAGTCACCAAAAGCTCCGATCCACGCAACTACTGGAAGGTTCTAAAAAATCGTTTAAAAAAAGGACAGAATAAGTTGGTTACAGAGTGTAACCAACTGAAACTCCCTGCAACTGACGGCAAATCCTACCTTACAGACACTGCCAACAGTGAAAATATTTTAAAAATTGTAAAATTAATTGCACCACAATATACAGACAGCTTCAAGCAATGGTTTGACAATACAGAGAAATCATTACTTTTTAATACTCAAAATTCAAACCAAAATTTCACCCCCACCCCTACAACTACTCTCGAGAAAAATACCACTTATCCACAGTCTTCTTTAGACACTGAAGAATTTCTTTTATTGGTAGATGGATATTACCAAAATAATTTTCTGATCATTGAGGCTTTCGTCGCCGGACTCGACCCCAACAATCTTTTTATTTCAGCCACTTGCGAGAAGCTAACCATCGAAGGTGTCCGCACTTCTCTCCTCTCTCCTTTCGGAGAAACATCTCAAAGCGAACTCGCTTGGGGCAAATTCTCTCGCGAGATAGATCTACCTACTGAGATCGACATAGACAAAATTGAAACGAAAGAAAAAGACGGACTCATCACTGTCCGTCTCCCGATAAAAAACAAAAATATTTCTAGAACACTGAGGCTTAGTTCTATTTAAGACTCTATCTTGCGAGAGTCGAACTCTTTGTAGAACATTTTTGAGATATCACTTATCACACCCGCAAGTTCCTCCATATCGTCTCCCCTAGTCATCACGCAAAGCATATAAGGATTCTCGGGATAATACACTACTCCACAGTCGTGCAATTGAAACTGTACACCGAACATACCATTTCTCTCTCCAAATTTATGAGCCACATCTATACCTTCAGGTACTCCCTTGTTTAGACCTTTCTTCCAGTCTATCCCCGCAAGCATTGTCAGCACTTCATTTGAAATTTCTTTTTTATTGAAATACGATTCATGAAAAAGCTGAACGAATATCGATCCATAAGCCTTCACGGAAATAGTATTATCCAAAAAATCCTTCGGGTCTATGATACCCAAACTCACAAAAGTATCTTTCAGTAAATCCCTGTCTGGCGAGATGCTATTCATGTAATCTAACAATGCATAATAAGCTGTATTGTCAGAATACTGTATCATCAACCGCAGAAGCTCTCCTATCGTGTACATCTCTCCATGTCTCGCATACTCTTTCGGAGGGACAAGTTGTTTGGGTATCTCCCTATTTGTGACTGCAGGTATTTTCCTTTCGAAAAAAGTAGCGTCGTTGTCACTTCTATAGTCTTGATAGGTCAAATACAGCGGTAGCTTTAAAAGACTTGCTGGAGAGAATAGCTCGTGTTCATTTATTCCTAAAGTGGGACCATTTTGCAAATCCCTGAAGTATATAGCCACATTCTTTACTTCCCCATACTTCTTTTTTTCTAATATAAAAGTCTCGACTTCATTCTTTAAACTTACATAACTATTCTTCCTTATGGTGTCTTCGCCCTCACATTCCAAGGATTGATTTATGTATTTTAGACCTGAGTAGTCGCAATGCGCAGTTTGATGTTTGTGCCATATATTACCTAAACCAAAGCCAAGACAGAGAAATACAGCCAAAACAACACATAGATAGGTTTTATTCTTTGCTATATTCATAAGCTTTTGTAGATATATCCTTCATTAATTCTATCGCCCAAGAAATCGTCTCAGGGCTCACATCTTTGCCTTTTATAATGACTGTAAGCATGTATGGCTTACCTGGCACATATACTATGCCAGTATCAGCAAATATGTACTCGATCGCATTTTCTCCATATTTGTGGGCGAACACCACATCTTCGGGTATTCCTGAAGCCAAGAAATTGTTAAATTTTGATTCATTCAAAAACTCCAATATTGCCTGAGAATTGCTTCTTTTTAAGAATGAGGATGTGTATAGGGTTCTCAA
>CAZVBK010000036.1:4333-5609 GCA_964625485.1 uncultured Candidatus Saccharibacteria bacterium
TATGTTCTGCGCTGTATTGTCTGAATCTACCAATAGAAGCTTCATCAGCTCGTCGAAAGTCAGTGTGTCGTTCGTGAGATCAAAGTTCATCGTATTCTTGTATAGATTTCCGGAATCTTGATCCACATCTTGGCCCACTATCGGGAACTTTGTATCTCCCTTCCATTCCCCTGTCTCGATCTTTTTCATTGCCACCAGAGCGATAGGTAGTTTGATAAGGCTAGCCACATACAACTTCAAATCTTTATTCACTGCAATGTTTGCTCCAGAGTTCATCTGTTCATAATATACAGACAAAGAATCTGGATACTTATCACCGAGATCCGTGAGGTATTCTCTCAGACCCTGAATGTTCACGACAAAATTCTCTTGAGGTATGAACTCTCGAGCAGGATCTATCAATGGGTATTTCTCAGAAATGCCACCTCGGCTGTGATCATCTTTTAAAAAGTACATACCGAAAGCAACCATCGCCACTAGCAAGACAACGCTACAAACTTTGTACCATTTTATTTTCTTCTCTAGACTTTCTATGGTATTCTGATTTTTCATAAATTATTATGGGGCTGGGTCAGAAGATGATCCTGAGTCCGGCGCTGAACTGTTGTCGGATGATGAGTCAGTAGATCCAGAGCTATCATCGGCTGGTTGTGAGCCTGAAGAAACATCACCTGTCCCAGTACTATCTCCACCCTGATCTGGCGTTGAACTAGAGTTATCACCAGAGCTTGTGGTGTCTGGAGGAACATCTCCTGCCCCACTATTATCTCCACCTTGGTCTGGTGTTGGGTCTGGAGGAACGTCGCCTTGTCCACCTCCGTTGGTATCTGGATTTGTATTAGGGTCAGGGTTAGGATCTGGGTTTGGATCTGGTGTTGGAGAAGGTGGTGGTGTTATGTCCAAACCTTCTATTATACTTTCGTACAGCTTAGCATCTTTGACCGCAAACGCACTCCATGAGAATCGTATGTCTCTAGGTGCATTTTGGTTTAATAGAATTGTAAATCCGTTCACACTCTTGCCTACTACTATAGACTGTACTCCGGCGGTAAACAAATCTTCTGCCTCCTCGTCTGTTATATCATCATCTTCTTCGAAGACCATGTCTGCACTTACTACAGGCTGAGCTAGGTACGGTTCGTCAAATTCTACCACCACTCTCTTGTCGCCTTCTTTTATAAGAGCGAATCCTGCAGTATCACTGTTGAACAATGGAGGAAGAGTGAATTCTGTAGCTCCACCAAATGTTACGTCTCCAGCAAACCCCATGGCATTT
>CAZVBK010000037.1:0-5520 GCA_964625485.1 uncultured Candidatus Saccharibacteria bacterium
GGGTTGTTCCTGACCAAAAGCTCATAGCGACTGGCGCGAACCACACCCTCATATCAACTGTCGCTTCAATCCTCGTGGAGTACAGTTATATTTATGAATTTACTACGGACAAGGCTCGCCAGAATGCTTACGAGAACATGTCTCAATTAACAGTGCAGGGGATTAGGGATTATTTTGAAACTAATTAGATTTCCCTAATGTCTTTAGGGCTTCTCGGATTTTTGTATTAGTGTCGCCGTCAGGGGAAACATTTTTTAATGCTTCGCGGGCTTCGGATTGAGAGTAGCCGAGAGATTTTAGTGCTTCTAGGGCATCGAGTTCGACTTGGAGTGATCCTCCAGATATTTCTTTACCCATCTTATCTCGTAGGTCTATGACTATTCTTTCTGCTGTCTTTTTGCCAATGCCAGAAATTTTGGTTAGGTAGGCTGTGTCTCCGGTACTGATGGCTTTGCGTAGTGTATCTATCGGAGCAATCCCGAGTATGGCTATGGCGGATCTTGGTCCGATGCCAGAGACACTGAGTAGCATTTCAAAGAATTCTAATTCTTGATAATCCAGGAATCCATATAGGTCTAGAGAGTCTTCGCGGACGTGGGTGTGAATCCATAGAAATATCTCTTCGCCTATTTTTTTAGAAGAAGACAGGATGTCAGGGGACACAGCAAGCTTGTAGCCTACGCCCATAGCTTCCACCACGAGGAATTTGTCTGTTTTTAGTACGATAGTGCCCTTGATGCTTCCAATCATGCCTACATCATATCATATTTGATTTTTATAGGCTTTTCTGGTATAGTGCCCATATATGCCAATAACACAATCAGCTAAAAAAGCGGTTCGCGGATCTCTTCGCAAGAAGGCTAGTAACGACCGAAGAAACCGTGCTATGAAGGAAGTAATAAAGAAACTAGAGAAAACCTCTAAAGGAGACAAGGCGGCGGCAGTAAAAATGCTACCTTCTGCATTCCAAGCTATCGATAAGGCAGCAAAGAAAGGGGTTATCAAGAAGAACAACGCTTCTAGAAAGAAAGCTCGCTTATCAAGATTAGTAAAATAATCGTGAGTCACTTACTCGAATTTTATGGAACCGAATGCCCGCACTGTGTGCGGATGCATGAGCTTGTCGAAAAGCTAGAAGGCGAGACCGGCGTGAAGGTAGACGCTCTTGAGGTTTGGCACAACAAAGAAAACGAAGCCAAGCTCCTAGAACTCGATAAAGATATGTGTGGTGGAGTTCCGTTTTTCTATAATACAAAAACTCAAAAATGGCTGTGTGGGGAAGTAGAGTATGAAGAACTAAAAGAATGGGCAAAATAAAAAACCTCCTTGCGGAGGTTTTTTATTTGGTTGAGTACTATGCGCGTTGTACGTTCACAGCGTTCAATCCCTTTGGTGATTCTTCTGTTTCGAAAGAAACATTGTCACCTTCCTTTAGTTCGTCAAAGGATACTCCTACTAGAGAGTTACTGTGAAAGAATAAATCTTTCGCAAGTCCTTCTCCTGTGATGAAGCCAAAACCTTTGTCTGTAAGTCTTTTTATTGTACCGGTCATTGTTTTTTAGTTATACTTTTAAATACAAATAGATAGCTTGAGAAATCGACTCTTTTCGAATCTACTTTGCCTAATAAGTATGTTGCATTTGGGGTCTTTTGTCAACAGGTCTTTCTATTTGAGCCCAAATAGGCTAGTCTATATGAATGGCAAAAGGAAGCGACCAAAACCCAAAATCCCAAATACCCAAGGAAACAATAGTCCGTTTTGACCGGGTTTCTTTCGAGTGGGGGGTAAATAAGCCTATTTTGGACGAGGTAAGCTTCTCTATTAGGAGGGGAGCAAAGCTCACTCTCATGGGTCAAAATGGGGCAGGAAAGAGTACAATATTCGGGCTGATAATGGGCACCAATACTCCTGAATCTGGGATAATTAATAAGGTAAACGGACTCACCGTAGCGTCCGCTAGACAGGTTATACCTCGAGATGAGCTGGGTCTTACTGTGCGAGAGTTTTTTGAAAAATGCTTCTCTAAAAAAGTTTATGATATTGATCCTCGGATTGATGACGTGCTAGAAGTGGTGAACTTAAAAGGGCACACCAAGATCCATGATAAGTTGATTAAAGAATTTTCTGGTGGACAACAAGCCAGACTTCTTCTTGCTTCAGCCTTAATCCAAGATGCGGATGTGTTGCTTCTCGATGAGCCCACCAACAATTTAGACAAAGGAGGAATAGCTCATCTTACGCAGTTTCTAGTGAACTACAAAAAAACAGTTTTGGTTATGTCCCACGATGCGGAATTCTTGAATGCTTTTACTGAAGGCGTTCTTTACTTGGATGTATACACCAAAAAAATCGAGCAATACGTGGGCAACTATTTTAACGTAGTGAAGGACATAACTGCCCGGGTGGAAAAAGAAAACATGAAAAATGCTCAGCTTGAAAAAGAAATTCAGGCCAAGAAAGACCAAGCCAATGTTTTCGCCCATAAAGGAGGAAGACTCCGCCTTGTGGCTCGCCGTATGCGTGAGAAAGCAGAAGAACTCGAAGATGAAATCGTCGAAGTTCGCAAAGAAGACAAGGCCATCAAGCCTTTTACTATTCCTTGTCAACCGGACTTGTTGGGAGAAATTTTAAATATATCTTCTTTTACAACCATGCAAAACGGTAAGGTTGTTAAGCGTAAGGCCAATGTTTCTTTGAAGAAGAATCAGCACCTATTGCTTCAGGGTCCAAACGGCATAGGTAAGACGACTCTGCTAGAGAGACTTGCCAGCGGTCACGCCGACGGGGAAATGGTCAAAGAGGGAGTGCGTATAGGCTACTACAGACAAGACTTTTCTACTCTTAACTTCGAGCACTCTGTTTATGAATCTTTGGCTCAAGCCATGCTTGAGGGTGGAGAAAAATTAGACGAAGAAAAAATGCGAGCCATAGCTGCAGGATTTTTAATAACCGGAGAATTTATACGTACAAAAATCGGTGCTTTGTCAGAAGGGCAGAAGGGGCTCGTTGCATTTGCTAGACTGGTAATGCAAAAGCCGGGACTATTGTTTCTAGACGAGCCGACAAATCATATAAACTTTCGTCACTTACCTATAATCGCAGAAGCCCTCGACAAATATCAAGGAGCTATGGTTATGGTTTCTCATGTGCCTGAATTCGTTAAACAAATTAGGATTGATGAAGTACTTGATCTAGAAAAGTAGAAAGCTCTAGGCCTTTGATCTCACGAGTGCCCTTAGCTTTCATGTTGCCAAGTTTGATGTTCATTATTCTTTCGCGCTTCAAGTCGGAGACTTCTTGGAATAGCGCCGAGCACATACGACGGATTTGGTGTTTTTTTCCTTCGGTCAGGATAATACGAAAAGTAGTAGGATTTATGATTTTTACTTTACATGGTTTGGTTTTGTAGCCTTCGATATTTACACCAGCCTCCATTTTTGCTTTGAAGCTTGAGCGGAGCTTCTCTTTGGTTTGCACCACATATTCTTTTTCGTGGACGTATTTAGGATTGAGCAGTCTGTCGGTAATTCTTCCGTCATTTGTTAGTATTAGCAGGCCATGGGAAGCTTTATCTAAGCGCCCCAAAGGGAACAAGCCTTCTTTGGGAGAGTCGGTCTCTACGCCGACAGGCTTGTTGTAAGCTAGGTATAAGTATTGTTTTATTTTACTCGGGTCTTTCTCTTCTTTTATCTTTACGATATCTCCTTCATTGACCTTACTGCCGAGTACTGCGACCTTGCCATTGATGGCGACTTTTTTATTTAACACTAATTCATCAGCACCTCTCCGGGTAGAGATTTTTTTCCAAGCTAAATATTTATTTATACGCATTGGGTATTCGTACCCTTCATTTTCTTCCATGGTTTTACTTTAGCACAAAAGCAAGCTCAGTGAGCTTGCTTTTGGTGGTCTGTTAATAATTAGTGATGAGGGTTAGATGGTGGAGTATTTGTGTAGTAAGGTCCAGCTGGAGGGGTCGAAGGTCGAGGAGGTTCCATCATATATACTTGTCGTGGGGCCATATCTCTCTGTAAATATTTTGCGAGCAAAATAAGAAGCAGTATCAGTATTATTAGGAGTAACCATCCAAATATAGAATTAGGAAGGAATCCTGCACCAAAAGCGCTTGCTCCTAACACCATACCTCCGTCGGTGCCCACTCTGTGGGTTGCGTAGGCTAGAGCATCGTTTTGAACATTGTTTTGGTCGGTGTATACCATGTTTGCTGTCACCACGATGAGCTCTTGTTCAGTCAGAGGATTGTTGGCGTGAGCCATCAAGTACATGTCACCAGTTTCTTTTGGTGCAAGAGTTTTGACGTTGAAGATTAGAGTGTTGTCTTCTGTAGAGAATGACCCGTCACTTGTATACTCGAAAGTCATAGTTTGAGGAATCATAACTCGGAGGACAACATCGTTTAGTGTTTGATTGCTGTCGTTTTTCCATTCAACATGGTAGCCTCTTTTTTCTCCTGGGGTTATGAATTCAGATCCGCCATCTATAGATAGAGTTACTAGAGATTTTATTCCTACTCCGTTATTTACGTATACAGTTCTTTGCACGACATTTGTAGATGTGTTAGTTACATTGTTTACTGGATTTGAGAAAGTGTTCGTAAGTAGAGTAAGAGTGCTTCCGTAGCTTCTGCCCGCAGAGTTCTCGGCCACTGCGCGATAATAATATCTTGCGCCTGGAGACAGCCCAGAGATTGTGTCAGAGTATACAGCTGAGTTCATAGAACCCACACTGCTTTGTCTGGTGTTGTTGCCTAGTGATGCGGATGTACCCCACTCAAACCAAGTATTAGTATTTGTGTTTGAAGTAAAGATTAGGGAATTTAGTTGGGCGGAATAACCAGATATATTTGTAGCTATTGTTGTGACTGCGGTTGGGGAAGAGTATTGATTGTTATTATTATTGTTTCCGTTGTTATTGTCATCTACATCAATAGTTATAGACTCACGAGTTGTTCCTTCGTCGTTTTCACAAGTTAGAGTGTAAGTGGTGCTGTCATACAGACTTCCGGTATTGAAAGTACCTGAATTTCTGTTTTTGGTACCAGACCATCCATTTCGTCCTTGAGTGGCACGACATGAGTCCGCGTCATCCACATCCCATCTTATGTAAGTTGAGTCTCCGTAATCCAGATTGTCTTCATCTGCTTCAAGGTCTATCGTTGGGCGGTCTTCGTCGTTATTGTTGTTATTATCATCTACATATACGGTGACGCTGTCAGAAGAAGAATTGTAATTGTTTGTACAGGTTATTGTGTATGTTGTGTTATCAGAAAGGTCTCCAGTATAGAAACTACCAGAAGTACTTCGGTATCCAGACCATCCATTTCGTCCATTGCTTGCGTTACAAGAGTTTGCATTGGTTGCAGACCATCTGATTGTAGTAGATTCATCTTCGTCTATGTTTTCATCGTCTGCATAGATGTTTACTGTTGGGCTTTGGTTGTTTTGGTTATTTGTAACTCCAATACTGATACTTTTAGTAACACTACCAGCTTGGTTTAC
>CAZVBK010000038.1:0-1704 GCA_964625485.1 uncultured Candidatus Saccharibacteria bacterium
TTTTTGGTGGCATATATATAAGAAGCCACAGAAGGGTGTCTTCGGGTCTTGGAATAGCCATAATGTGCTCCAGCGTCGAACATTTGTTCGATTAGGGCAGATGTATCAGTCTTTGTATTTGCGGTTTTTTGCATAGGTTTCATAATATCAGATTACCCCTCGTTTTGCAACCCCGTTTTGCCTTGGGCGGACCCTCGTCTTAAATAGCCAATCTTTGACCAAAAGGCATTTTTCGGCTAAGATGAGAAGTATGACTCATAGCATGAAACAATCTCAATTGTTCACTAAAACTCGTAAAGAGGCGCCTGCGGATGAGGTATCCAAAAACGCTGAACTTTTGATCCGTGGAGGTTTCATTCATAAAGAGATGGCTGGGGTCTATTCATACCTGCCTCTAGGACTAAAGGTCTTTAAGAAAATCGAAAACATAATTCGTGAAGAGATGAATGACATTGGTGGGCAAGAGATAGTCCTAACTTCTCTTCAAGAAAAAGAAACTTGGGAACCAACTGATCAATGGAACGATGAAAACGTTGATGTTTGGTTTAAAACTAAATTAAAGAACGAGACTGAGCTCGGCCTTGCTGTGACTCATGAAGCACCTATCACTAAGATGTTGAAAGGCTTCGTGCAGTCCTATCGAGATGTCCCACAATATATTTATCAATTCCAAACAAAATTTCGTAACGAAATGCGTGCTAAAAGTGGAATCATGCGATGCAGGGAATTTGTCATGAAAGACATGTACTCCTTCGACTTAGATGAAAAGTCGCATTTGGAGTTCTACGAGAAGTCCAAAAAGGCATATACCAAGATTTTCCAGCGAGCAGGTATCGGACACTTAACATATCTGACCTTTGCTTCTGGGGGAATGTTTTCCAAGTTCTCTCACGAGTTTCAGACCATTACTTCTGCCGGAGAAGACACTATATATGTAGATGAATCGAAGGGGATTGCGGTAAATAAAGAAGTTCACACTGATGAAGTATTGGCTAGTCTCGGTATTGAGAAAGATAAACTCGTAGAACACAGAGCAGTAGAGGTAGGAAATATATTTACACTTGGCACGAGATTCTCTGATGCCCTAGACCTCAAGTATCAAACCGAAGCAGGTGAGAAGAAGTCAGTATTCATGGGTTCATACGGCATTGGTCCAGGCAGATTGATGGGAACTATCGTAGAAGTCCTGTCTGACGACAAAGGAATAATCTGGCCAGAATCTGTGGCTCCATTCAAATTGCATTTATTGGCTTTGGGTGAAGACGAAGCAGTTCACACAGAGGCGAACAATGTTTACGAAAAATTAGTGAAATCTGGAGTAGAAGTATTGTTCGACGATAGAAAAGAAATGTCAGCCGGAGAAAAGTTTGCGGATTCGGATCTTCTAGGTGTGCCGTATCGTGCGGTTGTGTCTACAAGAAGTATGAAGGACGGAGGAGTAGAGATAAAGAAGCGTACAGAGGAGAAGGGCAAGATCGTGGCAGTGGACGAATTGATTAGCATGCTGGTAGCTTAACTGAGCCCTATTTTAATGTTTGAAAAATTTTACAAATTAGTTTCGAATGATATTGGTATTGATCTGGGTACTTCCAACACCTTGGTGTATTTGAAGGGTCATGGCATTGTCATCAATGAGCCTTCGGTGGTGGCGGTCAACATCAAGACCAATCAGATATTGGCAGTAGGAATGAAAGCCAAAGAAAT
>CAZVBK010000038.1:1714-2385 GCA_964625485.1 uncultured Candidatus Saccharibacteria bacterium
CACATCAAAGCTGTGCGCCCGCTCGTGGACGGAGTTATTTCTGACTTCGAAGTTACTGAAGAAATGCTCGCGTATTTTATAAACAAAGCAGACAAGATAGCACCGAAGCTTGCTCGCCCTCGCGTACTTGTCGGTGTGCCTTCTGGTACTACCAACGTAGAAACTCGCGCTGTGTATGATGCGTCTCGTTCTGCGGGAGCACGCGAAGTTTTCCTTATCGAAGAACCGATGGCCGCAGCCATCGGCATAAGGCTTCCTATCAAAGACCCAGTCGGTTCGATGATCATCGACATCGGTGGAGGGACTACGAATATTGCGGTCATATCTCTGGGTGGAATAGTAAAATCTAAAAGTTTAAAAATCGCTGGCGACAGACTGAACAATGATATCAGTAGTTATATGCGTGATGAGTTTAAAATACTTATCGGTGAGAGGACTGCAGAGATGGCCAAGATCGCTATTGGTTCGGTGATACCGGGAGAATACATGGAGATAGAAGTCCGTGGACGAGATTTACTGACAGGGCTACCGCGTGAAGTGGTGGTGACTGATTCGGATATTCGTGAAGCCATATCTGCGTCTGTAAAAGAGTTGGTGGCAGGCATCAGAGATATACTAGAAACAACTCCACCAGAAATATTGTCTGACATAATGCATCAAGGTATTACTAT
>CAZVBK010000038.1:2395-5463 GCA_964625485.1 uncultured Candidatus Saccharibacteria bacterium
GCTCCTGATCGGCTTTGCGGAACTTCTACAGAGTGTCCTCAAGATCCCTGTGTATGTAGTGGAAGACCCACTTTCTGCCGTAGCGCGAGGTACTGGAGTCGTGCTCGACGACATAGCTTTTTATAAAGATGTGTTGATAAAGAATCAAGATGAGTTACCTCCTAGATAGAAGAAACAAAAGAAAGAAGTGGGGAATAATTGCTATTTTAGTAGTAGTTATTTTTGTTTTGGTCTATTTCAAGAATCCAGTATTTTCTAGTTTGTCCTATGTTTCTCACATTGTCACTCGTCCTGTTTTTGCTGTTGGAAATATGTTTGGTGGCAAATTCTTCACATTTACGTCTTACTTTTCTTTCAAGTCTTCTTTGTATGCGGAAAATGAAAATCTAAAAGCGCAATTGTTGGAACAGTCGGCTACTTTGGCGAATCGTGGAAGCCTCTTGGAAGAAAATATAAAATTGAAAGAAGAGCTTGGTCGTCCCCCAGAAGCACGCGAAAATATTTTAGGTGCTATTTTATCCAAGCCCAATCGATCTGCCTATGACACACTACTCATAGATATAGGTACTGATAAAAATATAAAAGTTGGGAGTATGGTATTTGCCTTAGGTGGCGTGCCTATAGGTAAGGTGAGTGAGGTATCTCTTTATTCTTCCACTGTGGTTTTGTTTTCAAGTAGTGGGGAAAAAACCGAAGGCGTCATCTCATCCCAACCTTTGAATGAAGAACAACTGGGTGTGAATAGTGGAAATATTTTCCTTCAAGCTGTAGGACGCGGAGGTGGAAACTTTGAAATGATTCTGCCTCGAGACTTTACCTTAAACAAAGGAGACGAAGTCGTTTTGCCGGGGATTACTCCATACACATTCGCCGTTGTAGATAGTGTTATATCTGACCCAAGAGATTCTTTCTTAAAAGCTCTGCTTATCAGTCCGGTGAATATCCAAAATATAAAATTTGTGCAAGTCGAACTACAGTAAGAAATTATGAATTTCAATTTTAAAATAGAGAAAAAATTAAAAGACCGTTTGGGTAGAGCGGGGGTGCTAGAGACTCCTCATGGTGTGATACTCACACCTTCTTTTGTGGCGGTTGGAACTAAGGCTACCGTGAAGTCGCTTACACCAGAAGCTGTCAGCGAAGCGGGTACTCAAGTTGTTCTCGGCAATACTTACCATTTATTTTTACAACCAGGGGATGAGATAGTGGCCAAGGCTGGAGGTATCGGTAAGTTTATGAATTGGTCTGGTCCGACTATGACCGACTCTGGAGGATTCCAAGTGTTTTCTCTCGGAGCAGCATACGGCAAAGATATTTCTAAAGTTGTGAAAATTACTGATCCATCGCTCCTTATCCCAGAAAGGTTTGATGATAGTGATGCTCCTCGCTTGGCGAAGATCGGCCAAGACGGTGTTTCTTTCAAGTCTCACCTCGACGGATCAATACACTACATAACACCAGAAAAATCTATCCAGATCCAACACAACCTCGGCGCAGATATTATTTTTGCATTTGATGAATGCACTAGTCCTGCAGAAGATGAGAGATACCAAGAAGAAGCTCTCGAGCGCACTCATCGTTGGGCGGAGCGTTGTTTGGTTGAGCATAAGAAGTTGGGTGGTGACTCAGCATTGTTTGGAATAGTGCAAGGAGGAAGAAATGAAAATTTACGCAAAAAATCTGCTACATTTATCGGCTCGATGGACTTCGACGGCTACGGTATCGGCGGAAGTTTTGCGAAAGAAGATATGTCTACTGCAGTGAAGTGGGTGAACGAAATTCTTCCAGAAGAAAAGCCTCGACACCTACTAGGCATCGGTGAGCCGGAAGATCTTTTTATGGGGGTAGAAAATGGCGTCGATCTTTTTGATTGTGTGACTCCGACACGTTTGGGTAGAAACGGCACTATATATACCAAGAAGGGGAAGATGATAATCATGAACAAACAATTCCGCGATGACTTCACTCCGATAGAAGAAGACTGTGAATGTTATACCTGTAAAAATTATACTCGCGCGTACATAGCGCACATGTTCCACGGCAAAGAAATGTTGGCGGGTACACTAGCATCTACCCACAACTTGTATTTCATAGTTAACCTAGTAAAAAATATTCGTCAGTCCATCCTTGAAGATAACTTTCAAGAATTTAAAGAAAGCTTTCTAAAAACATACATAAAGGAATAGTTCATGCTCATGTGTAACATTTCTGACGGCCGTCAAATGTGTTACATCTATAGGTTCTTCTTGGGCAAGGTCTATGGCAGGGTGACTTTCTTGACTTTTTAGGATAAAAGGTGTATAATATGTAGATAGGGTAAGAGGTGAGTTTGGTGGGGTTTACGCCCCAAAGCATTGTGTTATTTTGCTCACTTGATATACTAATTTACATTTAAATGGAACCGAAAAAGATAAAAAAATCTAAAAAGACAAAAAAGCCAGGAAAGAATTGGAAAAAGTTCTGGAAGCTCGGATCCGATGAGTTTAACACTCAGTTTTTGGGAGTGAACAAAGACGGCGAAATGACAGCCACTGAAGGTCACCACATCTACAATCTTCACGATATGGCTCGTAAGTTCGGCACACCGCTACAGGTAGTTTTCCCATTTCTTATCGAAGATCGACTCAAAGACCTTATCGGTTATTTCCAAGCGTACATGAAGATCTATGGATACAAGGGTAAATTCTTCTACCACTATCCGATGAAGGTGAACCAGAACAAAGAATTCATCTTACCTATACTATCTGAAGGTGGAAACCTGGAGGTGACTTCCGCGAACGAACTATGGCTAGTGAAAAAACTATGGGAAGGTGAAAGATTCACCAACAAAATTCGCGTTTTGTGTAATGGCCCAAAGACAGACCAATATATAAATCTTATCGAAGAACTTCGGTCTAAGGGCATGAGTATTGTGCCTATCATCGAAGGCTACGAAGAGATAGACAGATTCGCTAAATACAAAGGCGATGTGGGCGTACGCGTGGACTTAGACATCAAAGCCGATACGCACTGGGACAAAAAGTTCGACCGTTCGGTCTTTCCGAAAAAGACGTACTCGGACTAGGCAA
>CAZVBK010000039.1:0-5275 GCA_964625485.1 uncultured Candidatus Saccharibacteria bacterium
ACGGAAAATTTACTGGTGGAATTGAATGGCAACACTAAGTAAGAAGAAAGTGATGGTATAACATCCAGTGAGACCCCATGTAGCCTAGAGGCTTTTGCAATATTTATTTCAAATGGCCTACCGCGGAAAACCCACTTGTCTTTATCTTCTTCTGGGTTTTCTATTGATACATCAATATTCAGCAATGCTAATTCTAATAGCTTCTTTTGTTCTGGAGAGAATTTTTTATCATCAGATTTCTTTAGATTTTTTGCTAGGATTGTGGCCTTGCTCGTTATGCCTACCAATTGCATGTCGGCCATAGTAAGAGTTCCTGTCTTGTCGGTCATTATCAATGTCGCAGAACCCAATGTCTCGGCAGCAGTAAGCTTTCTAATTATTCCTTTTTTAGAAGCAATACGCTCCGCCCCAATAGCCAAAATAACAGTGAGCACTATAGGCAAGGCTTCTGGCACGGCCCCCACTGCCACCGCCGCAGAAAGTACAAGCATGTCTAACACCGGCTCACCTCGGCTTATACCCAAAGAGAACATCAGCGCAACAATAAAAATAACTACAAAAAATATAAGCCAAGCCAAACGGCTCACTCCTCTTTGGAGTGGAGTGGCGACTCTATTTATTTTTGAAACTATTCCAGCAACTTTTCCGATCTCGGTATTATTACCTGTCGCATAAACTACCGCGGTGGCATAACCTTGGACAACCAATGTCCCAGCATGGACGATATTTTTTCGTTCAGCGACCTCAGAAGAAAGCAGTATTGGTCCATCACTTTTTTGTATCGGGGTAGACTCTCCAGTAAGAATGGCTTCATCTACCTGCAAATTATTTAACGTTAGGAGTCTTGCGTCCGCTGGAATTCTAGAGCCATAAGAAAGCCTGATGATATCTCCCGGAACCACAAGAGAAGAATCCACCTCTTGCTCCTTGCCATTGCGCACGACCTTAGCTCTATCTTTTATGTAAGAGGTCAGCTTATCTAGAGTATTTTCAGCATGGTATTCATGGAAAAATCCAAGTAACACATTTATACCCACAGCGACTATGATGCCTATGGTGTCTACCCAGTGAGCAAGAAAACCCGTCAAAACTCCGGCTGCGATAAGCAAGAATATCAAAGGACTCAAAAACTGTTTCGAGAAAATAGAAAGCGCACTCATCTTTTCTTTGTTGTGAAAAGTATTGGTGCCGTATTTACCAAGCCTTGTTTTTATCTCCTCCTCTTCCAAGCCCGACTCTCTGGTTTTGAGCCTAGTGATTACATCTTCTTTTTCTAAGGACCAAGGTTGTGTTTGGGTAATCATCAATAATTATTATTTATAGTCCGGACTTTCTTCGGTTATTCCTGATTTGTGGTTAGCAAACCGAGCCAAAGCATAAAGCAAACTAGACAGTCTGTTCATATACGCAGAAGTAAACTCTCCGATAGGTCTTTGCCCTTCTTCTTTTACTCCGACTACTCTCCTCTCGGCTCTTCTGGCAATAGTCCGAGATACATCGAAGGTCGCAGCTAGCTCCACTCCGCCTGAAATAAAAAAGGATTTGATGGGTGGAAGCATCTTTTCTATAGAATCGATATAAAACTCTATCTCTTTTATCTTTGGTTCGTCGATAGACATCTCTGACCCTGCGAGTTCTGCTTGGATAATAAACAAATTCTTCTGAACCCCGTGGACGATTTGAGACACAGACAAGTCGTCGCTAAACATAATATTCTTTTCTGCTGACTTTACTTTGCAAATACCTAGAAAGGAATTTATCTCATCCAAAGACCCCAAAGCCTCGGCTATCGTCGAGCTTTTGGAAATCCTTTGATCGCAACCAAATGTTTTTGTTGTACCCCCGTCACCTTTTCTTGTGTATAACATATTTAAATTAAATTAATGACAATACTACTAAAATCATAGGCATAAACAGTGCTTATAAAAATAAGTACGGAAATACCCGCAGAAATAAAACACCAGAAACATCCTTTCTTTAGTATGAAAACCTGAACAAAAATAAGATAAAGCGAAAACAAAAAGGCAGAAATAGATAAGGCGACCGCTGTAGCGATAAAGGCAGTCGGCATCACCACAGGAAGAAAGACCATGTATAGATAAAATATCGTCACTAGTCCGTAATAAAACATCCCTAAAACCTCAAGCGGAATGCCTGCGAACTTTGAATAGTCACTGTGCACCACGGCGTTGCAGTCAAACTTCATTGGACAGACCAAGGGCTTATTGTCTGGCTTCTTGTGATGGTGTATATGTCTGGCAACCCAAAAACCACAAGCCCCTAACACAAAAATTATAACTCTGATATAAGTTTCATCGTGAACAAACATAATATTATTATACTTTATATCTCAGGTATCGCCAAAATCTTATTTTTGTTCCTCCAAATCAAGGCAAACTGAGTTCATACAATATCTTTTGCCTGTGCTCGTAGGTCCATCATTAAATACATGACCCAAATGAGAGCCACATTTGACACACACTGTCTCTGTACGAGACATGCCGAGCTCATAGTCTTCTTTTTCTAAAATAGCACCTGGTAAGGCTTGGTCGAAAGATGGCCAGCCTGTGCCTGAATCGAACTTGGCTGTTGAAGCAAACAAGGGATTGCCACACACAACACAAGTGTATGTGCCGTCTTTCTCTTCGTGCAAATACTTGCCGGTGCCTGGAGCCTCAGTGCCCTTCTCGCGAAGAACATGGTATTGCTCAGGGGTAAGTTTGGCTCTCAATTCTTCTTCGGTTGGGATATTGTTTTTATCGTTCATATAACAATTGTAACATTATCTAAAAAATAAAAACCCAGCTTTTGCTAGGTTTTCCGCTGTGCCCAGGAGAGGACTCGAACCTCCATGCCCTTGCGGGCGCTACCACCTCAAGGTAGTACGTCTACCAGTTTCGCCACCTGGGCGTTATTGCACTTAAATAGTATAACAAAAAAAGCAGATATTATTCTGCTTTCTCTGCTACCTCTACTTCAGCTTCAGGAGAGATGTATGAGCGCATCTTGCGTCGGACATCCTTCACTGCCTTAGTTCGTACGTAGTATAGTTTTGAACGACGAACTCGAGACTTTTTAACGATTTCAATTTTATCAACTAGTGGAGAATATATCGGGAAAATTCTTTCTACTCCAACACCAGAAGCCACACGGCGAACAGTAAATGTTCCTCCTGCCTCAGTGCCATGCTTACGAGCTAGTACCAAACCCTCAAAAGCCTGTGTTCTGAACTTGCCCTTTTCGTCCTTGATCTTAGACCAAACACGGATAGTGTCTCCAGCACGAAAATCTAGCTTCTTACGAGCCTCGATGTCTACTGGACTGAATTTAATTGTACTTGCCTTGCTTGCTGCCATAGTTAAAACACTTTAACATAAAAGGTTTTATTAGGCAAACTCCTGCTGGTAGCACTTCACACAGTAGACTATTTCAGGTCTTTCCGGTGAATACGGTGTGTAAATATTGGTATCGCACTTCGCACAAGTCCTATGGTACATGCCTGGCTTGTTCATCCGCTCAAACCTTCTGTTTTCTCTACACTTGGGGCATTCGTGAGGCAGAGGCAAGGACATTTTGCGCAATAAGTCCAACTCTCCTGGGACAATTTTATACCCCTTACTGCAGTTCCTGCACTCAATAACTTCTTTCGCAATTAAATCACCCACTTCATTTATTGTTTGTGGCAATGATTCTGATTTTATTGTACAAACAGCACTTGGATTTTCTCTATCATCCCAAGAATACCCTTCTTTCAATGCTTGCTCTTTGGTTTTAGGAAAAAATTTTATTGCGTTAGACTTGTTGTAAGGAAAGTTGGAGAGATCAAGTGGAAAAAATTCACCGTAGGCAAAAACTCGCCCAAGTGCATCCACATACGGGTTTTTCTTCATATCTTCAATTATTCTTTCCTTTAACTTTCCATATTCTTCTTTGGAATATTCTTTATTTAAAATACAGTACTGTTTTCTTTTTATATTCGCACACCCAAAATTATTTTTGCAAGAAATGTTCCAAAAACAATACTCTAGATTGAGAACATCCGGAAAACAATGGTGGGACAATCTGATATTGCTCGCCCCTCCACCCACTGTTGCCGATTCATAAATCTGCTCGGCGTTATTCCCCCAACCTGAATAATCCATACAGTCTTTAGATCCATCTACTGTAACAAGCTGACAGTATTTGCAATTCTCGGCTCCGTTTAATATATAACAATCTTTCGAATTTTTAGAAACATAAACATGCTCACCGCTGACATTAAGGTTAAAACCATTTCCATGGAATTCCCGATAGGGTTTTGTAAGCCAAAAAGCCCGAGCTTCTTTCTCCAACTTCTGTATGTTGTCCCAAGAATCTAGTCCAAATTCTTTTAACTTTTTTGCGTATTCTTCTTTCGAGTATTTAACATTGAAAATACAATAGGACTCGCCACGAAGATTCACGCATCCAATACAGTTAGAACAACCGTAAACATTCCGAGAAAACCACACATCAACACAATCATCAAAATCTTCCGAAAAGAAAACTCGATAACTCCCGATAAAACCCGTGGATTCATAACACAGCTCTGACTTCCACCCGCGCAAGCAATCCGAGCTCCACTTTAAGGTATTCAAGATTGAAGAGTAGTAAACATTATCACAGTAATCAGCCCAAAAGGTCATAAAACAGTCTTTGGACCAAGCGGTAGAATTGCAATATTCTGAATTTTTCAAAGTTAAATATTCAGTCTCAAGTGCGCTGTGTGGTGTCTTGTCCTTTAGTTGTTTCAGTTGCTCAAAAAACGTAATGCTTGGGTCGTAGTCCATACCATACTCGGTACCGTCCCAGGAATCAGCCCACCAACATGGCTGGCAAAAGACGACCAACTTTTTTTCTGTTGCAAACATAGATAGAGTCTTGGCCCCACACTTATCGCAGTTCCTCCAATGCATATTCCAAGCATTGGGAAATGACAGTCTTCTCTCCGCTCTACATTTTGGACACCAAGTCGGAGCAGGTACGTTTATTTTTTCGTAAAAGTCAAAATCCTCTTCCTCGATATTGAAATCTTTTCTGCAGTTCTGACAGGATTTTGTTTCCATGACTATATTGTAGTAAATTCTTTCGGCAATGGCGATTCGACTTTTATGGTCTTACCTTTTGGGGTTTTGAATTCTATGGATTTTGAATGTAGAGCTAGACGTCCAAAACCCTTAGGGCAAGGCTTGTCGGGATTATAAAGTTCATCGCAAACCACTGGATGGTTCAAGTATTTCATGTGCACACGGATCTG
>CAZVBK010000040.1:0-4996 GCA_964625485.1 uncultured Candidatus Saccharibacteria bacterium
AATTCTATCCACACTCATGTACGAATTTGGTTGGACATTGTCGAGTAAAAACTTCACAGTTTTCGTCTGGACAACTCCGTCATCATCCGATACAAATCAACCTGACTCCAGGGTTATAGAAGTGAAGTTGGTCTCTGATGAATTTACGAGGTAGGTATGGTAGTATCACTCAGGGTCTTTTGTATCGAGAGCGAAGGAGAGTGATTTATGTGGTGTATCTGAAGACATAGATTCATTATACGTATAAAAACATTTTTACCTCTTCCTCGTAATCTGTCATTGTATTATGGGTTTAGAGCAGTAAAGAGTTTCCTATAAATCGCCACCATTGCCCAGGTATCTTGCTCACAATATGTGAGACAATCTTTGATTTCTTTCTCTGTAGCTTTTCATTCTAATATCTTTTCAATAACACCCATAGCTTCCATACCATTCCCAACTGGCATTCCTTCGTAAGTGATATCTGTCAGTGCAGGAAGGACTGCTTTGAGACTATTGGAGCCCTGACAACCAGGATCAAAATATAGCCCATCTCGAAATATCATCATGAGATCAAATGTATGGTCAATCATATATCGGAGATTGGCAGAATATTCCGGATACTTTTCGATAAGCTCTTTATTACGACCATTTTCGAATCCTGCGTTCCAGGATACAAAAGTTCCCTTAGATAGTACTCTCAAATCTCACATCATTGAATTGATTAGTTCACGATTATCCTGTTTCCCATTTTCTATGATTCATTCAAAGTGTTCGATGCTTCGATCATTTTCCATTTTGTGAATACTATATTGACAGAATACTTGTTGCCATGGGTGGGATTCCTGAAATCTCGGAATGCCACTCGTATATGTTTCGTAGTCGTAAAAATAGAGAGGAAATTCTAGAGTTCAAAGACGGTCAGATAATGTTTTTTCAAAATGTATTCACTTCTGGTATCGGACAATATATGATTGTTGTTTATCTGTGAATATATCCAAATTTTCTGGCGAAATATTTTCGATTGCGAACATACCAGCTTCTCTCACTTTACTGTAACGATCTCAGGTTAGTGAGGACAATATCTCAATGGTTCCTTTGGGTGGTTTTTCAGCGAAGTATCTTTTATACTTGGAACCAACAAAGGGATATTTTTCTTTTGCTTGCTCAAAGTTCATTCCAACAAGATCTGAAATCTGTCAGATAGTTATTTCAATCTCAGAAGGGCTTATCAAGGCATCGTTAATAGACTCAATGACAAATAATTTATCAATATCTAACTTTCCTTTGAGATAATAATCTTTATTGAGGAAAGCAATACAGTTTTCCTGAACTGGAATGTTGTTCTTATTTAAAATATAAGAAGAAAATGATATATCCTCTTTAATATCTGTTTTTAGAGTGGTATAAACTCCTACATTATTTTTATTTCGTATGCTGGATTTGCTTTTGATTTCTATGTGCCGATATGAGTCAGATGCTGGTACATACTCTAATACATCAAAAATCGTGTACACATCGCCTGTAGATAGTTTTCATTGGTAAATAACAGGAGCTCGTTCTTTTGTGGCTTTTTTTGTGGCATTTATTTGCTCTTCAAAAGGATATTGTGATATATCAGATATTTCTGCTGGATTATATCTTTGAAGAAAAAATTTCTCCGTGTCATCTCATAAATCTGACAAATCATCCTCGCTCGGATCATCGAGGGAACCATAAGTATCAGACTGTATCCAATCATACTTATCTCGATCATGGAGATGGTACCAAGCATAGATGGGCAAATCGAGGAATTCTTTGTAGAGAGTTTTAGTAATAGCCATATAATGGACCTATTGATTGAGAAATGACTGTATTTCAATATTTGGTATATGCTTTTTACCACCTGCTACAAATGGATGAAATATACCGTCTTTCACGCATTTTTTAAATTCAGCTTGGGTCAGGATTCTTCGCTTTATAAGAAATACCAATGGTGTACCATCTTCCGTTTTTTGCTTATAGGTAACCTTCCTAAGTTCTTTTAGACTCGTTATTACTTCGGGGTCTTGTTTCTCCGACTTCTTGAGTCTTGGTTGTCTCACTGGTTTGGTCTTAACCAAGCTCAGTTCTTTCCATACTCAGTTATTAAAATACTCAAGAGATTTTAGACGAAAATCAACACCAATTGTACGAGCCTCGAATTCATCCTTTGCATAAATATACATAACCTCTCACTGGTTCTCAAAAGGGATCCCATTTTTCTCAAGGTACTTCTCCAATGAACGGAACCGTTCCTCTGGGGTTTTACCAAACAAACTTCTAGGAAAATGTGAAATAGATATAAGGATGTAAGGTTTCATAAATAACTATTTAAGTATCATCTTCATCATCCTTCCGATGTAATCTCAATTTTGAAATATAACATGATGCTTTTCGAAATCATCTTCAGACTCCTGTCATCTCCAATGCTGCACAGCCTCTAGAGGTGTTGGCGAGATGATATATGCATCAAGAACAACATTTGGATCTTCCAGCGGAAGTTTCTTCAAAGTGTCATAGAGGCGAAGTTTTGGATTGTTCAAACCATCTTCGATATTACGGAGTCACTTCGGGTCAATAAATGATATATACTGGTTCTCGCCATCAATTATCCAAAGGATAAAATCAGGGTAGAAATTGTGAGACTCAAAAAATCCAACTCATTTTTTGCTGAGATTTCTGAGAAGATAGATTTTCTTCTGAGAATAGGATTCTTTGTTACGCTCATAGAATTTTTGCAAATCCACAACAAATTTTCTCTCTCCATCATTGAGGGGCACAGGTGATATCATCACCATCTCGGCTGTGAAATTCTTTCCGAGTGCAAGTAAGGGGCTGTAAAGATGTCTATCGAAATGAAAAGCAGTGAATCAATTCTCATCATAGGTCTTTAATCCTCAATCCTGTAATTGAGATTCTAGCTCTCTCACCGCCTGAATAATATCTGTTTCCATCGGAGATATCTTTAATTCGTAGGAAGAGATAAGGTTTGGATGGTCTTCAGGAAGATAAGAAAACTCCATGTTATCACGGTAAAACAATCACTTCTTGAGGTTATAAAGACTATCAAAGTAATTCTTAATAAGAGCCGTCACGACTTCATTCCATACTCGGACATTCTCATATCGAAATTCCAGTGCTGTACCAGGAATATAGAGGATATACCACTTTGCATTACTGAAAAGATTTTCTATTTTCTCTTTTGATATAGAGACAATATTCCAAGATCGGTCGGCCTTGTGTCTCTCGAGTTCAAAGTATATCTTTTCCCAATCAAGAAAAGCAAGATGTTCGATGGAGAGAGAATGTATTTCTCTCATATCTATATTGTTGGCAGTTCATCCTATACTCTCTATAGCTTGGACCTTTACATACCAATCAAGTGTGACTTTGATGCTCTCTTCGAAATCAAGGAGAATTTTCTCTCAAGATTTTTTGAAGTTTGCACCGTCTTGCACCTTTAGATATTTGAGAGTATTGATTTCACTTGTTTTAAAATTCTTTTTTATAGGAATTTTTATTTCTACCAAATCCTCTGTTGGCATTCATTCTTCTTCGAGGTACTCTTTGAACTTCTGCATGTAGTCAGACCTTACTCAGAATACACAGAGCGTTTCCAGCAGGCTTATTTCATCACCTCAGAGTGTCTTTTCTATGAGTCATTCCCTTTTGAGATATTTACTTCTTCGGAGATTGTGACCATGCCCTTTTAAACGAACTCAACGACCAAAGAGCTGGATAATTTCAGAACCTTCACTCCGTCATATATTCATAAGTCCCATGGTAGATACCCTCCAGCTGGACCATCACTCTGTAAATTTCTTTGAACCGATGAGAACATTGACTGGACTGGATCTCTCGTTAATTTTATGGAAAAGCGATTCAGAAAAGTCTCTCGCACCTGTTATAAAGCCACCAGCTTCACAGAGTTTTACAAGGTCTGCATCATCACCGACATTAATAACACCAAAATAATCACCATTTCAGGCCTTGAGTCCGATTTCTCCATCCTGTCATTTGAGGTTTTCTATATGGAGTCGAGAACCAGGCGTAGTACAATTAAATACCTTCTCGAGGAAGTCGGCATAAAGCTTATCAATATTATATTCTCAGCCTCATCGTGAGAATGTTTCCTTAATGACACGGAAATGGTTGCGGAAAAGTGGTCCATGTGCCCCAATAATACCATCCTGTCATGTCAGGATATTTTGGATAAATTTTTTGGTTGCATCTTTTTGAGAAAGAAGGCTCTCAAAGAATTGTAATACACTTACGACATCTGATACCTTTGCACTATTTACTGTCCTTACTGCATTCACGGTACCTCATACAAATACAGAAAGAGGCTTCTCTATGAGAAATTGTTTTGCCACATTCTTTTCTTTCTCGTAAACGAGCAACTGTTCATAAAAGGTCAGCATTGATCCTATGAGGTACCCCTGCGTGAGATTTACCTCATGCGGATCTGAGATATTGAGGATACGATAATCCTTTCCATATCCATCTTCATAGAAATACTTGTACGAATAATCAATAAGGACTGATTTTGAATATTCCGCTAAGAGCTCTTTTCTTTTAGGACCAGTTGCTGCATGGATTGCCTGACCAAAAGTAGCACTATATTCAAATGAGAATCCGTTTTCTGAGAGCTTAGCCCGTTTCTTCTTCCATTCTTCGCCACTTGCTCACCTATGTCATTCATCAACGAGGACAAGATTATTTCATTCAAAAGATTCCAATGCTACGGTTTTATCACCAGCCTTTTCTTCGAGCTTATGAATATCAATAATATCAACGAATCACTTTCTGCTTGTAGATGAGGCTCGTTTATCAAAGAGCTCTCACCAGAATCCCGAATCAGTGAGCTCTCGTGCATGTTGTCGAGACAGTCCTTCATTAGGTGTGAGGATAATCGTTCGATTAAGTCCGTCTTTTTTCCCGTACTTTTCTAGATAGTGTTGATACTGGAGTATGTTCATGTGCATGATGAATGTCT
>CAZVBK010000041.1:0-4929 GCA_964625485.1 uncultured Candidatus Saccharibacteria bacterium
AGGTGAACCAGAACAAAGAATTCATCTTACCTATACTATCTGAAGGTGGAAACCTAGAGGTAACTTCGGCGAACGAGCTATGGCTAGTGAAAAAGCTGTGGGAGGCTGAAAAATTCACCAACAAAATTCGCGTTTTGTGCAATGGCCCGAAGACTGATCAATATATAGACCTTATCGAGGAGCTTCGTTCTAAGGGGATGAACATCGTACCCATCATCGAAGGTTATGAAGAGATAGACAGATTCGCTAAATATAAAGGCGATGTTGGTGTACGCGTGGACTTAGATATCAAAGCTGATACGCACTGGGATAAAAAGTTCGACCGTTTCGGTCTTTCCGAAAAAGACGTACTCGGACTAGGCAAAATGAAGAACCTTAAAATCCTTCACTATCACTTGGGATCTCAGATAAAGACCCAAAAGAGCATTCTCGATGGAGTAAAGCACGCTTTCTCTATCTACGCTGAAGTTCAGAAGAAGAATCCATCACTTGATACTCTAGACATAGGAGGTGGTTTTGGTGTGCCTTATGAAAAGAAAAAGTTTTATACCGCCAAGGGTGTTTCTAGCCAGATAGTTAAAGTTTTGAAAAATCTTGCCGACAAGGCTGGCGTCAAACATCCTAACCTGGCAGTAGAGTGGGGTCAGTACGTAGTCGCTCCATCACAGGTTACTATATACAAAGTCATATCCGAGAAAGCTATCCCGAAGGCCAACGCAAAATCTTGGTATATAGTAGACGGTAGTTTTATGAACGACCTTAAAGACACTTGGGCTATTCACCAGAAGTGGCATACCATACCAGCGAACAATATGGAGAAACCCTTGAAGACTGTGTGGCTTGCGGGAAGTACTTGTGACTCTGATGACAAGTACACTGCGGGAGGAAATTATATTTTACTTCCGAAGCTTCATGAAAATGAAGATCAGTACGTAGCTATCCTTGATACTGGTGCTTACCAGGACGCACTCGCTTCACACCACTGTTTGCTCGCTGCCCCTATGAAAGTTATCGCTCAAGATGGTACAATAAAGATAGCTAGAAAGCGGGAGACTGCCGACTCTATAGGCAAGCTTTTTGGTTGGAACGGTGATTCTAAGTAAATTTTCTAAAAAGAATAAGAAGAGCGTTAAGTTTTGGGTCGGGATATCTACTATCCTGCTATTTTTCGGCGTTGTTTTCATGCTTCTGAGCGGCGACAAGGTCTTAACTTCGGGTATTGGCAGGACAGAGAAGGTCCGCGTAGGGGAAAGTGTAGTATCTGTGGATGTAGCTATGACCAAAGAAGCTAAATCTCAGGGCCTTTCTGGTAGGAAGTCTCTTGCAAGCGATGAGGGAATGCTTTTTGTTTTTGAAAAACCTGATAAGTATCATTTCTGGATGAAGGATATGCTTTTTCCGATAGATATCATCTGGATTGGAGAAGATTTCAAAGTAACTTATATCCAAAAAGGAGCTACACCTGAGTCTTATCCACAGATTTTTGGAGGAGAAGTCGATTCTATGTGCGTTTTGGAGGTGGAGGCCGGTTTGTCCGAAAAGAATAATCTGAAAGTTGGAGACAGTCTCGAATTCCTCCGCTAAAACTCTTTACTTTTCAGGTCTAAATAACGAACCTATTTACAGTTCTCGTGAACTGTTTTATTTTTCATTTTTTGCTGATTTTTTACTGTTTTCCACTCGCGTTAGGTGTTGCAAAAAGGTAAAATACTGTCATGACTAAGAGCAACAACAAGAGCAAGGCTGTCACCAAGGCCGAATTAAAAAAAGTTGGTAATGTGCGCAACAGAGAAGGAGAAATTATTCCTTTTAATCTAGAAAAGATTATCATCGCAGTCAGCAAAGCATTCACTGCGACTGCTGAAGGAGGTGAAAAGGAAGCTCTAAATGTTGCTACTCGTGTTTTTCGTAAATTGGTTGAACTCAAGAAAGAAAATAAAGACAAAAAGTTTGTGCCTACCGTAGAATCTCTCCAAGATTTAGTAGAAGCAGAGCTCATGGATATGGGTTTCCACTCTACAGCCAAGTCTTACATACTTTATAGGTCCAAAAGAGCAGAACTTCGTCGTGAAGTGGGCATAGTTCCTACTGAAAGCAAGAAAGTCTTCGATGATTCTAGCGCTTACTTCGTTAGTTCATATGAGGAATTCATTTTTTACCGTACTTACTCTAAATGGCGTGATGATCTCGGTCGTCGGGAGACCTGGGTAGAGACCATCGACAGATTTATGGAGTTTATGAAAGAGAACTTGGGCAAGAAAATTTCTGAAAAAGACTATGCTGAAGTACGTGAGGGTATTTTGAAACAAGAAATTTGTCCATCAATGAGACTTTTGTGGTCTGCAGGAGAGGCCTGCCGAAAGACGAATGTCTGGTCTTACAACTGTTCATACATTGCTCCTTCAGCATGGCAAGACTTCGGAGAGGTTATGTATATCCTTATGTGTGGAGCAGGACTTGGATTCTCTGTAGAATCTGAAACAGTTCAGAAGTTCCCACAGATCAAAAGACAAACAGGCAAGAAGCACACTACTTATGTAGTTGAAGACAGTAAAGAGGGTTGGGCAGACGCTTTTGTTTTTGGATGTAAGACTTGGGCTGATGGATACGATGTTGATTTTGATTTCAGTAAGATCCGCCCAGCAGGTTCTCGACTAAAGGTAGCCGGAGGACGCGCTTCTGGACCACAACCTTTGATAGATGTCATAAATTTCGCCAAGAAAAAGATTTTAGCTAAGCAAGGAAAGAGACTTTCAAATTTGGACGTGCACGATATCATGTGCCAGATCGGACTTATCGTCGTGGCTGGAGGAGTGCGCCGAAGTGCTCTTATTTCTCTTTCTGATATCGACGATGAATCAATGCGCAAGAGTAAGCAAGGTCAATTCTGGATCGACAACGGTCAACGCTCAATGGCCAACAACTCAGCCGTATACGCTACAAAGCCTACAGCTGCAGAATTCTTAAACGAATGGATAGAACTCATAAACTCTGGTACAGGAGAGAGAGGGATATTTAACCGAGGAGGACTGATGACTCAGCTTCCAAAGCGCCGAATCGACAATTGGAAGAAGTCTGGCATTATCGATGATCAAAATATTATCGTTGGTATGCCGGGAACAAATCCTTGTGGAGAGATAACCCTTCAATCCAAACAATTCTGTAACCTTACTTCTATAGTTGTTCGCCCACATGACACTGCAGCTGACTTAAAGAGAAAGGTTCGCCTCTCTACAATCCTAGGTACGTACCAAGCGACACTGACTAACTTTGGTTACCTTTCTAAAGAATGGAAAGAGCACTGTGACAGCGAAGCGCTTCTCGGAGTATCTATCACTGGATACTATGACAACAAAATCATCCGTACAGATAAGGTATTGAACGAACTTCGCGAAGAAGCTATCAAGACCAACAAGGAATACGCAAAGAAATTCGGCATCAACCACTCCACTTGTATCACTACTATCAAGCCTCACGGCAATTCTGGACAGCTTTTGTATGTAGGTTCAGGAATGCATCCTTGGTATGCCAAGCACTATATCCGTCGCGTTCGTATCGCTACCAACGATCCATTATTCCAACTTATCAAAGACCAAGGTGTGCCATCAAAAGCTGAAGTAGGGTACTCAACTGCGAACTCTACTGTGGCAGTACTAGAATTCCCGATCAAGGCCCCAGACGGAGCAGTGACTCGCGACCAAGTGTCAGCGATAGACCTACTTCATGAATGGAAGAGACTAAAGCTCAACTACATCGAACACAACCCGTCTGTGACCATCTACGTCGGTCCTGATGAATGGATTGAAGTCTCAAACTTTATTTATGAAAACTGGGAAATAGTCGGAGGATTGTCCTTCCTACCTCGCTCTGACCATGTTTACCAACTAGCTCCATACGAAGAGATAACTCCTGAAGAGTACAACAAGCGAGTAAAAGAGATAAAGCACATCGACTTCTCCAAGCTCATGTACTACGAGCAAGAAGACAATACTATCGGTGCCAAAGAATTCGCTTGTGTGTCTGGAGTATGTTCTATCGATGATGTGATGGCTGAAGACGCTCAGAAGGATGGAGCCAAAGACGCTACTGCATCTGAAATGTAGTAAATAAAATGTAAAAGAGAAAACCCTGCCTTGCGGCAGGGTTTTCATTTTGGTGTAGGTGTCTATAAGCCGAATTCTGTGACTTTCTACTTGCGTAGAAGGTGATAGTAATTTATCTAGGCCTATGATCGCTCATGGGCTCAAGCGATTCTTCCTGCTCCGCATAAAGCTTCGCAGGACACGATCTTGCACAAAGGTAAGGGTTTAGCCGTTTCATCCCAATGTTACCATTGGACTACTCCCGAAGGAGCTCTAGCCTTTCGGCATCGACGTTTCTGCTCGCACCTATGTATCGCTACATGCAGGCGTTACCTGCTACCATGCTCTCTGGCCGAAGCCAGACCTGTGTTCGGACTTTCCTCCCCAAGGCTTACGCCCTAGAGTAACTATCCGACACCTACAGGTCCAATATACCACATTTTGGATTTATTTCAACTCTCGGGCCCAAATGCTTGCTTTTTTATTTGGAGTATGCTATACTGTATTTGTGAGTATGAGGTAAATCTCATCTTTATCGAAACAACATAAGTGCCGCAAAAGAGCCCCGCAAGGGGTTCTTTTGTTTTGTATCAGGAAGGCTATAATGGCTTAGTGACCAAGACCGAAAAACTTAGAGATGTGCACACCAAATGGCTGAAAGCTTGCCGTTGCGAGCTCCGAAAGACCGCAACTCAAGGTGTACCGGGGCACGGCTCTGCTAGCGCCAAAGTGGTGTTTATAGGTGAAGCCCCAGGCAAGACTGAAGACAAGGTTGGTAGGCCGTTTTTGGGCTCTGCAGGCAAGATGCTAGACAAAATGCTAGAAAGTATAAGGCTTTCCAGGGAAG
>CAZVBK010000042.1:0-4369 GCA_964625485.1 uncultured Candidatus Saccharibacteria bacterium
GCTCATGGCTTCTGGACTCGCCGCTCTCGGCTTCATGGCGCGCCGTCGCAAGCAGCAGGCTGCAAGCGTCGTCGCGTAGTTCCTCCTTCATCTATCTTCGCGCAATCGCGTGAAGTGTTCGGCCCAGTATTCTCTTCGGAGACTGCTGGGCTGTTCTGTTTTTATACGGATATTTTTAATTTAAATAATGTGTGGTAATATTCACGAGGAGGTTCGTAATATCACCCTGAAGGAGGAGGTCTGTATGCCGCTTTTTGGCAATCTGCCCGAATCTAGGGCGAAGAGGCAGAAGCGCTTGGGCGGTTCGTTCGTATCTGTTGCATTGCATTTCGGTGTTGTCGTGGCGATGGTCATCGTCACAGCCAACGCTGGCATCAAGAAAGAAAAGACGAAGGAAGAGAAGATCGACTTCGTCGAGGTAAAGAAAGATGAACCGAAGCCGGTGGAGCCGGAAAAACAGCCTCCACCACCCAAAGATGTGGTGGTCGCGCCACCACCACCGAAGGGGTTTCAGGTATTGAAAGCCCCGATCGAAATTCCTGACCTCCTTCCGCCGATCGACTTGTCGAAGAGTGTCACCAACGAGAATGATTTCACTGGCAAGGGAGTAGCTGGTGGAACTTCGAATGGGGTCGAGGGCGGAAAGGGTCCTGTGCCTGTCGTGCAGGGCGATCAGCCCTACTTCGATTTCCAGGTTGAAAAGCCTGTAGTCATGGCTCCTGGTGGGGCTGGTCCGACTTATCCCGATATGCTTCGTTCAGCAGGCATCGAGGGTAGTGTTTTGGCTCTGTTCGTGGTGGACACGACGGGTCGGGCAGACATGAGCACCTTCAAGGTTCTCAAGTCCGACAACGACTTGTTCTCAACAGCGGTGAAGAACGCCTTGCAACGCATTCGGTTTTTGCCGGCAGAAGTCGGCGGGCGTAAGGTCAAGCAGTTGGTACAGCAACCGTTCCAGTTTTCTCTCAATCGTTAACATTACTTTTGCGCATCGCGCAAGGGGGTAAGGGCTCGATGTCTCTCGACATCGAGCCCGCCTTATTTTCATAGAGCTTTTATCCTTGCTTAAACTTTATTCGTATGTTATTATCATAACAAGATTCAGATTAAGTTTTGAGACTTATTAGTCCGTTTGGGCTTTTTTTATTTATAATCAAAAATGTAATTATGGAAATCAGAAATATCGCAATTATCGCTCACGTTGACCATGGTAAGACTACTCTTACTGATGCTCTAATGAAACAAAATGGAGGACTTCAAGATGAAGGAATATCCATGGACTCAAACGCCCTAGAAAAAGAGCGCGGTATTACTATTTACTCCAAGAACACCTCTATAAATTACAAAGGTACCAAGATCAACATCGTAGACACACCAGGCCACGCGGATTTCGGTTCTGAGGTAGAGCGCGTGCTTCGTGCCATCGATTCTGTGCTTCTTCTTGTAGACGCAGTGGAAGGTCCTATGCCTCAGACTCGTTTCGTTTTGAAAAAGTCTCTAGAGCTTGGACTTAAACCTATAGTTGTTATCAATAAGATAGATAAGCCAGCTGCAGACATTAACCGCGTGCACGAAGAAATCTTAGGACTATTCCTAGAGCTAGGTGCCAACGACGCTCAAGCTGATTTTGAAACTATTTATGCTATCGGCCGAGAAGGCAAGGCGTTCAAGAAAGTGGGAGATGAGTCAGCAGACCTTTCTCCACTTCTAGATCTTATACTCGAGAAAGTGCCAGTAGCTTCTATAAACGAAGGAGGTGCAATGTCCGCGCAAGTGTTCAATTTGGGATACGACAACTTTTTGGGACGTATGGCTATCGCTCGTATTTATTCCGGAAAAATAGTTTCTGGTTCTCAAATTTTTGTAAAAGGGGAAAACGGTACTCGCGTGGGTAAGATAACAAAACTTTTCAGCTTTGAAGGTATTGCACGTAAGGAAGTAGCTGATGCTACCTCAGGCGACATCGTTATGATAGCGGGCATACCAGACATCTACATCGGAGAAACTTTGTGTCAGGATGAGTCTGTTGAGCCGTTGCCACACATCGCTATCGACGAACCTACTCTTTCTCTAAACTTTCTGGTTAACGATTCTCCGTTTGCAGGTAAAGAAGGTAAGTTCGTAACGTCAAGACAGATAAAGGAACGACTAGAGAAGGAGCTCGAGATCAACGTCGGACTAAAAGTAGATTTTTCTCCAGACCAAGGTGAGATAAAATCAGGCCCATCATTTTTCAAAGTATACGGACGTGGAGAACTGCATGTCGCGATATTGCTCGAGAACATGCGTCGTGAAGGATTTGAAATGCAGGTATCCCAACCAGAAGTAATAGTCAAAGAAGTTAACGGACAAAAGTCTGAACCTTACGAAGAACTGGTCATTGATGTGCCGACAGAATCTTCTGGTTCTGTAATAGAGAAGATAGGGAAGCGCCGAGGTATCATGAAAGACATGAACGAGAAAGAAGGCATCTCTCGTATCGTTTTCGAGATTCCAACACGCGGATTGTTAGGATATAGAGGAGAATTCATAATCGATACCAAGGGTGAAGGCATCATGTCTTCACGAGTTATTGGATTTAAAGAGTATGCAGGGGAGATCAAGAAACGCGAGTACGGATCTATGACTTCTATGGTCGCAGGTAAGGCCGTAGCCTTTTCGCTTGCAAATTTACAGGAACGTGGTATAATGTATATTGAACATGGAACCGAGGTATACGAAGGTATGGTTGTCGGTAATGTGCTCAAGGGTGAGGATATGGCCGTTAACCCAACAAAGGGTAAGCAGTTGACCAACATGCGTGCGTCTGGAACAGACGAGGCGATAACCCTAAATCCTCCGTTTATCATTAGTATTGAACGCGGTTTGGAAGTCATGAGTGACGATGAGTATCTAGAGATAACTCCAAAGTCAGTCCGTCTTCGCAAAAAGTACCTTACTGAGATAGACCGAGCCAAAGCTCAGCGAGTAAAGTAGTTTTTCACCACAATAGGTTTGACTTAAAGTCAAACTCGTGTATAATAAGAGAAGTATAAATAAAAAAGCGTCGCGCCGAAAGGACTTACGCGACGTGATTCGCAAAATCATATGTCAACAATAACTTTTAAACCAAAACAAGTAACCAAAAGAATCACTTCTCGTCTAAACGATCGTACTCGCGACGTTATTATGAATCGCTTTGGTTTGAATATTGATATAAAAAGAAAAACTCTTGAAGAAATAGGTAAAAAATACGGCATCACTCGTGAAAGAGTTCGTCAGGTAGAAGATGCAGCTTTAAACATGATAAAGAAGTCAGATGCGTTTAAAGACGAGCAAGCAATTTTCGAAGAATTAAAGAACCTAGTGCATGCTTTAGGAGGTATAGTTTCTGAACACGAACTTCTAGCTCATATTTCTAAAGATAAATCTACTCAGAACCATATCCATTTTTATTTGACCCTTGGAGATGTTTTCAAGAAGCACCGAGAGGATGATCACTTTCATACTCGCTGGAGTGTAAACGATGAGAATGCTACCAAAGTACACGATGCGCTCAAAAAGCTTTATGCATCTTTGAATGACGAAGATCTTGTACCTGAAGCAGAAATGATCAGAAGATTTTTCGATCAAATGAAAGATGTCTCTGATCAATACCGAAACGACGAAATCGCCAAGAGATGGCTAGGACTTTCTAAGGCTATTTCCAAGAATCCTCTTGGTGAATGGGGTAAGGCAAGTTCTCCGAATGTACGAACTCGTGGAGTGAAGGACTATGCATTTCTAGTAATGCGCCGACACGGTTCACCTATGCATTTCCGAGAAGTGGCTGATGCTATTTCTAAAACTTTTGGAAAAAAGACCCACTACGCTACTTGCCACAACGAGCTCATCAAGGATTCTAGATTCGTGTTGGTTGGTCGTGGTATGTACGCCCTATCTGAATGGGGATACAAAGCTGGTATAGCTCGAGAAGTTATCCGAGATATCTTGAAGAAAGAAGGACCTATGTCCAAAGAAGATATCATCGAGAAGGTAATGAAAGAGAGATACTTCAAGAAGAACACTATCCTTGTAAATCTTGTAAATCCTAAATTTTTCAAGAAAAACAAGACCGGACTATTCAGTATTGTCTAAATAAAAATAAAGAAAAGCCCCAGACGAGTATCTCGTCTGGGGCTTTTCTCGCATTTAGCTTTCTTTTGTATTAAAATATAACCATGGCAGAGCCTGAACATAAGCCAGTCATAGGAGATTTTGAAAAAGGACTATTTGTTGTGATGGTCATAGTTATTTTGGCTGGAATTTTTCCCTTTGTTGCTAGTTTGATTAGAGGGGACATAAGCCTGAATACGATGATTTATTATGGATATAAATTTCTATTAGAATT
>CAZVBK010000043.1:0-4239 GCA_964625485.1 uncultured Candidatus Saccharibacteria bacterium
CCTCATCGAGGTTAATTCTGAAGGTATAACCATGCTTCTTCAGTAGACCCAAGAGCTCAGCTCCGTTTAATAGAGTTACTGGTTCGTTATTCGCAAATTTGTAAGCATCACCTCCAAAGGTGCTTGTCGTAACGAGTATTCCTTTGATGGCACCTTCTTTCTTAACAACCGCACATAAATCTCTGACCGCACTTACGTCTACGGTGTTTGCGTATCTTTTTGCCTGAACAATTATCTTGCCTCCTCTGATTGGGTCTGGGTCAAAAATAACTGCATCTACACCTCGGTCCCTGCTTGCTTGAGTTACCTTTACTTCAGCTCCTTCTTTTGCAAACTCCTTTTCAAATAACTCCGCGATTAGGCTTTCAAAGTCCTGCCAATCCATTGAGGCTAAGTTAGTTGCTGAACCAAGCTTATTAAGTACCTCTGTTGTGGCGATGAACCTGCTATCCTTTCTATCCAATGACATTGTTGGGGTTACAGGAATTATTTCTATCAATTTTCCAGCCGATTTTCCTTTAAGGTTAAGAAAGGCTGTGAGAGGGTCTATTTTAGTCAGATTCATTCCCTCGATTTGGTTTCTTTCGACCATAAGAGAAGCTGTGTAAGTTTTAGTGAGCTGACCTGTCGCTGGATTGTCATACTTTACCCAACCATTTAGAACGAGTAATTTGATGATTCCCGCATCGTCATTTTTGAATATCTCATAAGCAGTTCTCAGCATAATTGCGGGATGTATTTTTGGAACTTCATCCTTAATTTCTCTTTGGCTCAGCTCTTTCTCGATAATCCCGCTTTTTAACGAAACTTTTTTGTAAACGGGGGTATGGATGACATCGGGAAGTCCGATTTCCACTATCATAATTGATTGGTCTGTGTCGAAATCGACATCCCAAGATTTAGGTATAGAATTTGGAAAATCTATATTGTTAATAATGTAATTGGTCCGTTTTATTACATCCTCTTTAACACCTTTTTTATATCCGCCAATCACTTTCTTAATAGAAGTCGAGAACTCAAGGTTTTCTGAAGCCTCGAGCATAAGGTTTTTATTGAACTCTGTTACATCTTTGTTCAACTCATCAACAATATGTAGCTTCTCTTTGCAGGAGGTAAGAGGAAACTCTTTAACGCTTCCCTTAAAGGCAGCCAACTTTTTCTCTTCCTCAATCCATGTTTCTGGATTTGGCCTAAGGATTTCCTTCATTTGCTCTATGCAAAAACTTCCTTGGCCCAAATGTTTTTGGATTTTTGGTTTACGCAGTAGCCCTTTTACTTCTTTTCTGTAGTTATTTAGTTTAACCTTAACCCACTTTACTTCGTCTTTTACACTCTCTAGAAACTGCTTTTTTCTTTCTGCCTCAATCTCTTCTCTTCGCTTTGCTTCCTGAGCAAGCATTTTTTCTTCTCTTTCTTCTTCAACAAGTTCAACTCTACGTTTCTCTAGTAGATTCTTGATTCTGTTCGATAACTCCAACCAGTCAGAAGGAGCTGATTTAACCCAATCGACGAGGTATTTGCTCGCTGGTTTAACCCCGTATTTACCTTCTGCCAACGCAATTTCATTCAAGCAGTCTCGGGTTTGATTTTCAATATAGTATTTGTCATCGAAATGCTCTCTTCCATAGGTCCGATAGCGGTATGAGGAATAGGGACGGGCTGGCGGATTGGCAACTATCTTGGTCAGAAATAAATCAATAATGTCTTTATTCCTGTCGAACAGGCTCTTAGTGGTATCTATTACTCTATTGGGATATTTTGTAAGTCTTTCGGCGTTGAAGGCCAGTTTATCTTTGCCGTAGCCACTAATACTTGAGGTTGCGGTTGAGACACCTTCAACAGCTTTAACGATAATCCAACCTATAACAAATACAATTATGACGGCCCAAATCATGGTTTTTGAGTGCTTACTCTTTTAAGGAAAGATTGAAACTCGTTTCTATCAATCCGAAACTCTCGACCAATCTTGTAGGCTTTTAGGCGACCCGCCTTTATGTACCTGTAGATTGTCATGATGTTTACCTCTAATAATTCTGCCAATTCCTCTGCTTTGTAGAACTCTTTGTTTTTCATGGTTGCTGTGGTCATTTAATAATACTTTACATTGGTTTACTTACAAATCTTCGAAGGGGACAACTTTTTCTGCCTCTTATACTCCTTTTCAAGCTCTCTTATCATGGCTTCTTGGAAGAAATTTCGCTTTAATTTCGCTTTCACTTTGTTGATTTTATTGTTCATGTTTCGTGGTTCTATAGGGTTTATATTCTTCTAATTTTCTATCTACCTGCGTTACCCAATCCCTTAATTTGTTTTTGGTAATAAGTTCGCTGGCTTGTTGCATATCCTTTGCTATTCGGTACCAAGTCCTGTCGTGGGACTTTTTTGAGACAATGGTCCGTAATTGCCTCATGCCGTTTTCGTCTCTAGCAAGAAGGAATAAGCCAAGTAGGTATATTGCTTGTTTGGGTTTTAGTTCCGAATCCGCTAAAAACAGGGTGCGAAGTACATCCTTTACGCTTTGCGATATTGAGAATAATCCAAGGTTCCGTTCTTTGATAAGTTTTTTCCAATAACCGCCAACTACTTTCTTGCTCATCTCTGTATTGAATACTTCCTTAAAGGTAGGGTTCCTTGTGTACCCTAAGTCTTCAAGCACCTTGTTCATTTTTTGCTTTTGGCTTAGACGGACCTCGAACCGTAGAATCTCAAAGATTCCAGCCTTGCCTAATTCGCTAAACAAACTCTGCTGATATAACGGTTGGTCCTTGTCTATTGCTCGCTTCTTATCCTTTCTTAAATCGGCAACCTTGTCGTAGATGATGAGCTGGTGCGATGTTGCGTGAGCATAGAGGCTCTGACCGTCATTGATATAGCGTGAACGGGCAAAGTCGAAGCTCTTTCGCAGGTTTATCTTATTCATTTCGCTGATAAGGTGATTCGCTGTGTATCCGTCTTCTAATAGGATGTTCTTTGAGAAGTGTATCGAGCTTACAGAGGCGTTCTGAAGGATTATTCTTGAGACCATTACGCCCATAATCCTTAACCGTTCTTGTAGGGCCTCAATTACTTTAGGGAAGTCCTTTTCCTCTAACTCGTCGAGGTTGTTCAGGTAAAGCAATTTCGGGACCGAGAACTCTAGGCGGACATTGGCATCTTGCGAGAACCGCCGTTTATAGCCCGTCAGCCTCGGGTAGTATTTTCCCGTTTCTTTCTCTAAGGTGCTTGGATTACGAACGTACTTCTCATACTGACCTGTTTTTGAGTACAGTTCCCAGCTAGATACGCCTGAAAGATAGGTCATTTTGTCCTTCGGAATTAGCAGGTTAATGGTATCAATCATTGCTGTTTCTTATGCTGATAAAGTGCAGGGTTTTCTTTTTTGTCTTCCTGTATAAGCCATGCAAAAACATCGACCAGCTTTTGCATTTCTTGGGGAGGTATCTGTTGGCTATTTATTTGCGAAACTTCCTGCATAAAACAACCCGCAGGTTGTGCCTACAGGTTATTAGGGAGGGGGTTTAAGACTGCTTAAGACAAATCTAAGACAGGTATTTTTTTGTTATTAGAGCCGATTGTCGGGTAGTGGTAAAAAAGTCTGTTATTCCAATCGATTTGAGCTTCTGTTTTACTTGGTAAACGGCGTTGTAGTACCTCTTTTCAGTAAGATTTTTAGGGTCGGCCTTTTCAGCGATTTCTGAGAAAAACCATTCTTTACCGACCTCTTTTTTATCCTCGAATATAATCCTAAGGGCGTGATATTGGTCCGAAAACTTCTGAATGTTTATTGTGTTACCACGAACATGGAGACGTGATTTATCTGCGTCAAAGTTGGTCGAATCAGGTAGAGGAGCTTTATTTTTAAGAGTAATTTCTTTAAGGAGGTAGTTATGTAGCCTCAATAACCAAGGCTTTATTTTTTTGATGTCAAAAAGGTAAATTTTTCCTTGGTTAAATCGCTTTTCCTCTATCATTGTCCATTCGCCGATGACCATTCCATGGTTTAAGACATCAACAGAGGTTTTTGTTGATTTCTTGGCCCTGTGCTCTACAACCAATGATTTATGTCTTTCTCTGCCGTGTTTTATAGTCGTATATAAAAGAGAGATTCTATCCAGCTGGCCCCAGAGTTCAGTTTGTCTTTTTGCATCTGCTTCACTTTCTAAATCAATCAGGTCCGTTATTTCCTCTATAGCAAGATAACGGCTAACCATGTCAGGTCGATTTTTATAAAGCTCTACA
>CAZVBK010000044.1:0-4226 GCA_964625485.1 uncultured Candidatus Saccharibacteria bacterium
TATTTTTGACATATGATTATTTTTTATTATTAAACCCTTCGACTTCTCTCAGGGCAGGCTTATAATTATTTTATTTAATACTCTACTACTCTCTTTCTTTTCCTCCATCTCCCAAGTCTGAAGATTGTATCGGACTGGGTATCGGCGGAGGGGTCATGTCTATCTCTCCAAAATTTTTCTCATAATTCGCTACATGCCTATTTATAAAAGCTGCGATGCTTTTCATCGTCCTCGGGGTCGTGGCAAACATGTCCACGTTGTTTCCCGAAGTTATGCCAATGAAAAATGAATCCTTGTTCATAGCTCCGATAGCCCCATCGGCAAACTTTTTCGGCACTTGGTTAAAATCTACTTTTTTGTGATCTAGCATAACTCTATTATATACACCCCATTTATTTTTGCAAGTTTTTCGTGGTCGCGAAATGCTTGCAAAAAGTAATATATATTATAAAATACCCTTATGTCAAGAAAAGTCGCCAAAACCCAGTATTCTAATAAGATACTCAAGATTTTAGGGCAAAATAAGGCTATTTCAATGCCTGAAATAGCCAGCCGTATAGTAGACCAAAATGAAGACAAAAACCCCTTGTACGCCATCACACGCTCTCTGAAAGGCCTTCGGGAAGCGGGTCTAATAGAAAGCATAAATTCAGGCCAAAACGACTACGCCCGCCTGACCAAAGAGGGCAAAAAAAAGGTCCATAGCCTGATGCTAGATAGTGAGACAACTTTGGTAAATACCTCATGGGATGGCCTTTGGCGCATCATCCTCCTCGACCTCCCAGAAGCTCGCAAGAACGAACGCGAAGCTCTGCGCTACCTCCTAAAAAAAGCCGGCTTCGTTTGCCTCAAAAATAGTGCTTGGATCTCCCCTCTTCCATACGAACACCTTTTCACAAATATCAAAAAAGATCTCGGCCTGAGTACCGAAATGATGATCATAACCACAGACACACTAGACGAAGACACCGCCAAGTTCCTATTCGAAACCTTCGGAAAATAAATTATTCCTTGAACTCGAAAACATTTACCCTTGCTGGGCGGATGACGCGGTCGCCGAGTTTGTAGCCCTTTTGGATTACATTGGCCACTTTGTGATCATTTTCCTTTTCTGGTGTTTGCACCATGTCTATGGATTCGTGAATATTCGGATCGAAAACTTCACCTTCTACTCCGACAGGTTTTACTCCGTATTCTTCGAATACATTGTTGAATTGGGCATAAATATATTCCACACCCTTGCGCCAGCCTGGTTCTACTTTCTCCCAAGCTTCCTTGTTTGCGAAAGCCATATTGAAACTATCCATAACTGAAAGGAATCTAGAAAGTATGCGCTCGCGCATAGATTCGGACACCATGGCCCGACGGTCCTCCTCACCTTTTTTATAATTCGCAAAATCTGCTCGCTCTTTCTGCCAGCCAGTCAGGTATTCTTCCTTTTCTTTCTTTACTTGCTTGAGGTCAGCACGAAGCTTTTTCAGGGTTTTCTTGAGGTCTTCTTCCCCGTCTTCGTTGAATTCGAATTCTACAACGTCTTCCGCGTCTTCCTCTGGAGTTATGTCTTTCTTTTCCTCTTCGTCTTTCATAATGTGCATTTTAACACAAAATCACCCCTTCGGAAAGGGGTGTTTTTAAAAAATTTATAAATTACTTTTGTTGACAATCTAAACACAAAAATGTATAAATCAAACGAACCCTGAACAAAAAGGAGGCAGTGTGTCTATCTCACCGGAACAAATTAGGGAGCTAGTTGGATTTCTTGCCATCGGCCGAACATGGAGCTGGACGGAGATGGTGAATCGCCGTGACGCAGCTGACGAAGTGCTCCGGTACATGGCGCAGCTGGGAATTATTGAACAAAAGAAACAACGATATCGTAGGGATGTTTACATATGCGGGGGAATGATATTCGATCAAAACGATGACACCATCCGGCCCGTCCCCGAGAAATCACCACCTGAAACTACCGGCGTCGAATGACGCGCTGAATCAAAAAAAGAGCCCCGAGCGCAATAGCGAGGGGCTCTTTTTTCTTTTTTAACGCTTGGACCATTGAGGTGCTTTACGAGCTTTCTTGAGTCCGAATTTTCGGCGTTCTTTGGCACGAGGGTCGCGCTTTAGGAATCCCAGAGTCTTCATCTTTCCACGAAGTTCTAGGTCAGAATCTACGAGTGCACGAGCTAGTCCGTGGCGTACAGCTTCGGCTTGAGAGTGTGTTCCTCCACCGACAACTTTCGCAACCACAGCCCACTTGCCTGCCTTGGTCTCACCAGTAGTAGCAAGGCCTTTGATTATAGGATCTTGAACCAAACGGCGTTCTACTTCAGTCTTGAAGTATTCCTTGGCATCGGTATCGTTCACCACGAAAGTACTCTTGGCTGCAGGAGTAATACGTACTCGTGCGGTAGAGGTCTTGCGGCGTCCTATAGCTTCTATGTATTTATCTTTCTTTTCCATATATTATAGTCGTATTGTTAATCTTTTATAGTTAAATGCTTCATCATCTCTCGGCGGATTTTGTTGTCTGGAAGCATTTGAAATACTGCAAGCTTTACAAGCTCCTTCATTCCCTTCTTTTCAGAAGTTTCTGTACCCTTCAAGATGCGAAGTCCTCCTGGAATACCTGAGTATCGTGTGTGGAAGATAGTATCAAGCTTCTTGGCAGTGATCTTTATCTTTGAAGCATTCTCTACTATTACTGGCACGCCAGAATATTTGTTGCGTTCAAAAGTAGGCTTGGTCTTGCCCATAAGAGACATAGCCACTTCAGAAGCTACACGTCCAAGAGTGCGACCACTTGCGTCGACAGTCTTTGGTTCGTATAGAGAAGGTTTCATTTTTGTTGTTTGTGATTTCATAACTTTTTTATTCTTTGGCTTATACAAATTCTATGTGGGCCATCTTTGCGCCGTCACTCTTGCGAGCTCCCAACTTTAATACTCTTGTGTATCCACCATTTACATCCTTATATCTTGGAGCGATAACCTCAAAAAGCTTCTTGGTCTCCTTGCTTCGGTTTGAAAGCTTCGCGATTATGAGTCTGCGTGTTGCAAGGTCACCCTTCTTGGCACGTGTTACAAGTTTCTCAATAAAAGGACGAAGCTCTTTAGCCTTTGGTTCTGTAGTCTTGATCTTCTCGCGAACGATCAAGTTCAAAGCCAAAGAAGCCATAAGCGCTGCTTTTTGATTCTTATCTCTTCCAAATTTTCTTACATTGTTTCCGTGTCTCATAAAATATTATTCTTTCAAATTTAAATTGAACTTACCAAGAACTTTCTTGATTTCTGTTATACCCTTCTCACCTATGCCTTCAACTTCGAGAAGGTCCTCTCGCTTCTTGCGAGCAAGTCCTCCAAGTGTACGAATGTTGGCTGCAGTCAGTGCATTTAGGGTTCGGGTAGAAAGGTCTAGAGAGTCGATGCGAGTCTTCAGTGCATCAGAAAAATCATCTCCCTTGTCTTCGTCTTCAGTCGCTTCTTTTTTACTTGCCTTCTCGGTCTTCTCTTCTACTTCTTCCACAGGCTCTTTGAAGTCTACTATAGCCTTGAGCTGGTTGATCATGATCTCGATAGAACGAGAAAGAGCTTCGCGAGGAGTAAGTGTTCCATCAGTTTCGATAGAAATGCGAAGACGATTGTGGTTGGTGTTGTCACCTACGCGCATGTTCTCAACTTCGTAAGACACACGGCGGATAGGAGTAAATATCGCATCTACAGCGATAGTACCGATATCAACTTTGTCTTTTTGCATAGCTTCTTTGGAGATAAAGCCTAGGCCCTTCTCGATGCGAAGCTCTACGTTTAGGTTCACCTTGCCAGTAACTTCGGCGATGTGTAGATCAGGATTCAAAACTTCTACTTGACCAGTGGTCTTTACGTCAGAAGCTAGGACTTCCTTTGGTCCTTTGATAGATAGAGTAACAGTCTGAGGTTCATCAGAAGCCATTTTGAAACGAATCTTCTTCATGTTCAAAATCATAACGATGACGTCCTCCTTGATTCCTTCTACTGTCTGAAATTCATGAGTTACACCTTCTATTTTTATAGAGGTAACACTAGCTCCAGGCAAAGAAGATAGAATAATTCTTCGTAGGCTGTTTCCTAGCGTATGTCCGTATCCGGGATATAAACCATCTATTTCAAAAACTCCTTTTGTGTTCTCTTCAGACACAACACGAGGCTTTGAAGGCATAATTATTTTATATTCAGGCATATTTTTATAAAAAA
>CAZVBK010000045.1:0-4174 GCA_964625485.1 uncultured Candidatus Saccharibacteria bacterium
AGTCTTTCAGGAATACCAAATCCCCTTCGCCCAAGTCGCCAGCCATTTCTTCTTCAAGCTTTGGTGCATAGCGAAGTATTATAGCCATGCGGAATTTTTGGATTATGAGTTTGAGGTAGAGCTTCATGTCTAGATTTTCGGCAGAAGCATTGCGGACGGTCATGATGGCTTGCTCAATATTTTTCTCTACCAATGACGCAAGGAAATCATTGACCAAAAGTGTTTTCGGAGCACCGGTTACCTTCTCTACATCTTCGCGAGATATCTTTGTTCCTTTCTTGCTAGATTTATAAAAATTCAATACTTTCTGTAGTGTGCCCAGAGTGTCGCGGTAAGACCCATCGCCAAGTATGGCCAGTAGTTCCGCAGAGCTTTTGTCTAAATCAAAACCTTCACGGCCTGCGACATCGTGAATAATATTTTTGGCAGACAGTTCGCTCGCTTTATGAAATGTAAAAACCTGACATCGAGAGATTATAGTATCTGGGACTTTCTGAAGTTCTGTCGTCGCCAGTATAAAGATGACATGCTTTGGAGGCTCTTCGAGAGTCTTGAGTAATGCGCCCCAAGCGTCTTTGGACAACATGTGCACCTCGTCGATGATATATACTTTGAATTTAGAATCAAAAGGCAAAGTGCGCACCCCATCACGCAAAGCCCGGATGTCGTCTATGCCACGGTTCGAAGCCGCATCTATCTCGTACAAGTCGTTCGGACTGACACCTATTTCTTTGGCAAAAATTCTAGCTACAGAAGTTTTACCTGTACCGCGAGATCCGACAAAAAGGTACGCATGCGAAACTTTACCCGTTTTTATAGAGCTTTCAAGTACATCCACTATGTGGTCTTGACCGACAACTTCCGCAAATGTATTTGGGCGATATTTACGATATAGGGCTAGTTCATGCATGTGTATAATATTACCCCGAAGTGAAGTTTTTTCAAAACTTACTACGGGGCAGGCTCTACTTTAGCCAAAAAATCATTCGTAGCTTTTTCTATCTCGGCGTAATCTTTCGCCTCCATCAATTGCACTCGAAGTTCCTTCGCGCCTTCAAAGCCGTTCACATACGCCTTGTAGTGCTTCTTCATAATGGCAAAGTTTTTGTGGGGACCCAATACTTCGACGAAAAGCTTGGTGTGTTCGAGCATGACTTCTAGTTTTTCTTTGATTGTTGGTGTGCTTCCAGTAAACAACCATGGATTCCCGAATATTGCTCGGCCTAGCATGACGCCGTCGCATCCGGTTTCTTTTACTTTTTGTTCGGCGTCTTTTAGATCCTTCACATCACCATTGCCGAATATCAAAGTATCTTTACCACTTTCATTGCGAATCTCAACAATGCGCTTCATCAAATCCCAATGCGCAGGGACATCAGACATTTCTTTGCGCGTACGGAGGTGTACTGTGAGCACAGCTATGTCTTCAGCCAAAAGTTCTGGAAGCCATTCTTCCATTTCATTTTTGTTATATCCAATACGAGTCTTCACTGAGATGGGTAGACCCGGTGCACCTTCCTTGGCAGCACGGATGACATCTCTGGCGAGTTTCGGATTCTTGATCATGGCACTACCACAGAGTTGCTTCTCGATAGACTTGTCCGGACAACCCATATTTATATCTATGCCGTCAAACCCGAGCTCTTTGCAAAGTGCGGCAGCGGTGCGAATATTCTCTACCTTCGAACCGAATATCTGGGCGACTATCGGGTGCTCACCCTTGTCGTACTTCAGATCTATCAGAAGTTTTTTGCGAGCCACAGGGTGAGCCAGCCCGTCGGCAGATACGAACTCTGTCCAAAAAACATCAGGTTTGCCGTATTTATTTATTATCGCCCTGAAAACACAGTCGGTGACATCTGCCATCGGCGCAAGTACGAAAACAGGTCTTTTTAATTTTGCCCAAAATCCTAAGTAACTCATATTTTATAATTCCTCTTCTGGGCGAACCGGAGCAGATTCGTTTTTGAATTTGTAAAACACTTTGTTTACAAAGCGGAGGTCTATGTATTCTAAAGATTTGTAATTCTTATCAAACTTACTCTTGAGTGGGTCGGTGCCGAGGGCAGTTTTCAAATTCTCCACCACCTTCTTGATATCTGCATTGGTCTTGACCTGCACTACCGGAGGTTCGTCGCTAGTACTGCTCTCTAAATACATTTTCACTTCATTACCTTCGACGTGCATAGCCACAGGTTTGACGCCCACATTTTCTGCCAAATCTCTAAACAAAACCAAGTTTGGGAAAGCTTCCTTGAAATAGTCTGAGCCGTCTACTCGTTCACCATTGCCCGTGGTCGCCCCGTAAAACCTAAAATACACGTCTCCAGAAAAGTATGGGGCTTCATCGAAAATATAACCAGACTGATCCATGAAGTAACACTTCTGATCTTCCTTTGAAATATTTTCGAATTCTTCTCCGCACCAAGTGTACTTGGCCATTCGTTCGCTAACATCGATATTCAATATATTGGAATCGGATATCTCTACAGACACATCGGTGAATCTCTTGTAGGTATCAGTGATGTTCTGCTTTATATTTTTCTTTGGGTAAAAAAGGTAGTTGCTCTTGGGTATGAGCCAGAAGTATTTGCCATCAATTTCTTTTTTAGCCAGAGCTTGGATGCTCGCAGTATCGATGACTTTGTTGCCAGACACCGATATATCTAGAATATTTATCTTTTTCCAACTAGCCAAGAACGAAAGGCTTCCGAGAACCAGGATCACGCACACAACATAAAACCCTAGCTTTTTCATTTCAGCTTGTCGCTGTTTTTTCTTGAACTCCAAAACACGAGGAGAGCTTGCGATGGTTTTCTTCTTCATCCCGGTACTAAAATTTTAAATGTAATCTATTAATGGTTATATTTTGTAATCAAAAATTTAGTACGGGACAAGTCATATTTTACCTGTCCCGTAGTGAGCCTTGCTCTACTACTGGATAAACTCTTTTCCGCCCATGTACTTGCGCAGAACTTCAGGGATCATGACCGAACCGTCAGCTTGTTGGTAGTTTTCTATCAAAGACACGAGGATGCGTGGAGTAGGAATAGCGGTAGAATTCAAAGAGTGGGCATAGTGCATCTTGCCATCCTCATCTTTGTAGCGAATACCAAAACGGCGAGTTTGGAAATCATGAAAGTATGAAGCTGAAGATATTTCTCGGTAAGTATTTTCTTTTGGAACCCAAAGCTCGATATCGTATTTCTTGACCTGCCCTGCACCCAAATCTCCGCCACAGTTTATGACAGTATGATAAGGAATACCTAAAGATTCGATAAATTCTTCGGTGTTGCGATTTATTTCTTCATGTAGCTTAACTGAGGTTTCGTGGTTCGCTTCACAAAGGACGACTTGCTCCATCTTGTAGAATTCGTGCACACGGATAAGCCCACGGACATCCTTGCCGTGACTTCCTGCTTCACGACGGAAACATGGAGAGAATCCTAAATATTTTATCGGGAAAGTGTTTTTATCTAGAACTTCACCACCGTGCATGCCCATAAGAGGCACTTCAGCAGTACCAGCTAGAGCATCAGCATCTTGAGTCATATAAAAATCTTCGACATCACCCGGCAAGTGCCCTGTCCCAAAAAGATTTTGTTTACGAACAATAACTGGAGGGATGATAGGAGAAAATCCTTTCTCAGTAAAGAAATCCATAGCGTAGTTCCATATCGCAAAGCAAAGTCTTGCACCATCATTGGTCAAAAAGTATCCACGGAAGCCGTGCACTTTGGTGCCGCGTTCAAAATCCACCATCTTTAAGGCGTTCATTATCTCGACGTGGTCTTTGAGTGTACCGTCGTCTATCTTTTTCTCTCCCCAAACTTTTACTTCTTGGTTTTCCTTGTCGGTCTCACCATCTGGTACAGACATATCGGGAACATTCGGGACCTTGAGCATTAAAGCCTGCCATTCTTCAGTGATGGTTTTTAATTTTTCTTCCTTGTTCTTTATGTCGTCTTTGACGAGGCGCATTTCTTCGATGACCTGCATGCGAGAAGCACTGTCTTGGTCGCGAGAAATGTTTAGGGAGACTTTGTTGACCTCACTTCGCAAATCCTCCACTTCTTTAAGAGTTTTTAAGCGCTCGTCGTCTATGGCTATGAGCTTATAAATATCTATATCTACAAGCTTTTTCTTGGCTCCGGCTTGTACTATATCCTTGTTT
>CAZVBK010000046.1:0-3725 GCA_964625485.1 uncultured Candidatus Saccharibacteria bacterium
TGCGGGGCAGCAATAGCTACACCATCATCTTGTCCACGCAGGGCCTCGGACATTTATTTGATAATTTTTTTTATCTTTGGACTAGTTATGTCCTCAATCGGAACAATTTTCGCGATTTCCCTAAGGACTTTTTCGTTTTGCCCTAGAATTTTTTTGACCATAGTTTTTACTTAAGCTCCTTTAAATATTCTAGAAGTTTGGTTAGTTTGACTGTTTCTTGAGAACGGTTGGACATATCGCGGACTATGACAGAGTTGTCGATGGCTTCCTTTACTCCGAATATAAGTGCGTAGGGGATAGCTAGTCTTTCTGCGATAGCTAGCTGGGATCCGAGGCTATCTTTAGATAATGACTGAGTTATCGGTACATGAGCTTTGCGTAGGATATCGATGATATTTAGGCTCTTGAGCTTGGCTTCTGCACCTAATTGAATGAAATATATTTTTGGTTTCTTTAGTATTCGAGGAGAAAGCTTTTTGTGCCAAGAAGCTTCGACGATGCGGTCTACACCCATAGAGAATCCTACTGCAGGTACATCCTTCTTGCCACCGATTTGTTTTGCTAGATAGTCATATCTACCGCCGGAAGCTACTTGGATAGGAGCACCACCTTCTTCTTCGTTCTCGGTGTACACCTCAAATACAGTGCGAGTGTAGTAAGAAAGACCACGTACTAAATTTTTATTGATATTGTAGTTGATACCCATTTCTTCCAAGTATTCGAGCACTTCTTTGAAGTGCTTCTTGCATGAAGCGCAAAGGAAAGATACAGCATCTGGTGCACCTTCGTTTATTTCTTTTGTTTTTTCTTCTTTAGAATCTAGTATTCGCAGAGGGTTGGTCTTTAGTCTTTCGCGGTCGATGGCTGGCAGACTACTCATGTTTTTCTTGTAGTAGTTTACTAGTTCTTTTACATAACCATTACGGCATTCTTTGTCACCGATGGAATTTATATCAATCGATAGATTGTGCGCACCAGCTTCTTCAAGGATGCTCATACCGGCTTTGATAACGAGCGCATCCATGATGCTTTTGTCTGAACCTAGTGAGTCAAGGTCAAACTGATAAAACTGTCGGTAACGCCCCTTTTGGGGCTTGTCGTGCCTAAATACCGGACCGTATTGGTAGAACATTACTGGTTGAGGCATGTTTTGCATTCCGTTCTCTATGTAAGCACGCATAAGTGGGGCAGTGTGCTCTGGGCGCATTGCTAGATGGTCGCCACCTTTGGTTTTGAGGGTGTACATCTCTTTGTCTATGATGTCGGTTCCTTCGCCGATACTAGAAGTAAAGATGTCTTCTTGTTCGAGAATAGGAGTTTCGATAGGCTTGAATCCGTAGTACAGAGATACCTCTTGGGCCTTTTCAAAAAATCCTTGAAAAGCGTAATATTGCTCGTTCATGATGTCGCGCATTCCTTTTGGTGCGGCGATTTCTTTGTTTTTAGCTTTTACTTCTTTGCTTTTTGGCATATGTTATTTTGATTTAGTAGCGTATCCTACTTTTTGAATCATTAATTAATTTTTAATATCTTCTTCATAAGCTCCTGGAAAACTCTCTATCTTGTTTGCTGGGAAGAGTCGCAGGAATGCTCTACCTATGATCAGGTCTTTGGTTACAGGACCCCAGACCCTAGAATCAGAGCTCGCATTTCGGTTGTCTCCCATCACAAAATATTCGTTGTCTTTGAGTTCGTAGTGCGCGGCATCTTCTGAGGTGTTCTTTACATAAGGTTGATCTAAAACAAAACCTTCTTTATTTTCATCGTTTGAGATCGTGACTTTTGAGCCTTTGATATCTACGGTTTCATTTGGTAAACCTATAACTCGTTTGATGAAGTATTTTTTGTGATCATTTGGATATCGGAAGATTATAACTTCGTTTCTTTTCGGATTTCCTAGATGGTAAGATAGTTCATCTACTATCAGATATTCTCCGTCCATAAAAGTAGGGAACATAGAAGAGCCAGACACTATAAAAGGCTGGGCTATGTACATCCGTATCGGTAGGACTATGAGTACGGCGATAGCCGCAAAACGAACTAACTCCCAGAATACTTCCCAATTGGTTTGAGGTTTGTTTTTTATTATCTCAACTTCAGTTTCTGAGTTGATAGATTTTTCAGCTTCCATGGAGGTTATTTTAGCACAAAAAATGCTTGACAGTATAGATAATGTATTTCATGGTATGTTTTGTTGTTAGGATTAAAAACAAATGGTATAGTTTTAAGCATGAATCCCGTTAGAAATCTGCGGGGTTGAAGGTTTAATTTATTATTATTTTTTAATTTATTTCTAACGGGATGAAACTAATTGTTGGACTTGGAAATCCAGGCAAGGAATACGAGAATACTCGCCACAACGCGGGTCGTATTTTGGTTGGACATATTTTAAAGAAATTGGAAGATAGAAAAATAAAATTCTTAACGCCAGATACTTTTATGAATAATTCTGGCAAGGCTGTTGCTCCACTCATCAAAAGCAAAAAAGATTTAAAAGATCTTGTTGTTATTTATGATGATATTGATTTGCCTATTGGTACTATGCGTATTTCTTTTGACCGTTCTTCTGGCGGGCACAATGGTTTGGGTTCTATCATCAAACACTTAAAGAGTCAGGAGTTCGTGCGAGTGCGCATCGGCGTATCTCCGGTGACTCCAGGCGGTAAGACCAAGAAACCAAAAGGCGAAGAAGCTGTACTCAAATTCTTGTTAGGTGAATTTAAAAAGTCTGAGCTTGATGAGTTGAAAAAACTTTCCAAGAAAGTGGCCGAATCCATAGAGATGGTTTTCGACGAAGGAAAAGACAAAGCGATGTCTTTGTTCAACTAGTTATACTTACTCGCTTTTCAGTTCTTTTATCTCTTCGATGATTATGCTTTTTTCGTTGTTTCGGGTAGATACTTTACCAGACAGAGCTACTATTTTTTCTGCTACCAGTACATCTTTATTCTTTTCGTAAGCTTCTGGGAAAACTACGGCCTCCATGCTTCCAGTAAAGTCTGAGAATCCTATAAAGGCCATGCGGTCGTTTTTCTTGGTCATAACCATTCGCACAGTGTCGAGGATCACTACCATTTTTACAGGAGCATTATTCTTTAGCTCTTCTCGAGCTTGAGATATTTTGGTGCCGAACTTCTCTATTTTTTCTCTGAATTCATCTAGCGGGTGACCAGAAATATATAAACCGAGTAGGTCTTTCTCCCAGACCAGCTTTTCCTTGCTTGTGGCCTCTGCCTGAGGAATAAGAGTTATTTTGGATTGCACTCCACCCAGACTTCCAAACAATGATGTTTGGGTATTTACCCCACGGGCTTCTTTGTTGAAAGCGAGAAGTGTTTCCAAGTTGCCGATAATCATATTGCGCTCCGCTAGGTCGTCCATGGCGCCAGACTTTGTCAGAGCTTCGACTGATTTTTTATTCAAGTTTTTGTGATTGATACGTTCAAAGAAATCAGTGAGCGTTGTGAATTTGCCGTTCTTGGTGCGTTCTTCGATTATTGATGTCGCGATATCTGTCCCCAAATTTTTAATAGTGTTGAGTCCGAATCTGATAGAGCGTTCTTCTTTTTCTCCGTGATCGCGGAGCACAGTGAAGTCGTTGTAGCTTTCATTGATAGACGGTGGAAGTATCGCTATTTTCATTTTCTTACACTCGTCTATGATTTCAGCAATTTTTTCGACATCACCGGATTCTGCGGTGAGTATCGCGCACATGTATTCGACAG
>CAZVBK010000047.1:0-3668 GCA_964625485.1 uncultured Candidatus Saccharibacteria bacterium
GCTTTATTATCATTGCATTTATACTTCCATTCTTTATTGCTAACTGTACTAAATCCTTATTAGTAACAGTCAGATCGTCTCCCACCACAAGTAAAGCGCCATTATCATCTTTTAATTTTCTATAATTCTCAAAATCTTCTTCATGGAAAGGATCCTCCACCGACAGAAGATTGAACTCTGCAATTAGTGATTTGTAAATCTTGTGCATTTCATCACTATTTAATTCTTGTCCGTTTACTTTATATAAACCATTTTTGTAAAAGGAGGTCGCTGCCACATCGAGAGCAAAGCGAACTTTATTTTCTAATTTATTTTCTACCAATACTTCCTTTAATGCCATAAGTGGAAATCTTATGTCTTCCATCTTCACCGCTATCCCACCTTCATCTCCATAAGGCATATCTGTCATACCGTATTTTACTGAAAGAATGTTTTGTAAAGAATCTTGAATTTGTAAGGCCATATCTACCGCCTCTTTAGGATTGGTAGTGTCTGGAACAACAAGATATTCTTGAAAAGCTAGGCCATTGTGTGCGTGCTTGCCACCATTTATTAAATTCATGTATAAATACGGAGTTTGTCTTGAGGGCATTACCCTAGCCAAAGTTCTCAAGTATTCAAAAGTCTGAATACCTTTTAACTTCGCCGCGAGTTTGGCACAAGCGATACTGACCCCGAGCATGCTGTTGCCACCCAAGTTCTCTTTATTTTTTGTACCATCTAGATTTATTAAAATATTGTCTATATTCCTCTGATCAAAAATATCTTGACCCTTCAGGGCGCCCAGCACTAAAGTGTGTATTTTTTCTATTGCTCCATCTACACCCTTACCATCTTCATCACGAAGTTCATGAGCCTCGTGCGTGCCAGTAGACGCCCCAGATGGTACAGAGAAACTCGCTTCTTCTCCTGTGGAATAAACAGTGACCTTTAGTGTTGGGTTCCCTCGACTATCCAAAACTCTTTCAGCTTTTATGTTTTCTATGGTATTTATCATTTATTATTTAATTTAAGGAATAACATCAAGTCTGAAACGTTTGCTCCTGTCGGACCGGTGTCGATCAAATCTTTTGACAAGAGAAACGCGGAACCTGAATCAAAACGTTTCAAATAATCCGCCGAATCTATTTTTAATTCTTGGAATTTTCTAATTGTATTTTTATCTACAATAGCCCCAGCGTATGGAGTATTATCCTTTCCATCAGAGGCAAAAGATATAAATACAGAATCTGAAGGAACTAGATTTTTATGTAAAGCAGTTAGAGCCATGTGAGTATTCCGGCCACCCATACCACCTTTTTCTGTGACCTCTATTTTGGGTTCTCCTGCACCCAATACGGCTGAACCTGGGGCAATATCTTTATTGCAAAGCTTAAGGACAACATCCTCGATATTTTCATATAGTTCGAGAGAAAGCACCTGAGACCCGAAATTCAATTCTTCGCACCTTTTCTTCATGGCTGAAACAGCAATATCATTTGAAACTAAGACAAAATTGTGAACATTCTCAAAATATTTATCCTCCTTTGGGGTCTCTATCAAATCGTAAGAACCTAGGTTGTACTTATCTACTATTCTTTGAGCATCTACGGTAGTAGAGTTGTCTTTATAGGTAGGGCCAGAAGCGATATCTTCGAAATGATTGCCTGGAACATCCGAGAAAAGTAAGCCCACAACAGTAGCCGGATAAGCAACCTTGGCCAGTCCTCCGCCCTTCAAGTAAGACAGATGCTTGCGTACAATATTCATTTCACCGATAGACTTACCTGAAGACAAGTAGGCATCGTAAAGGGCTGCGCCTTGAGTACATTCATCCAAAGATGAACAAAAAAGCGCCGAGCCTCCGCCCGACACAATAGCGATCACAAGATCATCTGCTGTGCTATTTTTAACCAAATCAGTTATCCTTTCTCCGGCTCGCACGTTCTGTATGGATGGTCTGGGGTGCGTACCGACAAATGTTTCTACATAAGAACACTTATCTTCGGTCGTACCCACGACGGCTCCACCATTAATCCGTGAACCCAATATTTCTTCGAGCGCCTGAGTGGCGGCGATAGAGGCCTTACCGAAACCAATCACTGTGATTTTCTTAAACAAACTCAAATCAAAAATCTGATCCTCCACGTGCAAAATTTCTCCCTCTAATTGGATTTTGTTTCTAATTACGAATTTAGTATCAATAGCATCTAAACCTGAAGATATTATATCCAGTGCTATTTTACGATTATCATCAATCGCCAATTCATTAGCGTTTTTTATCCAATCTTTTTTCATAGATTGCTATTTGATTAAGTTACTCGGCCTATCGCTGATAAAACCTCTGATATTATCAGCTGTAGTTTTGACTATCTCCCACTCCGCTTCTTTAGAATAAAAAGCTATGTGTGGGGTGACGATAACATTCTTCATATCCACCAATGCTTTGTCTTCAAGTAGTGTTTTATAATTCTTTATTGCCAAAGAGTTATCAGGAGAAGAAAGTAAGTTGAGTTCTTCTTTGAGCTCTCTTTCACCCTCTAGTACGTCTAGACCCGCTCCGGCTACACGTCCGTCCAAAAGTGCCTCTATCAAAACATCTGTGTCGATGAGTTCTCCGCGAGCAGTGTTTATGACATATGCTCCTTTCTTTATGGAATTTATATTTTCTCGATTTATCAAATGGTAACTTTCTTTAGTATAAGGAGTATGCAAAGTTATAATGTCTGATTCCCCTAAAACCTCCAGTAAAGATTTGTATGTAAAATCAAACTCTTTCGAATACTCTTTGTCTGGGTACATGTCATAGGCTACCACATTCATGTCAAAACCTTTGGCTATCTTGATAACATTTTTGCCTATTTTACCGGTACCTATTACTCCCAAAGTCTTGCCGTGCAGATCAAAACCTCGCAAACCCTCAATCGCAAATACTCCATCTTGCTTTAATTTTTGTACTGCACCATAAACATTACGAGAAAGTGCCGTAATAAGGGCAAAGGTAAATTCGGCTACAGTCTTAGAGCCGTAAGCAGGAACATTGGATACCTTGACCCCCTTTCCTTCACAATAGCTTAAGTCTATATGGTCAACACCAGTAGACCTGGTGGATATGTATTTTAAATTTGGTAACAAATCTAAAACATCTTTGTTTACAGTTGAATTTATGAATACAGATATGACTTCTGCGTCCTTAGCTTTATGTGCAGTATCTGCGGTAAGCTTTTCTTCTAAATAAACTACTTCTAGGTCATTAAAAAATATCTTGAATACTTCTTGCTCGCTAATCGGAACTTCAAATAAGACTATTTTCATATACTATTATTATACCAAATATCTATAATACTGGTAATCAGTCAAAAATATTTTTAATAAATGAGAAAAAACCCTTATCTTCTTTAGGTTTTTCCTCCTGCTCGGCAGGCTTTTCCTCTACTATGACTATCACGTCTTCCCCTTCTTTGACTAGGCCGAATTTATCTCTAATGGTTTCTTCTACGCCAGTTTCACTACTCAAGCGCTCTATATCGAACTCTAGTTTCGCCTTCTGGTCTTTCAGAGCTTCAAGTTTACTTTGAGCTATATCCCGATTCTCGCCTGTTTCTTTCATTTTCATCACAAAACCGATAACGTTAAAAGCAAAAAAAAGCACCACTAAACCCAAGAACCCCAAAGAAATCGGGGAGTAG
>CAZVBK010000048.1:0-3421 GCA_964625485.1 uncultured Candidatus Saccharibacteria bacterium
CTCCGGATCAAAGGTTGCTAAGCACCTCCCCGAAGCTTATCGCAGCAACGCCACGTCCTTCTTCGCTACTTTTAGTCAAGGCATCCACCGTACGCCCTTAAATTTCCTGTTAAGAAATTTGAAAATCACAATAGTCTTTCGACTACGTTTTAGTTTCCTTTCAGAGACCGCTCCCTTACTCAGAAACTGTTCTATTTTGGTCACAATAAAAAGACCCCGAAGTGACCAAATAGCTTTAAGTTGTCAATATTCTAGCCTTACTTACCAAACAAAAAACCGCCTTCTTGGCGGCTCCGACAGACAAAAGAAAAGTCTGCTAGGGCCTGCCTTTTAAACTGTTTCTTGTAATATTCATACCGATTAAGAGAGTATATACGAAGCCGTATAAGATGTCAACAGTTAAGCCCCCTACCCCAAATGTGCATAATCTGTGGACAAAAACCAAGCAAAAACACCCCCTTTCGGGGGTGTTTTTGTAATACTTTAAAAGTATAGATTTATTACTTTCTAGCTTCTTCTTGAACCTTAGCGATGAAGCGAGCTGCTGCATCCTTGCCTCCAAGACCGAAAGCCAAAGCGCCTCCCAATGAAAGCATGGCGATTATTCCAGTGAATAGAACACTCATGTAATAATCCGCTACACCCAATTGACCAAGAGCAATGATGAATGCGAACACCCATACTGCATACTTAGCTACAGTCGCTAGCATGTTGGCTGCGTGTACATTCATAGCACGAGATCCTGAAGCGATAAATTGTGACAACGCTTGAGAAACCACAGAAGCGATGATCAAAACAAATATCGCAACGATAACGCGAGGGATGTATGCGAGTACATCATTTTGTAAGAAATCTTTTATGTCTCCCAAGCCCACTAGTGAAAGTGATGGCAATAGGAAAACAATGATAACGAACCACTTCATGAGTTGGCCTACGAAGTAGCCAGTGTTTAATGTCATTCCAGCCTTTCTGAATAGTTCATCTGCTCCTACTGATTGAAATAGTTTGTCTATTTTCAACGCAGCGAAAACTTGCATGAAAGCCTTGGCTACTAGAGAGCCCAGAACCCATCCAATGATAAACAATGCGACCGCTACCACTAGCTTTGGAGCGAATTGCACAAAACCCCACCATAATTCTTGAAGTGAAGCATTAAAAACATCACCCCATGTAACCCAGATATTATTCATATATATAGTAAATACTTAATTGTCTCCCGACCAGCTTGGTCAGGCCCCGATTTTCGGTCAGGTTTAATAATAAACTTCTTTAAGTTCGACCTTAAAAGCTCTACCCTTATTATATCAATTTTTAAGGCCTTTTTAAAGATTGTGTGGATAACTCCTTAGCTTGCAAAATGACCTCGTGCGGGAAGTCCAAAATATCTCGTACGAGCTTGTCGTACATACTGAGTCTATAAGTGAACTCTTTTGTATCAAAAACTGCGTAAACTAACTCCACCCCTATCTCGGCTTCGAGCTTGCGGACGCTCTCGTCTATCTTGCCCCTCTTCATGCGGTCGCCAACTATGAGCAGATCCACGCGAGAATCTTTGTTCTTTATAAAAATACCAGACACGGCCAGGAATTTGACCCTGCCAACCTTTTTAAATAGTGAGCCGATAGACTCTTTATCCAAAGACTCAGAGCCTATCAGTAAACCATCGAACTCAGAAGTGTATTTAAAAAACGGATTGAAGTGCCAGATAACCCCACGCTTTTTTATGAACTCTATAGAAGCTAGCAAGTTCACTTCTTTGCGAACTTGAGAAATATTCACCCGACTTCTCTTTTCTATGTCTTTAACCGTAAACCCCTTAGCCCTGTTCAATAAAAAAAGCCTCATGATTTTCACTCGTGCCGGAGAGCCTAGTATTTTTCCAAGAATTTCCATACGGCTTATTATAGAGCTTTTTGACTCAAACACAACCCTCTCGCCGAAAACAACGAAAGCACCCTGTCGGGTGCTTTTGTGTGAGTATTTGGGTTGAACTATTTCAATTCTACCTTGGCCACGCATAAATTCCTGCTGGAATTTTGCGCAGCCCCCGCCTCGGCGCCGACGCGCCTCCGGCCGAAAAGTAGAACCTATTTTAGTTCTACTTTTCCTCCTGCCTCTTCAATCTTCTTCTTTACATCTTCAGCTTCTGCCTTCTTCATACCATCCTTAAGTGTTGCAGGAGCGCCATCTACCAAGTCCTTTGCCTCTTTAAGACCAAGACCTAGTACTTCTTTAACGATCTTCATAACTGCGATCTTTGATTCACCAGCTGAAGCTAGGACTACTGTGAAAGCATCCTTCTCTTCTGCTGCAGGACCCGAAGCTACCCCTCCTGCTGGAGCTGCCATAGCTGCTGCTGAAACTCCGAACTTTTCTTCGATAGCTTTAACAACTTCGTTTAGTTCAAGAGTTGTTGCTTTGTCTAACCATTCTAACAATGTATCTTTATTCATATGATATATATCTAAGTTAATAATTAAGCTTTTTTCTTAGCGACTTCGTTCATAGCGATAGCAACACGTTGCATAGGGCTCTTGAACAAGAATGCCAATTTTGAAAGCAATACTTCCTTGCTTGGGATAGTAGCTATCTCAGTCATGTATGCTCCGTCCACGAACTTTCCATCAAAGATTCCTCCCAAGATACTTAGCATATCTTTATGAGTCTTTTGGAAATTGTAAACTTCGCGTGGAGATGATGTCGCATCTTCAGAATACGCCATAGCCACTTCTCCAGAAAGGTTTGGAAGTTCACCTTCTGCTTTTCCATCGAGAGCTCTTTTCAAAAGAGTCTTTCTGGAAACCTTGTACCCTACTCCCTGATCTCGGAGTTCTTTGCGGAGGGTTGTCTCATCGTGCACCTTCATACCATGAAAGTTTACGAAGACTATAGACTTGGAGCCCTTTATGGACTTCTCCAAATCCTTGATCATTTCTTCCTTTTTTGATTTTAATAACGCCATATTTATTTTGATTTAAATTAAAAAACGGCCAATTGGCCGCAAGTTGCCCCTGACAAATAGCCAGAGTATCGACCCACTAAATAGGATTTATGCAAAACTTATTTGCACCTATTTTCTTTGCGGTATAAACACAATAACACAAACGAGCGCTCGAAGCAACCCTGCTAGTTCGAATAGCCGACGACGATAACCCCCACCAGGGCCACGACGATCATGACAGTAAATAGCACCAAAGTCTTGAGGAAATGCTTGTTGACCATAGAATTATTGGATTATTATTTTAGCTACAGCTGGAGTCTTATCGCAATCTACTGTCCAAACGGCGGGACCTGTTTCACTTGATATTTTGACTATCTTGAAGCCATAAGACTTGATGTTCATGAGCTGCCCCACTTTTATGACTCGGTCTACAGACGCACGGTTGTCTATCATTATGCTTTCATTGTTCGCCACAGTTAG
>CAZVBK010000049.1:0-3189 GCA_964625485.1 uncultured Candidatus Saccharibacteria bacterium
TAGAGCGCTCCCCTGAAGAGGGAGATGTCACCAGTTCAACTCTGGTCCTCGGCACACCAAAATAAAAACACCCCAGATAGGGTGTTTTTATTTTGTATTTATATAGATTTTACTTTTACTGTATTTCTCTTTCCCTTATCTACTTTTTGAAGTTTGATAGTAAGCAGTCCGTGCTTTTCTGTAGCCTCTGCTTCTTCCGGTTCTACTTCTTGAGGTAGAAGGATAGTACGAGTAAACTTGCCCCAGTATAATTCTTTAATGAAATAATTTTCTTCGTCTATGTTTCTAGTGTCGTCGCGCTTGCCGTTGATGGTTATCATATCGCGAGCGATGGTGAGCTCCAAGTTCTCAGGATTTACTCCAGCCACCATGGTCTGGATTATGATATTGGTATTGGTCTGATACACGTCCACGGTGAGCTCAGCTTCATCGTTTTCTTCTTCCATCCAATTTGCCGCTCCGGTCTTCTTATCAAGTTTGTTTATAGTCACACTTTGTGTTTCTACTTCCTCTTCTTCAGGCATGGTCATCGTGCCTGTTAGTCTTTCAAAAAAACTTCTCTTTTTTGGTTCCATATTTTTTAATTTCTGGACAAAATTATGTCGCGTAATTGTCCGTTAAAACGCGACGCTTATTATTTTTCACCGCTCATTCTTCGTAGTTTTTCCAAGAGCAGCATGATAATGATTGTGACGACCCACAATAACGCGAAAACTTTTAAGAAATCTCCTCCGCTATTCTTCATTATAAAAAAATTGAAGAGACTATGCAAGGTGATAGCAGTAAATATTCCTGCGAAAAGATAAGTTTTATTTATTTTACCTGTAGGATTAAAGGAAAGACCCAAGGCTATACCTATGGCTCCTGTGGCTACAGTGTGTAGGAGTGTCGCTCCCAAGAATCTGAGTTGCCCTGTGAGGAGACTCACTGCCGTGTTGTCCAAAGACAATGGCTTGATTAGGAACAAAGCATTTTCTAGTCCAGCGAATCCGAGCGCGCCGGTAATAAAAAAAAGTGGCCACTTTATTGGTTCATTTACGTGAGTTGTTTTATACAGCAACATAATGACTACCAAGAATTTAAATATTTCTTCGGTTGCCGCCCAGAGGATAAGACGTAGGGACTCAGAATCCACTCTGGATTGGATGTATTGTTCTATGGGTAGTACAAAAAATACTGAAAGCATCCCAACTAGAAATATTATAAACAAGAGTTTCTTTGGTCGGTGTTCAGGAGCGTCTTCTTTGAGCCAGAACCACAGCCAAAGTAGAGCAGGGGCTATCCCCCCAAAAAGCGCTAGAGCCCATGTTGTAGGCGTACCGGGCATTAGTTAGGCCACTTTTCTACCATTAATAATGTTTTGTTTTGGGTTTGTATCATAGACCATAATTCTTCTGTTACGAATGGGATAAAAGGATGCAAGGCTCGCAGTAGTGTAGTAAGTTGGGAATAGAGCAACGCTTTGGCAGAGTCAGCATTGTGACCTTCCAATATTTTTTTCTTTGAGCGTTCGATAATTATATCAGCAAATGTGTGCCAGAAGTAGTGGTACAGCTTTTCGGCAACGATATAAAATTTAAACTCGTCCATTTCTTTGGTTATTTCGGTTATCAAGTCAGCAAGTTCTTTCTCTGAGCTACGGTCTTCTACATCGAGCTCTACTTTTTGGGTAATATCAAAATCCTTGATCTGTTCTAAGACAAACCTAGTAGCGTTCCAAATTTTATTTCCAAAATTTTTGTATGCTTTTACTTTTTCTTCTTGAAGGGCGAGGTTCGTGCCTGGGGTGTTTCCGACCACTAATGCCATACGTAGAGAGTCTGTGCCGTATTTGTCGGTTAGAGTCAGGGGATTCACCACGTTTCCTTTAGACTTGCTCATTTTGTTGCCCTTCGCGTCATTAACCAAGCCGTGTAAATACACAGTGTGAAAAGGAGACTTGCCGGTAAGGTACAACCCAAATATAACCATTCTTGGAATCCATTTGAATATCAGGTCATGCCCAGTCTCCATTACATCCGTAGGATAATAAGAATTAAAATCATCACCCTTAGGGAAGTCTGTCACCATTAGTGGCCACTGCCCGGAAGAGAACCAAGTGTCAAAAGTATCTATGTCTTTGACCCAGCCATCACCGTCAGGTTTCTCAATGCTCGCTATCGCCTCATCCCCACGAAACCAAGCAGGTATAGATATACCCCAGACTATTTGCCTTGAAATATTCCAATCGATATTATTCTCCATCCAGTATCTGAATATTTTCTCGTAGTTGTCGGGAATAAATTTGAGTTCACCGCGATCTACGGCTTCGAGTGCCATTTGGGCTAGTGGTGCCATCTTTACAAACCACTGATCTTTGATTTGAGGTTCGATGACAGTACTGCATTTGTAGCATTTCTTGATAACGTTTTTGTACTTATCATCTATTTTTATTAGCAGTCCTTTCTCTTTAAGTTTTTCGACTATCTTTGGTCGTGCTTCTTTTATTTTTATTCCTGCAAATTCTTGAGCTACAGGCAGAAGTTTGCCATCCCAACCGATTATCTGCTCCATATCTAGGTTGTATTTTTGTGCTAATTCATAATCCACTTGGGAGTGCCATGGAGTTATGGTCATGATGCCGGTGCCGAATTCCATATCTACCACTTCGTCTTTGATAATAGTTGCTTCGACAGGGCCATTGATCCACTCCACTTGCAGTTTTTGCCCGTGTGTATATTCTGCATACCTTTTGTCTTCGGGATGCATGACTATGTATTTGTCGCTAAATTTTGTTTCGGGTCTTACTGTGCCTATCTCAAAAGGTCCATACTTAAAATAGTAGAAAGGGGATTCTTCTTCCGTGGACTCTGTTTCTACTTCAGATAGAGATGTCTGGTGTTTGAAACACCAGTTGACTGTTCTTTTCCCACGGTAAACCAGCTTATCATTCCACATTTTTACAAAAGTGTCTTGGGTTTTTGAAACAACATCGTCATCCAATGTAAATTTCTCTCGAGACCAATCACAAGAAGCACCCATCGAGCGGACTTGGGCTTCCATGTTTTTCTTATTAAATAAAGTAAAATCTAGAATTTCTTTATATAACTCTTGTGGATCCATCCCAAACCTAGATCGTCCTTCTTTTTCCAATTTTTTCTCATACACTACTTGGGTTTCAAATCCAGCGTGGTCAGCTCCAGGAATCCA
>CAZVBK010000050.1:0-3143 GCA_964625485.1 uncultured Candidatus Saccharibacteria bacterium
AACGGGGATCTATTCCTTAGGACGGAACTGTTCTATCCATTGAACTACGAGGGCAATCCTAGTTCAAATATACTCTATATGAAACCTAGGAGTTTTGCCACCTTTGGCTTGTCGAATCCGACTAGAAGCTCATCGCCGATCATTATTACCGGTACCCCCATTTGACCACTCTTTTCTACCATGATCTTCCTTTGTTCAAGGTCAGAAGCCACATCGTGCTCTGTATATGTTACGTTATTTTCCTTGAAAAAATCCTTTGCCATGTGGCAAAAATGACATGTTGGTGTTGAATATATTGTTACGTTTTGCATAGTATTATTATAGCATAGCCCCTACTACACACAAACAAGAAATTTGGTTGTATAATAAGGGCATGCGAGTATGGTTTAGTGGTAGAATGCGACCTTCCCAAGGTTGAGACGGGGGTTCGATTCCCCCTACTCGCACTCTATATTTTATTTTTTACTAAGCATCATCAAGGTCTTGATGACGGTATCAGGGTTTAGAGAAATACTCTCTATCCCCTCGTCTATCAAGAATTGAGCGAACTCTGGATAGTCAGACGGAGCTTGTCCGCAAATACCTATATACTTTTGACGAGCTGTACATTTTTTGATTATCTCACTGATTAATTTTTTAACAGCTGGATTTTTTTCATTAGCGATATGAGTCACTATTCCAGAATCTCTATCTAGACCCAAAGTAAGTTGAGTCAGGTCGTTTGAACCGATGGACATACCGTCGAAGATATCCAAGAACTCATCCGCCAAAAGAATATTGGATGGTATCTCGCACATGACGTACACTTTCAAATCCTTATCTGTAGTTTTATCCAAACCATTTTCTTTCATTACTTCTAGGACCTTCTGACCCTCTTCTGGCGTACGACAGAAAGGGATCATAGGGATCACATTTTTAAGACCCATCTCTTCGCGTACTCGCTTGAAAGCTTTGCACTCAAGTCCGAAGGCCGTTTTGAATTTCGGATCATAGTAGCGAGACGCCCCTCTCCAACCGAGCATCGGGTTCTCTTCGCTTGGTTCATACAATCCTCCACCCAAGAGAGTGCGGTACTCGTTGGTCTTGAAGTCTGAACTTCGGATGATGACATCGTGTGGATAGAAAGTCGCAGCGATTTTGGCGATACCTAAAGCTAGTTGCTCTACATAAAACTCTGTCTTGTCTTCATAAGAACTAGTCAACTCTTCCACCTTTTCTAATATTTTATTTACTTCTTTAGTGTTCTTACTGGCTTTTAAGTTTTTATAATCAATCAAAATATTTGGGTGCACTTTGATATGAGAAGCGATGATGAACTCAAGCCGTCCAAGCCCCACCCCACTAACCGGAAGATTGTAACTCTTGAAAGCCTCATCTGGAGAGCCGATGTTTACCATTATCTTGGTTCCAATCTCTGGGATTTGATCGAGCTTATGCTCCAATACTTCAAATGGAAGTATTCCTTTGTGGACGTTGCCCACTTCTCCAGAAGAACAATCTATCGTCACCTCTTGTCCGTTCTTTAGAATTTTGGTCGCGTTGCTCGTACCCACGATGCAAGGTATGCCAAGCTCGCGAGAGACAATAGCCGCATGAGAAGTACGTCCACCCTTGTCGGTCACGATAGCACTAGCTATTTTCATGATAGGTTCCCAGTCAGGGTCAGTGATACCTGTCACCAGCACTTCTCCTTTTTGGAATGTGTCTATGTGTTTGGTGTCGTGAAGTATTCGAACTTTTCCGGCACCGATCTTGCCACCCACTGCTATACCGCTCACCAATACGTCACTATTTTCCTTCAACTTAAATTCTCTTAGAATATTTTTGTCTTTACCAGAATGCACTGTCTCTGGGCGAGCCTGCACTATAAAAAGTTCACCGGTATTACCATCTTTCGCCCATTCGATGTCCATCGGCTGCAAATGTCCGTGCTTTTCAGAGAAATACTTCTCGATTTGCAAACACCATTTGGCAAGCTTCACCACTTCTTCGTCGGTAATACAAAATCTCTGTTGATCTTTGGGTGTTATGTCTGCGCTTTTTATTCCCTGCCTAGCATACACAAGTTTGGTCATTTTCTTACCCAGCTTTTTCCTGATGATTGGTTGCGCCCCACTCTCGAGTGTAGGTTTGAAAACCAAGAATTCATCTGGGATAACCTTGCCCTGAACAATGAGCTCTCCCAATCCATAAATGCCATTTATGACTATCACCTTATCGAAACCAGTCTCAGTATCGAGAGTAAAAGCCACACCTGAAGTAGCGATATCAGAGCGGACCATGAGTTGAACCCCTACAGACAGGGCGGCATCAAAATGAGAGAATCCTTTATCGGTTCGGTATGAGATAGCTCGGTCTGTAAAAAGCGAAGCTATGCATTTCTTGGCAGAGATAAGCACTTCCTTTATACCGCGAACATTTAGATATGTCTCTTGTTGTCCGGCAAATGAGGCCCCTGGAAGGTCCTCGGCTGTTGCAGAAGACCTGACGGCCACATCTATCTCTTTGCCGTACTTAGCCTCAAGCTCTAAATAATATTTAGAAATTACTTCAGTCAATTCTTTCGGAAAGCTGGTCTTAACGATAAGCTCGCGGACTTTCTTGCCTCGAGACTGCAAGTTCTTCATGTTCTTAGTATCAAGATCGGACAAAATTTCTTTTATTCTTTCATCCAAACCAGTCTGCTTAAAGAAAAACCTATACGCATCTGCAGTCAACGCAAAACCATTCGGAATATTCACTCCGAGGGGTACAAGATTGGAATACATTTCTCCAAGTGCAGCGTTTTTACCACCGACACTTGGCACATCCTTGATACCTACTTCGCTATACCATTTTACAAAATTTTCTTTTTCCATAATATTTTTTAATTAATTTGATATCTCTATTAATCTCCTATACTTTGCCATCCTTTCTTCTTTCTTCGGCGACCCTGCCTTGAGTCCAAACACCCCGAAGGCAAAAGCTAAATCTGCTATAAAATCATCAGTGGTCTCTCCGCTCCGGTGACTGACGATGAGCTCTATGTTGTTGTCTCGAGCTAGCTTCATCGTATCTAAAGTCTCTGAGAGCGTACCTATCTGATTTGGCTTTATTATCATTGCATTTATACTTCCATTCTTTATTGCTAACTGTACTAAATC
>CAZVBK010000051.1:0-3068 GCA_964625485.1 uncultured Candidatus Saccharibacteria bacterium
AGCGTATGAAGCTTTTTCTGATGACCCAGTACTCGTTTCAAAACTAGGTGTTGCATACCTCGAGGGGCTTCAGGCTGGCGTTGGTACGAACGAAGATGGCGCATCTGTGCTCGCTACTCCTAAGCACTATCTTGGCCTTGGTGGTATGGGATGGAACACATCACTGAACGGGAACTTTAAAATAGACCAAGGGGTCACACCGCTTGATGAGAAGCTTCTCCGTGAAGTGTACCTACCACCATTTATGGAAGTGGTGAACGCAGGCGCTCTCAGTGTCATGGTGGGTCTCAATACGTGGGGTGACAAACGAATGGTGCTTCAAAAACAGTTACTGACCGATGTGCTCAAGCACGAGCTGGGGTTCAAAGGGTTTTTGGTGTCTGATTGGTATGGAGTCCATGAGGGAAGGCAAAATCTTTTTCTCGCGACGGTACAGGCTATAAATGCAGGAGTCGATATGGTGATGTTGCCGTTTGATTACCAGACCTTTGTCCGTCATATGAAGTGGGCCAATCGACTTGGGCTTGTATCGGATGAGCGAATCGATGATGCAGTTCAGAGAATTCTCTATGCCAAGTTTGCTCTCGGTCTCTTTGATGTACACGCAGATGCGCCTTCATACACAAGTGATCAAGATTCTGCACATCGCGCGCTCGCGCGCGATGCAGTCGCACAGTCATTGGTTCTTCTCAAGAATAAAGATGCGCTCTTGCCATTGCCAAAAAATATTCGACACATTCGTGTTGCCGGAAGCTCCGCGCATAACATTGGAAGGCAAATGGGCGCATGGAGTATTGAATGGCAGGGGGTTGACGGAAATTGGCCAATTGGTGCAACTTCAATTCTGGAAGGAATTCAAGCCAGAGCTGGAAAAGTGACACAAGTAGAATATGACCGGGGCGGTATTTTTTCTGATAAAGACAAAGCTGATATCGGTATTGCAGTGGTAGGAGAAAAACCATATGCAGTAGGCTGGGGAGACAAGGAGTACCCGATTCTCGATGAAGAGGATTTGCAGACCATAAAAAATCTGCAGGCCACCTGTGACAAGGTTGTTGTAGTAATGGTGTCTGGAAGACCGCTCTTAATCAAGAATGAGATTGATTCCTTCGATGCGCTCATTATGGCATGGCTCCCCGGAAGCGAAGGAGCTGGTGTGGCGGATGTGCTATTTGGTAATAAACCTTTTGTGGGAACTTTGCCACTTCCATGGCCGAGCCATTCAGAACAGCTCCCTATTGCAACCGATGGGAAAACTGCAGATGGAACGTCGGTACTTTTCCCGCGTTATTTTGGGTTAAAAAAATAAGACTAAATTTTAAAATATCTCTATGAGATTCTTTTCTATCATTTCGTTACTTATTGTCGTTGGAGTCGCTGTATGGTGGTCTATACAGTCATTTTCCCGGGATGTACAGCTTATTGCCCCATCCCAGGATACTCAGGGAAGGGATATCATTGCGCCAATTGATCAGGCAAAAAACGCAAAGGAGCTCATCGAATCACGCTACCCTCGATAAGATCAATGGATTTGCTATACTGTAATGATTACGTATGATAAGCCTATAATGGATTTTAAAGCCTATGCCTTCTAATGAATCGCCGCTACACTTAGTCACTGCAGAGACTATTGAAAGAGAAAAAGTGAGGAAACAGTTCGATGAGTGTATGAAAATGTCAGAAGTGCAGGAAGCTTTTGAGCTTTTGGATAAGTTGCCAACACACCTGAAGTATCACACAAAGGAACACACCTTCGGTGAGAGGGGTGTGGTGGCGGAGACAATCCTCTTTGCGCTTGCTGAAGGAGCTTCTGATGAAGTGATAAAACAACAAGTCATTGCTGCAGCATGGCATGATGTTGGCTTCTTAAAACATGTGAAGGGAGAAGTTCTAGATCTCGAGGGAGAAGCCATTAAACTCTTTAAAGGCAGGAGTGCACACGATCGGCTTGGTGAAAAAGATAGTCAAGAAACAATCTCAAATATTAAAGATACAACAATGTATTTTAGGGGCAAAGAGCCATATTTTGAAATGCGTGGAAGTACACTCGGATACATGTTGGATGCTGATCTCAGTAATTTTGGGAGAGATGATTTCTTTGAACGAATGAACGAAATTGCTGAAGAAACTGATGTTGATATAGAAAATCTCAAACCACGTGAAGGTTTTAAACCGCGTACAGATTTTTATGCATTTGTTATTACGTTACTCGAAAACCATGACTGGCATACTGAAGGAGCTCGAAAGTTACGTAAGGAACAGAAAAAAGAAAATCTTAAAGAGTTGAGGGAGAGATACGAACATGACCTTAAACTTATTGGTCTGGAAAACAAGAACACCGAACGGAGGGCCGCATAGTATATATCATGGATGAATTACTCGATACAGAACATGAATTTTCATTCATGAAGCGGGCAAAAAGTTTTGCACATGCAGGGAGGGGTATTCTCGTGCTTCTCAAGACAACTCCAAATGCATGGATACACATTACGGCTCTCGTGGCTGTGGTAGCTCTTGGCTTCTACTACCACATCACTACCATCGAATGGATTGCGCTCGTATTTGCGTGTGGTTTTGTACTCGTTTCTGAGGCATTCAATACTGCGCTTGAAATTGATGTCAATCTCACTTCGCCGGAGTACCATCCCTATGCACGGGACATAAAAGATGTCTCCGCAGGGGCAGTACTCCTCTCGGCTATTATTGCGTGCATCATTGGCGCTCTTATTTTTATACCGTACGTTGTGTAGGATTTCAGAGAATTTTGTTCTCAAGGAGTCTTTTCTCGTGCCTATAGAAGAGAGTAGGAACGAGCACGAGGGTGAGTATCATGGCAAATGAAAGTCCAAACATGATTGCGAATGCAAGTGGGCTCCAGAAATCAGATATCGTTGAGAGTGGGATCATTCCCACAACGGTCGTAATAGTGGTAAGGAATATTGGGCGAAGTCTCGATACCGATGCGTCTGCAACAACGTCGATAAGTTTGTCAGATTCTTTTCTTGTGTCTCGGAAATGAATCATGGAATCCATGAGGATGATTGCGTGGTTGATGATAACTCCCGCAA
>CAZVBK010000052.1:0-3013 GCA_964625485.1 uncultured Candidatus Saccharibacteria bacterium
CATCACTTTCTTCTTACTTAGTGTTGCCATTCAATTCCACCAGTAAATTTTCCGTCGCAGAAAAAGAAGATTTCTATGTGGTGATGGGCGCTCCGGATATTCTGCTTCAACGCTCTCGTGTGTCCAAAGAAGAATACTTAGAGCTTGAATCTTGGATTGAAGATACTAGTCGTGACGGTAAAAGACTTATTGGTATTGCGACTCTTCCTAAAGACTCAAAGCGAAACAAGAGCAAGAATTTCACGAATGAGGATGTTAAAGACATTGATTTCTTGGGCATGTTTTCTTTTTATGATCCTATTCGTAAAGAGGTTCCAGCGGCCATAAAAAACATAGAATCTCACGGGGTGAAAATGGTTTTGGTTACTGGGGATTTGGTGGGCACAGCGCTTTCTGTGGCCAAGAGTTTGGACTGGAAGGTGAGCGAGGAGGAGGTTCTGCCTGGAAGCACTATTCGTAAAATGTCCGACGATGAATTATTTGCTGTTATCCCTAATATTAAAATTTTTGCTCGAGTTACCCCAGAAGACAAGCTTCGCATCGGTAGACTTTTCCAAAAGCATGGGGAGGTGGTGGCGATGACAGGGGACGGGGTAAATGATGCTCCGGCACTTAAGGCGATGGATATAGGAATATCTTTGGGCTCAGGTAGTGATGTGGCCAAGAGTGCGGCGGACTTGGTTCTACTGGATGATAACTTTGAAACCATAAGTATGGCTATAGATGAGGGGCGCAGAATTCTTTCAAATATTAGAAAAATGTTTGTGTATCTCATGTCCAACTCTTTCGACAATGTTATTGTGGTAGGAGGTAGCCTTATTGCTGGTATTGCCATGCCACTCTCCGCGCTCCAAATAATATGGATCAACTTGTTTACGGGCTCACTTCCAGCAGTAGCTTTCGCCTTTGATGAAAACATGGACAAAGAAAAGTATATCGGACGGGAATCAAAGATAATCTTTACCAAAGAGGTAAAGTTGCTTACGTTTGGAGTGGGGGCTCTTAGTTCTTTTTTGGTTTTCTTTCTTTACTATATTTTAGTTAAAGCCGGGATGTCAGTGATGCTAGCCAAATCAATATTCTTTGTTTGTTTGTCTTCTTATATTCTTGTCATTGCATTTTCTTTCCGGAGCTTGCGCAATCCTTTGTTTTCATACAATCCATTTTCTAACATGAAACTGAATTTCAGTATCTTGGTCGGAGGTGGGCTTTTGTTCTTTACTGTGGCCTCTCCGTTTATGCGTAGTATTTTCAACTTAGTCCCAATACCACTTATATGGGTTCCGCTTATTGTGTCTTGGCTGGCGATCAATGTGTTTCTAGTAGAAGGAGCAAAATATCTCATGAGCTCAAGAAAGTTTTTCTTCAGAGCTTCTAATAAGTAGCATTTATATAGATTTTTTGCTAAACTCCACTTTACATGGTGCCTATAGTGTAATGGTTAGCACTAGAGCTTGTGGAGCTCTCAGTCAGGGTTCGAATCCCTGTAGGCACCCCATAAATAAAAACAGCAACTGCTTGGTGTTTTTATTTATGGGGTGAGCCGGAGCGATGTTTTTGTTTGAGTTTCACTCAAGGCAAAAACCGCGAGGTCAGGCTATAGAAATTTTCCGTCAGGAAAATTATCGGAAGCCCCATGACAACTTTATTAAAAATCATGCAAAACATCTGGGACAACAAAGAGCTGGTTTCCATTCTTGTGAACGGGGGTTTGGCTGTCATGCCCACTGATACTTTGTACGGAGTAGTTTGTACTGCCCTAAATAGAGAGGCGGTAGATAGGCTTTATGAACTTCGCCGGAAAACTCCGAACAAGCCGATATTGATTTTAATTGAAAGCATAAACGACTTGGCTAAATTTTCTGTTGTGCCTACAGATGAGCAGAGAGATGAACTGAATAAAAATTGGCCAGGGCCAGTGACTATTATTTTGGATTGCAATGATCCAAATCTTGAGTATCTACATCGAGGCACAAACAGCTTGGCCTTTAGGGTACCAGCGGTTAAAGAGATAAGAGACTTACTTTTAAAGACTGGGCCACTTCTTGCACCATCTGCGAATACCGAAGCGATGCCTCCAGCTAAAAATACGGCAGAAGCGAAAGAATATTTTGGAGATAGTGTTGATTTCTATTTAGACGGGGGTGACAGGGAAGGCAGGGCTTCAAGGGTAATAAAACTTTCGCCTACAGCCGAGGTATCTGTGATTCGGGAATAAATAATGTCATAATTAAAAAATGAAGAAAAGTATTTTAGAAAAAATAGCCAGTGCTCCAGCCGAAGTACTAGAGAGAGGCGTGGAGATAAGTTCTGATATTGGCAACGACATAAAAGAAGAGAAGCCCGTCAAGCTTGCTCGTGAGTACTGGAAAATACTTGGTCCGGGGATGACTACTGGTGCAGCCGACGATGATCCTTCTGGTATAGCTACTTATTCTCAGACAGGTGCTGCGACTGGGTTTAGTCTGATATGGCTTTCAGTTATTACTTATCCTTTAATGGGAGTCGTCCAAGAGATGTGCGCGCGTATTGGCTTGGCCACTGGCCTTGGTTTGGCTGCAAACATCAAGAGATATTATTCTAAAAAAATACTTTATTTGTGCACAGTTCTCCTTTTGTTCGCCAATGTTTTCAATATAGGTGCGAACTTGGGGGCTATGGCTGAAGCGACTCAGCTTCTTGTGCCTGGCATTAATTTTGCCTTATTGGTTGTGGGCTTTGCGGTCTTTTCTTTAGGGCTTCAGGTTTTTGTGCCATACAAAAGATATGCAAAATATTTAAAATATTTGGCTTTGGTTCTTTTGACATATATCTTTTCTGCGATTTCGATAAAAATGAATTGGGGAGATGTTTTGGTCCACGCGGTTATTCCAAATTTAGATTTCTCGAGAGAGACCATTATCCTGGTGTGCGCGATTTTGGGTACGACCATTAGCCCGTATTTATTTTTCTGGCAAACATCTCAAGAGGTAGAAGAGCAGATATTGAAAGGAGAAAAGACCGAAGCAGAAAG
>CAZVBK010000053.1:0-2890 GCA_964625485.1 uncultured Candidatus Saccharibacteria bacterium
AGAGATCGCTTTACTTCCACTGTAAAGTCGATGTGTCCAGGAGTATCGATAATATTGAAACGATGTTTTCGAGATTTGTCAGTTAGAGCATATGTCGGAGTCCAGAAACATGTCACCGCTGCAGAAGTGATGGTGATACCGCGTTCGCGCTCTTGCTCCATCCAGTCTGTGGTGGTCTCTCCGTCGTGCACCTCACCTATCTTGTGAGAAACACCTGTATAGTAAAGCACGCGTTCTGTCGTGGTAGTCTTACCAGCGTCGATGTGTGCAATGATTCCAAAATTTCTAACTTTCTCTAGGGGGTAATCTCTTTCCATGTGTAATTTGCTAATTAATAAAAATAAAAGGCAGTCGCCTGCTTAGAAGTAGCGTACCTTAAAATTGAGTAAAAAGCAATAGAATCCGGCCGGTTTTAGGCCCCAACCTACCCCTTGACTTTTGGGCTCATTTGTGCTATACTGTATATAGATTGTCAGGTGGGCTCACTCCGAGCTCGCTCCTTAACAAGAACACAGGAATACTCTCATGAAGACCGTATCCAAGGAAGTCACGTGTGTGTCGTTCGAGCAAGTGGTGAAGGTGATGACCTTCACGAACGTGTGCTCGTATCTCCAGGCGGAGTACGATGCCTGGATCGCGGAAAACGGCCTGAACCAGCGACCGCACTTGGCCATGGCAACCCACTCCGTGGGCACCCGTCGGTGGCGCCTCGACCCTCGGGTTGAGGAGAAGGAGGTTCCATTCTTCGAGGAGCCGAGCTTCAACGGAGGCTGGTTCCACTTCGAGGACAATCAAGTCGCATGGCTGAAGTCGCAGTCCGCGACTTCCGGGTCCATGCTGGTCGCCGAGAAGGAGGGTCCGGACAACTGGACCCTCACCCTCACCGTTCCCATCATGGAGAATGGCGAGCCGTACAAGGGGGCTTACTGGACAACGTTCCATGAAGTCATGAATGAGGCCCTCGCGGGGTCCGACGAGTCCGAGAAGTACTCGGACTTCGAGGAGGAAATGTCAATGTCATCGTCTCGGCGCTATCGCGCCCGCCGATAACACATCATCAAAGGGGAGACAAATCATCGTCTCCCCTGCAGTCTAAGAATGTAATTCTTACTGACGAGTCCGATAGGACGAAACTGCACAAAAACAAAAACTCCCTTGCGGGAGTTTTTGTTTTTAGTCTAATTCTCTTGCCAGCATTTCTATTTTTTTATAAACCTTATAAACATCGGACTCCGTCTCCGCAATGCCACAAGCAGCTTCAAAAATCTTTTTTGCATCTTCTGGACTGTCGCCCAATCTAATAACCTGATCATACACACCTTGGTCGTTTCCTAGATCAACTTGAGGGAAATATATCACATAGTCCTTGTAACTATCATCCCAATGAACCATTGTTTCTACTCCATTTATTGTTTTATTGGCAACAAAAGATTTACTCTCTATCTCTTCTTGAGCAGAGTCACCTTTTTTCTCTGCCATCCGGTCAAGAGTGGCTTTTTCTTCGGGCGAAACCCCTTCTTCTCTTGCCATGTCTCGTAAAGGTTTTTCTTTTTCAGCAATTTGCCTAGCTTCTTCTGGATTACCTACTCTCCTTGGACCAAATGATTCCATTCCCATAAATTTATTTAAATTTAGAAAACTTGATAATGCCTTTATTATACCACCTGACTCACAAAACAAAACCCCGTCGCTCGCGAGCGACGGGGTTTTGTTTTTAATGTTTAAATTAGTCTTACCAAGCGAAGTGAGCGAAAGCTTTGTTTGCTTCAGCCATCTTGTGAGTATCGTCTTTCTTCTTGATAGCAGAACCTTCGTTCTTTGATGCAGCGATTATTTCATCAGCGAGCTTGAGGTGCATAGGCTTGCCCTTTCCAGAACGAGCAGCGTCACGGATCCATCGCATAGCTAGGGCTAGACGGCGTTCAGGACGAACTTCACGAGGAACCTGGTAGTTCGCACCTCCGATACGCTTTGAGCGAACTTCAGTAAGAGGTCCAGCATTCTTCATAGCTAGGTCGAAAACTTCTAGAGGATTTGGGTTTCCAGTTTTTTCTTTGATTACATCAAAAGCTGCGTACATAACCTTTCGGGCAGTCTCCTTCTTTCCACTCCACATGATGTAGTTGATGAACTTCTCTAGTTTTGTAGAGTTGTATATAAAGTCAGCGCCTACGATATTTCTGTTGTTTACTTTTCTTCGCATATAGTTATTTTATTACTTTCCTTTTGGCTTCTTGTTTCCGTATAGAGAGCGACCTTGTCTTCGCTTCTCCACTCCTTGAGTATCGAGGACACCACGAACTATGTGATATCTTACTCCGATCAAGTCTTTAACACGTCCTCCACGGAGCATAACCACAGAGTGTTCTTGTAGGTTGTGTCCTTCTCCTGGGATGTAAGCAGTAACTTCCATTCCGTTGGTAAGTCTGACACGAGCGATCTTTCGGAGCGCAGAGTTAGGCTTCTTAGGGGTTGTAGTAGACACCTTGGTGCACACTCCTCTCTTAAATGGAGCTGGGAAGTATACAGGGCGGTTCTTTAGAACGTTGAATCCACTCGCCAAAGCAACCGTCTTAGATTTACGGCGGGTTTTTACTCGGTTCTTCTTTATTAATTGGTTGATTGTTGGCATCTGTAAATAAAATAGCCCCCATAGGACTATGGGCATAATATACTCTTTATGTAATTAAAATGCAAGTCCGGTCAAAAGACGGAAGCCTCCGTAGACGATAGGGCTCAAAACCCCAGAGAAAAAGAAAATAAACAGTACCAAGAAAACCAAAGCGTATTGCTCCACAAAATCTTCCACTCGACGGAGTGAAGCAGGAAGCAAAGAGAAAAGTATTTTGGACCCATCAAGTGGTGGTATGGGTACGAGGTTGAATACAGC
>CAZVBK010000054.1:0-2801 GCA_964625485.1 uncultured Candidatus Saccharibacteria bacterium
TTGATTCTGGTTTTATCTCATCTGCTACCATCACAAATCCGAGTACTTTTTCTTTTGTTGAAAGAATGACTGGCGTTTTACCTTGAGAAGTAAACTCTTCGATTTTGGTGATATCAAAAGAAACATTAAGATCTTTCATTAGTTTGGTATTACCAATAAAGTATCCGGTCTTATTTATTACTCCTTTTAGTCCTTTACCTTGTATACCTTCGAATTCCGTTACTTCCTCTACTTTGATATTTTTCTCTTCTGCATAATTCACAATTGCATGAGCTATCGGATGCTCTGACTTTTTTTCTAGTGATGCGAGTATGGCAATAAACTCATTATCTTTTAAGTTTGAGAAGTTTTTGATATCTACAAGAGTCGGCTTCCCGATAGTAATAGTCCCTGTTTTATCAACTATAACCGTATCAACCTTATGGAGCTTTTCTAGAGTTGCCGCATCTTTAATTAATATCCCTTCCTTTGCTCCCTTACCAACCCCTACAATAATTGCAGTTGGAGTAGCAAGACCAAGTGCACAGGGACAAGCTATAACTAAAATACCGACAAATGATACCAAGCCGAATGAGAGGGCTTGTGAGAACCCAAGCGAGCTAGAACCGAGTAAAAGCCATACCCCCAAAGAAAGAATTGCAATTACAAGGACAACTGGCACAAAAATACTTGAAATTTTATCAGCAAGAGCTTGTATGGGCGCTTTACTTCCTTGGGCTTCTTCCACCATTTTAATAATGTGAGCAAGTAAAGTTTCTGATCCCACTTTTGTCGCCTTAAAGGTAAATGACCCACTAGTATTGATTGTGCCGGCAACAATGCTGTCGCCAACTTTCTTTTGAGCAGGCATTGGTTCTCCTGTAACCATTGATTCATCGACAAAAGATGCTCCGTCGGTAATTATTCCATCAACCGGAATTTTTGCTCCTGGCTTTACGACAATAAGATCGTTGTGTTTTACTTCATTCACTGATATCTCTATTTCTTTTCCGTCTCTAATAACCAATGCAGTTTTTGCTTGTAAGTTGAGGAGCTTTTCGATGGCATCGCCTGTTTTTAATTTTGATTTTGCTTCAAGATATTTACCAAGTGCAATGAAGGTTATAACAATAATTGTTACATCATAATATGTTGCTTCAACATTTATAAAAGGTTTAAGGACATCTTCAAATGCAGTCACCGTAAAACTGTAGAGGAAAGCGGCAACTGTACCAATACCAATCAAAGTATCCATGTTTGCTTTTCCGTAGCGCAAAAATCTATAGAAACCTAAAAGATATGGCTTCCCAACAACAAAAAGAATATATGTAACTACCTTCACAATTCTTCTATTGTTAAATTCATCTCGGCAACAATATTGTATTTTGCGAGAATCTCCCAACCCATCACAAATACACTAAAAATAGCTAGCGGAATTGCCGACATGACTTTTGCTTTCATGTCCTTAATTTCCGCAAGTTTCTCTTGTTTGGATTGATTGAGTCCAAGGTGTGCGGCATGCTCGTCTGCACTCATGCCCATTTCTTCCGCAGTTTGTGGAACGACAAGAGAATATCCTAGTGGTTCTAACTTTTCATTAAAATGATGAGGGCTGGTTGTATGTGCATCAAAAGATATCTTTGCATTTTCTGTACCGTTATTTACTGATATCATCTCTACTCCTTTGATCTTCCCTACAGTCCTCTCAATAACGCTAGCGCAAGAGGCACAATGCATTCCTTTTACTCTGTAAGTTTGTGTTTGCATAATTTTATTTACGCTTAAGCTGATAAACTTTTAGAATTTCTTTTGTGGCTTTATCTGTCTGACCACTCTTGATCTGATTAACAACACAGTGCCCAAGATGTCCCTCCATGAGAGCATCTTCTACATTGGAAAGTCCCTGCTTGATAGCGGACGTTTGAGTAATAATATCAATGCAATAAGCATCCTTTTCGACCATGTTTTGAATACCTCGCACCTGACCTTCTAAGATTTTTAATCGCCTTGTAATTTTTGCTTTATTTGTTTGCATATTAGAAGTATATACCCCCTAGGGGGTATTGTCAATTCAGTTCTGCGTCCGATACACCCGTAGTAAAAAGAACCATATTTCTATGGCTCTTTTTCTTGGCGCGACCGGCCGGACTTGAACCGGTAACCTCCCACGTGACAGGCGGGTGCTCTAACCAGTTGAGCTACGGTCGCATAACTCTTTAAAGTTACCACAAACTAGAATATTATTCTAGCCTGTTGTGTCGATGGGTGGATTCGAACCACCGACCTTGGCTTTATGAGTGCCATGCTCTAACCACCTGAGCTACATCGACATTTTTCTTTTGCGATTGGTTGTTCTGACCCGATGACAATTAGCGCACACAACCTCACACTTACCAATTTCTTCTTTTACTCTTTTGAAACTATTTGTGTGTCTTTTAAACTCTGAGATATTAAATTTCTTTAAATCTCTCACGTGATCAAAATCCAACACATCAGGAAACATATTACCAAGAAATCCACAATCAATACATTTACTTCCTTTTTTAAAATCTCTTACGTATGCTGAGATTCTTTTTTTGATTGCTGTTTGATAACCTATATGCTTGACCCTATTTTTTGGATACCAAACCTCCCTCATGTATTTTTTATGCTGCGCTTTCTTTTTCTCAATATCGTTATACGGCATATCATAAATATTTTAACATTTATGAGTCCCTATTACCATGATTGAAACTGTAGACCGATGACGGCATGTCACCTGCCTAAGTGTTGCGGGACCACGAATCGAACGTGGGTCTCAAGGTTATGAGCCTTGCGAGATG
>CAZVBK010000055.1:0-2686 GCA_964625485.1 uncultured Candidatus Saccharibacteria bacterium
CGATCCACATTAACCCTCCCAAAATCGCAAACACCCCCAGCAAGACGTTGATCTGTGGGATGTTCTTGAAGGGGATATGATCCGGTCTCGTGCTATCCTCAAGTGGAGGTGCGGGTCTTTTGTTACTTTGACATAAAAAGCTTAAAAATCAAAACCTTTAGAGGTTTTCCACAGGCCACCGCTTGACTCTAGATACCCTATACCCTATAGTATAGGGTATGAAACACATACATAAAAATAGTGCACAAAAGCATGGTGAGCCCAATGACAAAGCTCGCAAAGTTATCAATATGGCTAGCGGGAGTTTAGCAAAGATTCCTATGATGGTGGATGAGAATCGCTACTGCCCAGATATTATTCAACAGATCGATAGTGTTATCGGTTTACTTCACAGTGCTCGTAAAGAACTCCTGAAAGGTCATCTCGATTCTTGTATTGTAGAACAACTGAAAAGTGACAAAGATGGCGCAGTTAAGGAATTATTAAAAATTTATAACATGCAATAATTTTTAAACTTATGAACAATCCCAAGATTTTTAAAATAAAAGGAATGCATTGTGCCTCATGTGCTGGGATAATAGAAAGAACTTTCAAGAAAGAAGATGGAGTTATCTCTGCGGAAGTGAACTATGGTACGGAAACTGCCAAGGTTTCTTATGATGAATCTAAAACCGATCCCCATAAACTCTCTTCTCATATAGAACATCTAGGATACTCTCTAGTGATGCCTTCTGCGAGTGAAATGGGTATGTCTCAAGATGAGCATAAGGCACACCTGGGTTTAAGTCAGTCCAAAGAAGAAAAACTCGCTGAGCTTAAAGATATGCGGACCAAGATTATTTCAGCAATACCTTTAGCTATTGTGAGTATTTTAATGATGACTTACGAAATTTTAGCTAAATACCAGAAAGTTCCGGAGATGAGTTATGTCGCAGAAGAATTTTTCCATCACTTATTGCCATTGTTCGCTACTTATATGTTGTTTGTTGTTGGTAAGCCGTACTTGCTCGGCTTCTATCGATTCCTACGTTATGGCAAGGCCAACATGGATACACTCATCGGTATTGGCACAGTTTCTGCGTATGTATATAGTTTCCTGATTTCAGCTTTCGAAGGACCACTAAGTAAATTTATAAATGTGGAAGCATCGTATTATGATGTGACCATAGTTGTTATTACTTTTATTGCTTTAGGTAAGTATTTAGAAACTAAATCAAAAATCAAAACAGGCGATGCTATTGAAAAATTATTAAATCTTCAGGCGAAGACTGCGTTAGTGAAAAGAGATGGGGTTGAAGTAGAAGTACCCATAAATCAAGTTGTTCATGGTGATTTGATAGTAATAAAACCTGGGGCAAAAATTCCAGTAGATGGGGTCATAACAGAAGGTGAGTCATTCGTTGATGAAGCGATGGTTACCGGAGAGCCAATGCCAGCTAAGAAGAAGGTAGGAGATACTGTGGTTGGTGGCACTATTAATACCAGTGGCGCATTTGTATTTAAAGCGACAAAGGTTGGCAGTGAGACTTTACTTGCACAAATTATAAATATGGTAGAAGAGGCCCAAGGCAGTCGTGCACCTATTCAGGCATTGGCTGACAAGATTTCTGCGATTTTCGTACCGATAGTTATCGGCATTGCTTTTGTTGCTTTAGCTCTCTGGATTATATTGGGGGCTGGTTCACTTGGGTTTGCTCAAGCTTTGTCTTACGGCCTGGTGTCTTTCGTGGGAGTGTTGGTTATCGCTTGTCCGTGTGCGCTCGGACTTGCAACTCCGACAGCTATTATCGTCGGAGTAGGCAAGGGAGCAAAAGAAGGAATCCTTATTAAGGACGCAGCAACACTACAAAAATTACATAAAGTAGATACAGTTGTCGTTGATAAGACGGGAACTATCACAGTAGGTAGGCCAACTTTGGTTGATATAAAAAATTTATCTTCATTAGGAGATCAAAAGTTAATATCGATTCTTGCTTCGCTTGAAAGAAAATCAGAGCATCCCATCGCGCACGCAATACTAAATTATGCAGAGGCTAAGAATATCAAAACACAAGAGGTTGTAAATTTCGAAGGCTTGCAGGGCAAGGGGGTCAAGGGCGTTATCGACGGACAGGAATATTTCGCTGGTAATATAAAACTCGTTCAGGATTTAGGTATTGCTTTTGATGCTAAAGAAATAGAGAAATATACAATGGAAGGCAAAACACCGGTTATCGTCACTACACAAACAAATGTTCTAGGTTTTGTTACGGTCTCTGACGAGATAAAAGCTGAGTCCAAGAAGGCTGTTTCGGACCTGCAAAAACTCGGGATTAACGTTGTCATGTTAACTGGAGATGACGAAAAAGCCGCCAAGCATATGGCTTCATTGGTTGGTATTTCTGATGTGGTTCCAAATGTTTTACCTCAAGATAAATTAGAAAAAATTAAAAAATTACAGGCTCAAGGTAGGGTGGTTGCGATGGCGGGAGACGGCGTAAACGACGCTCCAGCGCTTGCTCAGGCAGATGTGGGTGTCGCCATGGCTACTGGTACTGATGTTGCGATAGAGTCTGCTGGTATTACATTACTTCATGGTGACATTTCGAAACTTGTTAAAGCTATAAAACTTTCGAAGATAACAATGCGAGGCATTAAGCAGAATCTTTTCTGGGCTTTCATCTATAATATAGTGGGCATTCCATTA
>CAZVBK010000056.1:0-2622 GCA_964625485.1 uncultured Candidatus Saccharibacteria bacterium
TGTTTTCTAACGATCGAGTTATTATGTTTTGGTAGATAAGAGCACCTACTCTTAGGACTAATTCCTCTATTTCCTCTGGTAGAAGCTGGTCAGTTTCAAACACTGCGGAGATACTTTTTTGTATGGTTGAGTTCATTTTTTTTATGGTTAGAATTATAATTTTACTTTATCTAATTGGCCCATTTGTGCCATGCGCATCAATGCACGTTTGATATAGTCTTCTGTGCTTTCATTTTTTCCAAAAACCCATAGGGACTTGCCCTTAGGTTCGAGACCAGAAAGCTCTTGTAGTTTGTGCACATAAGCACTAAGGTTTCCCATAGATTCACTTCCCGCAGAATCAGCGCTGGTTTCTAGTAAGTCTTGGGCAGAAGTTTCTTTTAATACAACTTGCATTTGGTCTATTACGTCCTCAGGGAACATCTTTGCAAGATTACTTTCGTACACTTGACCAGCTTGGCTACTAAACATCTCTACTGGTATTGGTCTAAATGGTTCTTGGTATGGACGATAGGTTGCTTGTTGGTTTTGCGCGGAAGCTCGAGCTAAATCTTCTTCTGTAGGTGAGTTATAAGGAGTGACTTCACCTGGTACCTCACCTCTTGGAAGATTTTCAGGTGCTTGGCCCATGACTTCTTTTACCCCAAAGTTTGGCTCAGGAGGCAGAAGTTCATCTACTCTCTTGTCTACACCGGCAAGGGCTACGTCAATTTTAGCCCTCAAGCTTTCCATTGTTTCTTGATCAGACAAAGTTGACCCAACTGGCTGGTCTGGGGTGAGTTGAGCATTCTTTACTAATTCACTTTCAGCGAAGTTTCCAATTTTATCACTAGTGATGCTGTCATGACCTAAGATACCTGTACCAGCACCGTCTAGACCTTCGTCCATTCCTTTTGCATGCATTATATCAAGCCATCTGCCTCCACTTATATTGCCGATGTTTGACATTGCTGCTCCCTTGCCTTGCAGGGTGCCTTCTTGCCAGAGACCATTTGCATGGGTCTGAAGTTTGTCGAGTATTTGATTGAAAGCCGTGTGGTCTTTTACTTGCAAAAGTCCGTCTTTGAAAGATACAGCTTTACCGAAATCTTCTGCACTTATGCCTGATACTCCCTTGCCTTCAGTCAACCGCACTAAGTTTGCAGCCATGTTTAGACTCTTCGTGGCAAATTCTTCGTTTATTGTGCCGTCAACAGGTATATTCATGCGATTAGCAGCTATGGCGTTGAAGGCAGTCTCAAGGTTCTTTGGCACCCCATTTTCTCCAAGTTTGATTGAAAAATCTGAAGTTATTTCGTGAGAGGCTGTAGATGAACCCTCTAGGTGATTTGCAATATTTGTTCCAGCTCCGGGTTTACCATCCAGAAAATCTTTTACATTTTCGGCATTGAAGCTTGTGGCTGGAGGGGTAATACCTGATCCTGGAGCTCCTCGAACTTCTAATGGAGAAATTTTTATAGGATTTGTTTCTAGACTTGGGCCTTGCGGTGTAGTAGGCGCATTTTCATGAACTCCTAGCGATGAAGCTATTCTTCGTAGATCCTCTGCTTGCGGAGAATGGTCATTAACGTCTGGTAGCTCGATGCTTTTTGCGTTTATAGAGCCGTCTGGATTTAGATTTAGTTTTTTTAGTAGTTCTGTGGTGTTAGCTATTTTAACTGAGTCGGGAGTTCCAGTAGTTGGAATATGCTCTGTTGCACCAGCAATACCCTGCGAAATATGTCCCACACCCCACGCAGCCGCTCCTCCCACAGCTAACCCTAGTAATGCTTTTGTTACCAGTCTGTTTCTTTTTGCTTTTTTCTCTCTTTCTACTATTTCAGCATGTTGCTTTTTGCTTTTTGCGAGACTTACATCTAATTCTTCTGATTCGAATTTTTTAGATAATTCTTCTTCCAATTTTTTTCTCTCAATAGCTGATTTGTCTTTAAATAAAAGATCGTAAGTTTTACTTACAAGTTGTGTGGCTGCAGTTCCCGCAACTCCCCTAACTAATCTTTTACCAGCATAAGCTCCCACTCCTACTGCCCCAGCTACAGTAGCTGTGCCAAAAACGGAAGCGAATATTCCTGTTGCTATTGTTGTCGATATTAAGAGTTTTTTCCACCTAGGTTGTTTTAAGTACCAGTCAAGGCTTTTACCCATTATTCCTTTTTCTTTTGGTGGAAGGTTTTCTGCTTTTAATCCATTTAGAGTTGCTTGTTCTTGTACTATAACCCTAGTGAATATATCAGACTGTTTGTATTTCTTAAGTTCCTCTTCTTGATCTTTGGTGCTTAGTTTGGTTTCTGCAAGTTCAGCTTTTTTCTTATCGAACATTTGCTGTCCATACTTAACCGCCATCTGGTCATATGCTGCTTCTAAATCTTTTAACTCTTTAGGGACATCTTCCTCTTTTATTTTTTCACCCTTTATTGCTATTATAGCTTTTCCGATTCTTCCTGCTTTTTCTTTTCTATCTTTCCAGGAAGCTTTATATGCATCTGCATATTTCTGTCTAGCTTCTTCTAGTCCAGCTTGGACTGCCTTTTCTTCTGCTGTGGTCCATTTAGGGTCTAGGTCCTTAAGGGCTTGTTCTTCTTTTGTAGGCTTAGCCTCCTTCTCTTTACTCTTAGATTTCTT
>CAZVBK010000057.1:0-2584 GCA_964625485.1 uncultured Candidatus Saccharibacteria bacterium
CATACGCAGTCGCTACGACAGTGTTAGCACTACCAAGCTTCTGAGCGGCGTTTAGAACCATGTTACCAATACCATTTACACCAGTACAAACACCAGCATAACTACTAACACCATCATAGTATAGTTCGGCCTGAGCACGAGCACCTGACATAGCCGCCTTGATAGCAGCATCTGTTCCCTTTGTTCTAGCACTGTTTAGGGAAGCCAAAACAACAGAAGCCAAAATACCGATAATTGCAACCACCACCAAAAGTTCTATCAATGTAAAACCTTTTTTCAAACTTAATTTCTTCATAATATATTGTTAACTAATAATTTATAATTTTACGCCATCTTGCAGACGTCTATTTTCGACTTGTTTTTAATAACATCATTATAACACCTATTGCTATCTAACTTGCAAAAAAGTTATCCACAATGCCCTACCTAGCTGATACTGCCCGCTAGGTTGTATATAGGCACGAGCACAGAAACCAAAAGTACTCCGACACCAAGACCAAGAGCCACTATCATGACCGGCTCGATAAGACCGACTAGAGTATCCACTGCATCGTCGACTTCTCTTTTGTAAAAATCCGCCAAGGTCTTAAGTATTGAACCGAGTGACCCCGTCTCTTCTCCCACTTTGACCATCTGGATCATTATACCTGGCACTTGCTCACTGTGCTTTTCAAAAGCAGCCGACAAAACAAGACCAGAACGTACGGCGTCACTAACCTCCATGAGCATAGCCTTGTAAGCGCGACTACCCACCACATCAGATGTAATATCTATAGCGCGCACAATAGGAATACCCGAAGTAAGCATCGTGTCCATGTTGTCAGCAATTCGGGAAAGATAAAGTCTTTTGTAGAGAGTACCTACAGCTGGAATAGAAAACCTAAATTTATCTATGTATATTTTCCCGCTCTCTGTTCTTGTGAGTTGCCAAACGTAAATACCAAGTAATACCAAGAAAATTATCAAAATAAATCCGTAATTTACAAAGAAGTTCGATAGCGCAATAATAATCTTTGTGTATATGGGTATCTCTTGCCCGGAATCAATCAATATATCAGAAAGTTTCGGTATAACTATCACAAACATAAGACCCATCACCACAAAGAAAGTAAAGATAACAAAGATTGGGTAAATAAGCGCATTCCTTGTCTTGCTGGTCAAAGAGTACTGTCTGTCTAAGTAGTCAGCCAAGTGAAGGAAAGTCTGGTTGAGCTTACCCGTCTCCTCGCCCGCCTTTACCATGTTTACATAGAAATCAGAAAAAACATCTGGGTGCTTCATTAGCGCACCTGAGATAGACAATCCGGCCTGAAGATCATCCCCTATCTGAGTTAGCTTTCTGCCCAACAGTTTATTTTCAGAATTTGCAGCAAGCAAAGTAAAAGCCTTCAATGCTGAGACCTGAGCTTCAAAGAGTGTCGCAATCTGCCTAGACAGTATCACTATGTCTTTCATTGATACTCTCTCGAAAAACGACATGTCGAAAAGATTTTTCTTCTCATCGTCGTTTACAATAGAAATAACTATTAGGCCTCTACGTTGGAGACCACTGATAGCCATGTCTTTATTCGGAGCATCTATCTGCCCTTCCTTGCTTGCTCCTTTATCGTCGATTGATTTGTATTTAAATAACATTGTGGGTAGTTATAAAGTTAAAAGTGTAAAGTATAAAGTGGATAAAACTACAGCATTCTCTCTAGACCTTTTGGATTCAAGGAATATTGATGGGCGCTTTCGATGGTTATCTCCCCTTGCCTGACTAGCTCCACTAAAGAACGATTCAAATCTATCATACCACCTTCACTACCTGTCTCAATAACCACATCTATCTCATGAGTTCTCTTTTCACGAATAAGATGAGCCACCGCGTTGTTATTCAAAAGCAATTCATAGGCAGGTATCAAGCCCCCTGTAATTCTTGGGATTAATCTTTGAGAGAATATCCCCAGCAAGCTGGATGCGAGCTGGACTCTGATCTGGTCCTGTTGGTTTGCAGGGAAAGAGTCAATGATTCTATCTAGAGTCTGAGAAGCGTTGTTGGTGTGCAGAGTAGACAAAACCAAGTGGCCTGTCTCCGCAGCAGTAACAGCAGTAGATATAGTCTCAGGAGTGCGCATCTCTCCTATCATTATCACGTTTACATCCTCACGGAACACTGATTCTAGGGCTGAGTGGAAATCCTTGGTATCTATACCCACTTCTCTCTGATTGATAATAGATTTATCTTGGTTATGCATGAACTCGATAGGGTCTTCGATGGTCACAATATGTCTAGTTTGTTCTTTGTTTATCAAATTTATCATAGCAGCCAAAGTGGTAGACTTACCTTGACCTACGGGGCCCACAACCAGAAAGAAACCTTGCTTCTTTCTGCTTATCTCTGCCAGAATTGGTGGCAAGTGAAGATCTCCTAGTTCTTTAACGGTAGGAACCAAACGAAAAGCGAGGCTTATCAAGCCTTTTTGAAAAAAAGCATTTCCGCGAAGCCTTGCCTCCCCCTTAAAATCGTAAGAGAAGTCTAGCTCTTGATCCTTCATGAATTGTTCTACTTTTTCTTTAGACACTGCCTCTGACAACATTCCCA
>CAZVBK010000058.1:0-2523 GCA_964625485.1 uncultured Candidatus Saccharibacteria bacterium
AAAGTTCATCGCAAACCACTGGATGGTTCAAGTATTTCATGTGCACACGGATCTGGTGTGTCCTGCCAGTTTTTGGAGACACTTCCACGTAAGTATATTTCTCTTTACCTCCCATGAATCTTTTCAGTACTCTGTACTCAGTTACAGCTTCTCGCATCGCACCCCTCGCTCCTCTTCCTGCAAGCCTCCTGCGAAAGTCCGATGGACTCCTGCCGATAGGTTTGTCGAGAACTCCCCTATCATTCTTTACCCAACCATTTACCACAGTATGGTAAATCTTTTTTACTTCTTTGTTTTGAAATTGTTCTTTGAGGTATGCATGCGCCTTTTGATTTTTGGCAAGCACCAAAACACCAGAGGTGTCTTTGTCTAAGCGGTGGACTATGCCGGGCCTATCTATCTCTTTTCCGTCTATCAACATCGGCTCCCCCACTTTAGCCATCTTGGGATAATTCTTAAGGACCCAATCGGTCAAAGTTTTTACCTTAGTTTTCCCGTCTCCGTGCACAGAAATACCTGATGGTTTGTCTATAGCTAGAAAATCGCGGTCTTCATACAAAATTTTCATTATGTTGAAATATTAGTTCAAATGTTCTACAATTACAACCATTGCGCGGTTAGCTCAGTTGGTAGAGCAACCCGTTTACACCGGGAAGGTCGTAGGTTCGAGTCCTACACCGCGCACACACTATCCCATGCCCTCGTAGTTCAATGGATAGAACAGGGCTCTTCTAAGGCCTTGATGTAGGTTCGATTCCTGCCGAGGGCACAAAACCGATTACAGAGACGGGTCAACAACGGTCTTGCTTCCCTTTAGTATATCCATGGACCTTTGCTCTCTCTCTGAGAAGTAGTCTAGCGTACTATTTAGTTTGTCTACATTGATAGTTTCTACTTGTTCCCCCAGGTCCGCTTCTGACACAACAGGCTCAGAGTTTACCCTGAGGAATAAATACAAAGCAAAACCGAAAGAACATAAAATAACAAAGAACATCACCGATAAAAGAATCCCCCAGAAAAAATGCGGGCGATTATTGAAATGCTTTTTCTCAAAATCTTTTTTCTTTTTAAGTTTTAGAAATTTGAACTTCATAAAATATATTTACGGCACAAAGCTTATTAACTTTATTTTAAAACTAGCCACCCACACTGGTACCACCTTTTTACCCTCAACCTCTTCTGTTCCTTCTCTACGTAAATCCATAGAAGCGATCTCGAGTTCGTAAGAAGAATTCTCGAGTAGTCCCAGGAATTTATATATATCATTAAAAGATCCGGTAGCTTTCACTTCTACGAGAACTGCGCTTTTGTCTATAAGGGTATCAATTGTAGAAACATTAGATTTTACACCAGCACTTACCCCCAAATAATCTATCATATCCAAAAAAGGAACGATGTCTCTACTGTGAGAAAAGTGCGTATCAAGGAGCGCCCTCTCCCTGTCTATTTTCTTTACCAAATTGTCCAGCGAGTCTAAACTCCTTATTTTGGCCATCTCCACTTGCGAGTCCACCGAAAGCTGATTCGCATTGGCATTGCTTTTATTTACCCTTGAGTACAACAAAAAGAACACAGCAAAAGATCCTATCATAAAGAGCGAGGAAACGATCAATAATTTTTTAGATGAACTTGATTGCATATTCTTATGATGGGATAAGTGTTAAGTAAAATTCTATATTGGATCCTTTTATGAAATTAGAAATAGGAAGATCTACCTTAGAAAAAGCCGAGTCTTCCTCTAGGGCTCTTCGAAACAACAGAAGCCTTTCTCTCGAAGGAGCTACCCCTGTCAGACCTATATTCTTTCCTTTTTGCGTGTTGTCTTCATAGGTAATCTGATTTATTTTTATGTCTGACATTCTGTTTTCTAGTATCACGTCAACAACCTGTGTAGATATTACAAATCTAGAGTTCCTTGCGCGATCTATTATAGACATTTTATTCCTTAGGTCTTTTACCACCTCCAGGGACTTCTGTCCTACGAGGGGTACAGGCTGTTCTTTTTGTAACTCTAGTCTGCTTGAAACCAAATCGAGTTTTACGGAAGAAGCAAAATAAGCAGGCAACATGGCGACAGAGGCGACAAGCGCAGCAAACCCAATGGTGACACACGCCGTCACGCAAAGTCTGATATTAAAATCTCTAATCATTTTCTTTCGCTCTTCGTTTGGAATAAGGTTTACCATATTGTTTAAATTACTTAATCATTCTCAAAGTCCCCGAGGGCAAGACCTAGTGCCGCCGCAAAGGACAACGCTTGTTTGAAGTTAACATCGGGTACGTATTTGGTGGTATCCATCACATTTATCCAAACATTTCCCATTTCGACCTTTGTTTTTAGGCTTATTGCAAAGTAATCCGCGAGTCCTGTTAAATTTGAATCTCCACCACACAAATATACCTTTTCTATTTTTGGCACCTGTATTCCTGTTTCTTCTTTGTGCGTATTCCAATATAAAAAGTGTTTGGCTATTTCATCTCGAAGGATTGATACACTATTTAAAAGTACTGGAAAAATCTCTT
>CAZVBK010000059.1:0-2394 GCA_964625485.1 uncultured Candidatus Saccharibacteria bacterium
TCTACATACATATGGACGTTAGATGCAGTAGTAGAACCATCCCAAGTCAACAATAGATGTTGCCATTTATTTAATTCAATAGAGCTATCATTACTAACTCGAGCCAAGTCGGTCGCACCGTCTACGTAGAACTCAATGGTGTTATTATTAGCCAAAGCCAAAACGGGACCACTGTTAGCGACAGCCCTAGCAACAATAGTTCCATAACTAAGCGCCGGCGGCATAGACCTAGGATATATCCACGTACTTATCGTTACTGGCTGTCCTTCTGGCAACAATGTGTTGCTAGACCCAGCGTTTACTCCATCATCAGTCTCGTCAAAGTTCATGGCTTGGCCCAGCCTGCCCAATCTCGAAGCCGTTCCAATACCCATATTCATAAAAGTACCAGTATTCCCAGAACCAGAAACATCGACGGTCGTTCCTGCTGTATCGCTACTCCAAGTGTTATATCTACCATCAAACGGCCAGTACCCCACAAGTCCAAGATTAGATACAGCCAAGTTAGGGGTTCGGTTTACTTTTGCCAAACTAGATTGATACAACCTTAAAACCTCAGCAGAACTTAGGGCTCTGTTGTAAATGCGCACTTCGTCGATGTTACTTTCAACGTGCTCCACGCTATCACCAGACCCTATGGTAAGCGGTGCTGTGTCGTACTTTATTGTTTTGGCCGGAGAGCTACTGCCACCTTGTTCTACTCCATTTAAATAAGCTCTTATGGTTGTGCCGTCATAAGTCCCTACGATATGATTCCAAACATTAGGGACGATAGGATTCATACTCACAATGTTCCCCGTGTCGTCCGTAAATCCTACGTGCCAATTTATGGTCGTATAGTCAGTATTGTCATATTCCATTTTGTAAGACCCAAAAGGCGCAATCGTTCCATCACCTTTCATTATGAATTTATCATACGCATCTTGAGAGGCCGCTGGTTTGACCCACATAGACACAGTGATACTAGAAGGTTCTACCACATCGCCAGCGTCAGCCGTATTGCCACCATTAAAATACAAAGCTTGCCCTAGCTTGCCGGTTACTCTTGAAGTTTCTTCGTGCCAATCTCCACCAGTCAAACTTAAACTCCTGGCATTGCCCGAATTGTCTGTGACAGTACCATCAAAAGCAATGTTGGATATGGAAACACTGTTACCATCCAAAGAATAATAAGCTTGCAAACCCAAACTGCTAACCCCCTTGGTCAGATTTTTTATGGTAGTAGCCGCATTAGTTGTGTGGGCTGTAAACACAAAAACCCAAATCATCCCAAAAATCAAAACTATTTTTTTGTAATTATTTTTATCGGCCATAATTGTAAAGACTGGATACCTCCGCTGCAGTAAGGGCTCTATTGTAAATGCGCACCTCATCCATTTTACCGGTAAATGGCTCGGCTCCGGCTTCGGTAGCTCCGAACACGAGAGGGTTAGCCGAATCCGTAACAGTTCCAGTGATACTTATGTCGTAGTTCGCGGCAAACCTACCATCTATATAAAGTATTGGCGCAGCTCCTGAAGTCCAAGTCGTCACCATGTGGAACCACCTACCCGTAGGCAAGTGAGTAAGGTTTACTCCAGAATCATTCAACCCTGGCACCCAAACAATAAAACAAAGCTGTGTAAGCGGACAGTCTGGCCCTGCATTACGCACCTGGTATGGAGTAAACTCTCCATCTTTTCTGATTATCGAAGTCACCCCGCCAGGAGTAGAAGCCATATACATCCACGAACTTACAGACAATGCAGTTGACCCGGCGATTGAGTCATTGTCGGTACCGAGCACGTGGTCATTCGTCCCATCAAAAGTTATTCCTTTGCCAAACTTTCCAGAATTCCATCCACTAGTAAATATTGAAGGGCTCGCCATGTTTGTAAGTGTCATACTCCGACCATTACCAGAAAAATCTCCTGCAGATGTGCCCACACCTTCATTGAAAGACCAATATCCTAACAACCCCCTGTTGTCCGGAGCCTTCACTTTTGTTACCCCTGTTTTAAACAAACTAAAAATTTCCGCAGGAGAAAGAGTGCGATTGTATAATCTGACCTCGTCTATCCCTCCTTGAAAATGTCTCCCTGGATTATACCCAATTGACCAAGCACAGCTCGTTGATTGTGGAGTGAAAGTGTAGGCCTGAGTTGTATCGAGTAAACCGTCAATGTAAAATCTCGCATTGGTTCCATCAGTTGTAACTGCGATGTGCTTCCAAGTGTTAAGCGGTAGGTCTGTATTGTTTTGAGTGTCATGGTCTGTGGGTGTTCTAAAGTTTATTCCTATTCTTTTATTGTAAGTAGAAGAACCCTGAGACCCTATTCTAAAAATAAAAGATCCGCAGGCTGCATCTTCATCTCCTAATATTTGATGGATCCAAGAACTAGTAGCATCTGGGTA
>CAZVBK010000060.1:0-2370 GCA_964625485.1 uncultured Candidatus Saccharibacteria bacterium
AATCTTAGAACCTATCGGTAAATCTAAGTAAAAATCCTCACCGTTTTTGCCATGCAGACTTTTGTTGCCTCCGTCTTCTCCTTTTTCCGCATAAAAATGTTTTTTTGCCTTGTACTTCGAAAGAACGTGCACATCTCGGACAGCACGAATATAAAAATCACCCCCGCGTCCAGCGTCTCCGCCTGCAGGTCCTCCTTTCGGTACGAATTTCTCTTGGCGCCAACGGACTACGCCGTCACCACCCTTGCCAGCCTCGGCATAAATCTTTATTTCATCAATAAAAGCCATATCAAATAAGTGTAAAGTTAAAAGTTATAAGGTCAAAAGCAGTATAGCACAAAATCGCATTTTACGAACTTTATACTTTAAACTTTCTACTGGCTTAGCGCTTTCTGCGCTAAAGCGATAGCTCCTTCCTTGGAACGAGCGACTGCAGTGAAAAGTCCGCGATGGCAAAAGACAGCATCTTCTACGCCTGAAACCTTCTGTAAATCTGCATCTCGAAGTCCTGCCCAAGCACTTGGCAAGTCTTTTTTGTTTTTAAAACCCTTTGGGTCTAGCCTGACCGCTTTAACAGCCCAAGTTTTATCGGCGGTTTTTGGATATATCACATATAACGGCTCAGTCATTCCTGACAAAGCATATTCATACGGATAAGCTGTATCCATTATGACTAGTCTTTTGTCCACAGCATTGTTGTATGCTTCTAAAACTTTATTTTGAGCTTCTTGTCCGTCTGTGGCTTGAGCTATTTCTCTTTTTAAAATTATTTTTGCAATATCTACACACCTTAAGAAAATAGCATCCATATCGCTCTTGTCTTCTTTCCATGTCGGATGCATCACGCCAAAAAAATTGTGAACCATGTACGGAGAAACATCATAAATATTTTCCACCAAGTTCATCCCGTTGTCTCCGGCATCGATAGGTGCTACGAGCTTTTTGTCTATAAAATCTAAAATCTCTTGGTGTTGGACCAGCTTTAGACCAAAGTTCTTCCACACTAAACCAAAAGAAGCGTATTCCACTTCTACTTTCTTGTCTCCGTCGCCCACTAGGCGCTTGCCCGCACCACCTACTTGGTGATGATCATAAATATTTTTCTCTATACTATATTCTCCACCCAGATCAAAAACATAGTCACCTGTTTTTATGATTTCAGGATCACGGGTACGTACTACTTCGTATTTCTTGCCTTCTTTATCGAGTACGAGCATGAGTGTCGCACAGGCGAAAATGTCGTCTGCATGAAAAGCACCGTTGTGAGTGACTAATTTTATTTTCTTTTGAGTTAAGCCAAACATTTTAGAAAAGAGAATCCACTACTTCTTTGACCACCATACCATCCGCCTTGCCTTTCAGGTCTTTCATAAGTGCAGACATGAGCATTCCTTTCTTAGTAGCATCAGTAATGCCGAGTTCTTCTTTCTTGGCCTTGGCTATACCCTCCACCTCGCTCTTGTCCATAAGTTTTGGCAAATATGTTTCCAGGATTGCGAGTTGGGCAGATTCTACTTCTACCAAGTCTGGCCTGTTTCCTGATTTAAACTGTTCGATAGAATCCTTGCGTTGCTTGGCCATGCGGGTTATCACCGCTATCACTTCTTCGTCGGTCAACATTTCATTCGGCTTGCGACCCTTGGCCACTAGTTCATTCATAAAGGCAGCAGTCATACCTCGAAGAGTCTCGAGGAGCACAGCATCCTTCTTCATCATCGCGTCTTTTATTCCGTTTTTTATTTGTTCTTGTAACATAAATATCAAAATATAGTTTTAAAAAGTTGGATAATTTGTGTTTATGGGGACTCCGCAGGGCGACGGCCCGAGGACGGAACTAATTTTTCAGCAGAAAAATTGTGACCCCAGAAATGCTAATTGTTCAACTTTCTACATAGTATCAAAATTATGCTAAAATAACCACATGCCAAAAATTATATTTTTTGATACAGAAACTACCGGCATAGACGAAGGCGACTACTTGTGCCAGCTCGCATACAAAAGTGGAGAAGATTCATTTATGGGCTTGTATAAACCTCCTGTGCCCATACCTCCCGGCGCTTCCGCGGTGCACCACATCAGCAACGAGATGGTAAAGGACAAACCCGCTTTCACCTCTGCAGAAGAATTTGAAAAAATAAAAACTATGTTCGAAGACATGGATTCTGTACTTGTGGCTCACAACATGCCGTTTGATTTGGGGATGATCAAGAAAGAAGGCATCGTGCCTGCGAACACTGTATGCACTCTACGTGTAGCCAGATTCCTCGACCGCGAAGGTAAACTCGCCAAACACAATCTACAATTCCTCCGTTATGCGCTCGGTATAGAGATAGAGGCGACGGCTCATGATGCTATGGGTGATGTCTTGGT
>CAZVBK010000061.1:0-2300 GCA_964625485.1 uncultured Candidatus Saccharibacteria bacterium
CAAGAGATTGATAATAATATACGCACTCAGTGCCACCACAATGCCAATCAATACAAACGTGAAGGTGTTGCGTGCTGTTTCCACGCCCTTGGTGTTGCCGCCAGAGGTCATCCAACGAAACGAAGCAACAATAAACATTACAAAGCCGGCGAGGCCAATGAGTGTGATAAAAACGATGAAGACGTTGGCGACGAGACACTCCAAGCCTTGGAGAGTGGCAACCGAGCCGGCGGCATCTGCTCCAGTAGGAGTGTAGATACAGCCATTTTCCCAAGGGAGGGTTTGGGCTGCAACAACAGGAGGGAGCGCGAGGCGCACCAGGACGGAAAACACAACAAGTGCAAGAGCAAAAAACTGTGCGGGAGAGTGTACGTACTTCATTATGGTGCTAATCTAGTTCTTGTTTCATTAAGTACTTGTTGGAGCGAAGTGTAGCCGAGTAGTTGCAAGGCAAGCGTCAAAAGAGCATAGGAAGCAGCAACCACTATCAAGCCGATGATGACGTTGATAATTTTTTGTCGGGCAGAATCAATTTTTCCTTTATCACCACCAGAGGTAATCCAGTCAAAACCAGCCCAGATAAGGTAGAAGAAGGAAAGTAAGATGGCGATGATAAACGCGATGCTAATGGCATTGATTATTAAGTTATTGGGATCGGTAAAAAAACCTTCGGGCAAATTGTCTGCATCAATGTTGAGTCCAAACAGCGAAGCACTGCGAGTTGCTGCTCGAGCAGACTGAGTACTGTTCCCGTTGGTTTGGGTGGTGAGATACGTAGTTGTACCATCTTGATTGATGCGCACCTGACCAGACTGCGTACTACTTGTAGTGACACCACTTGCCAGAGTAGGAGCAGGAAGCAAAAACGCGAATGCGACAATTAAAAAACTAGCGACGAAGATAGATGCAGTTCGTGAAAACATAGCTATAGTATAGCACTTTAGTTGAAGTCTTGACTGGTGTCGTAACTACCAGTTAGCTTTTGGTTGGAAAACCTCAGTGCTGCATCGAGATTCTCATACCCCAGCAACTGTAGTGTGAGTGTCAAGATAGCATATGCAGCAGCAAGAATAATCAAACCAATGACAGCGGCTGTAATTTTATTGCGAGCACTCTCAGTTTTACCCTTTTCACCACCTGAAGTAATCCACTCAATGCCACCCCAAATGAGGTAGAAGAACACTAAAATGATAGCAATCACGAAGGCAATGTTCACCAAGTTGGTAATGAGCTCATTAGGGTTATCAAAGAAACCAGTAGGGAGGTCAGCTGAAGTTATGTCTATTTTAGATTGCGCAGATACACTTATTGCTAGTATCAAGCTTGTTGCTTGTGCAAGACCAGCTATGGTTGCTATTTTTTTTAATTGAAACAGCATAACCATAGCCTTTCCCTTGTATAACGCAACTATTTATTGATTTGTGTTAATCTTTGAGTTTGCACCACTCAAAGCAGTAGAGAGGTCACTATACCCCAGCAACTGTAGTGTGAGTGTCAAGATAGCATATGCAGCAGCAAGAATAATCAAACCAATGACAGCGGCTGTAATTTTATTGCGAGCACTCTCAGTTTTACCCTTTTCACCACCTGAAGTAATCCACTCAATGCCACCCCAAATGAGGTAGAAGAACACTAAAATGATAGCAATCACGAAGGCAATGTTCACCAAGTTGGTAATGAGCTCATTAACGTTATCAAAGAAACCAGTAGGGAGGTCAGCTGAGTTGATGGCAATGTTTGTTGCAAATGCAGAGCTAGCTGTCATGAGCACGGCAACTTGACTTCCGACGGCAGCTAAAGCGAGTTTTGTTTTATTCATGGTTCCTCCCGGATTTCTAATAGACCTATTATACTGTTATTTTTTTATCTGCGTCAAGTAAAACTTACCATTTCGTACAACTGGTGCCAAACTGAACGATACAAATATGCAAAATACTCTGGATAAAGATGAAAATTGCCACAGTAGCGGCTAAAACAATAAGGCCCATTGCTGCGTGCATCATGCGGTTGCGGGCGCTTTCGAGTTTGCCTTTTTCTCCGCCTGAGCTCATCCACTCAAATGCTCCCCAAATCAAATAGAGAAAAACCATGAGTGTGGCGACGATAAATGCAATGTTGAGGTTTTTGGCAATCCAACTACTAAATGCCGCCTGAGGGGCATCTACTGAAAAGTTATCTGGAGTGCCCGGAAGCACTTTCGCTGCTTTTTTACCAATATCAAGCGTGCCTTCTCCAGTAGCTGCGAGCGCTGCGCTGGTAGCTGCTGCAAAACTAGCAACGGCAAGTGAGAGAGTAGTAAG
>CAZVBK010000062.1:0-2235 GCA_964625485.1 uncultured Candidatus Saccharibacteria bacterium
AGAAATCAACGAGTTCCTTATTCAATTAAACAACGCAGGGGCGAGCAGAATCTTAGTCGTCGGAGCGACTAACCGCCCCCACATGATCGACACCGCGATTATGCGGTCGGGAAGAATGGACAAGAGAATTTTTGTTGGACCACCAGACTTCGAAGCAAGAAGGGACATGTTTAGAATCTTTCTCTCTGGTCGACCTTACGATAAAGATATTGATTTTGAAAAACTCGCTAAAATGACGGACAACTATGTTGGATCTGATCTTGAGCTTATTGTCACTGAAGCGGCCCGATCGGCCGTGTCTCAGGACAAAAACATGGTTGATGAAAAAATGTTGATGGATGCGATCAATAAGTTTACTCCTTCGGTCACACCAGAAGAAATTCAATATTACAGTCAGTTTGGCGACCTAGAGCGATCGTAAAATACTTATGATAACCAAAGAACAAAGCGAATATCGAATATTATTCTCAAAGATTGCGGCCATCGCTCTACTCATTGCCGTGATTCCTATATGGCCGTATTTCTTTTATCAAGCACTTAAACTGGTCGTCTTTGGAGCGGCCGCACATTCGGTCTACCTTTATCATAAGGAAAAAAATACTAAGTGGATGGTGATCATGATCGTTATTGCAATTGTTTTCAACCCCATAAATCCACTTTATTTTGGCCACTTCTTGTGGTCGATCGTCGACATTGTGGTGGCGATGGTTTTCTTCAAATCGCCAAAACATATTACTAAGAGTAATTAATTTTATATGCAAAATATATCAATTCAAAGTATTCTCCGTTTTATAGGTAGATTCTGGTTTCTCTTACTTATTGGAGGCTTTATGCTGTGGGGTGCATTGGAACCAGATACATCAACGCCATTGCCTCCTCCAGATACTTCGGCACAACCCCATCAAGAATCAACTTATGTTCCTGATCTAACGCCGGGCAATTCTTTGCCTACCGGCACTGTATTTAAAAAGCGTAGTACATATCTGCAAGGAGATGGAGAATTGCAGATCAGTAATGGGACGAGCTATGACGCTGTGGCTAAATTGATCCGCGACGGAGCTTCCGTGCTGACTGTATACATTAAGGCAAATAGTATTTACTCGATTAAAAATATTAGTGATGGCACATACTGGCTCGCCTTTGCACAAGGCACGGACTGGAATGATACAACACAGAGGTTTAATCGTAATGCTCAAGCATCGGCATTCGATGAGACCTTTGAGTTTGAAACCACTGCTACTCGATCTGCAGTATGGGAAGTTACCCTCAATCCGGTAGTCGGAGGAACTGCACAATCGAGTGATGTCGATCCATCTCAATTCGATAAATATTAATCTCATGGGGGGTGATGACTTAAGCTTATTTGTATTTGAGCCTGGGGTATTACTACTAGAGTGCCCATCATATAAAGGATAAACATCGCCTTTATGAAATTACTTCTTTTCACAGATCCAATACTAGGAGGTCATATAGAAAGCATCGGGGTCTTTTCCGTGTTTACGGACCCCGGTCGCTTTACCACCCCAACTTGATTTTCCTTTAGTTTTCAAGATTTCAAATGACATATGTATTTATTAGATTTTGTTAATTATGGTAAAATTTTATTATGAAAAACATTTATAAAATTACTAAAAATCAACTCATTGCAGTGTGGGTATTTTCTCTAATCACTTTAGTGTTTTTTGCTTATAATTTTAATGATTATTGTTATGTTGCTGATATTTTTGACTGCAAGACTAAAGAATATGTCTTCCCGTTTTTTGCCGTAGCTTTTGTGGTAGTTTTTTACACAATTGGCTGGAATAGTCATAAAAAAGAATAATAACTATAATTGTATTTTGTTATACATAACGTAGTAGTTGCTTGATTTGTTGTAAAGAAACAGAAGGAAAAGCGAAGATCTGACCCCAATTAGCAGCTCGTAGCGTGTCCCTCCAAGCGAGCCCATATAAAGGAAGTAATACAAGAGGCCGGCAGGGTAAATGCCTTGCTATACCCCTGGGGTCTCTTTACCAGTCAAATGTTTCAGCACAACGCTCAAGGTTACGTACCTGAAGCGGAGACAATCTCAGCCTTGTGAAGTATTCGAACATCGTAGGTTGGGGTCCACAAAAAGTGTCTTGTTCGAATTGAATAATAATAAAAAGTCAGGCTTTCTTATTGAAAACCTCGATTTGTGATACTCTACCCATATGAGCGAATATAACTTCACAAAGGAGGGCCCAGACCCTCTAA
>CAZVBK010000063.1:0-2144 GCA_964625485.1 uncultured Candidatus Saccharibacteria bacterium
CAATGAGTACTTCATTGCGCGTAAGAGCTGTAAAAAGCGTCGATTTTCCGACGTTGGGCAGACCTACGATTCCTACAGAAAGTGACATAAGACGCCCAGTCTAGCAGATTTTCTGCTCACTCAAAAGCTCTGAATGAAAGTACTCCTATGTAATCTAGAGGAATTTAATCTTGTCATATGTGTCAAGTTAGCGTAACGTGCCATATTATGGATACAGATAAACTCAAGATTATTACCCTTTTCAATAAGAAGGTGCGCGGTAAAAAGCCAAATACGGATAAGTCAAACGCCAAACACGCTGGTAAAATTGGTCATTGGCTTGAGGATCAAATGGGAATAGCGAGAAATGCTAGCAATACCCCTGATCTGCTTGGATATGAAATGAAGAATCATACTAGTTCTAAGACCACTTTCGGAGATTGGTCAGCAGATTTTTATATTTGGCATGATTCTTCATACAAGATTGTGCGTGATGATTTCTTGAGAATCTTTGGGAAACCAAATGAACGGAAGGGTGGAAGATTCTCTTGGTCTGGTGAACCAATCCCAAAAATAAGCCGATACAATTTCTATGGCCAAACACTGATAGTAGATAATAAGCAAAATATAGTTATTAAATACTCTTTTTCTCGTGACCAAAGAAAAGATAAGAAGAGAATACTTCCAAAATCAATGCGACGTGACAACCTCATTCTTGCACGATGGGATTGTGTCTCAATTACCAAGAAAGTCGAGCAGAAATTCAACCATAAAGGATGGTTTAAGTGTTTACGCAATATCGAAGGCACTTACACAGACATTGTATTTGGCGCACCGATTACATTCGCCAACTGGATTCGAGGAGTCAAATCAGGACTCATCTTCTTTGACAGTGGTATGTATCAAACCAATGTGCGAAATTACTCACAGTGGCGTGCAAATAATGCGTACTGGGAAAGTCTAGTTACTGAGCGATACTAGAGACTTCTGAGCTGCACTAACATGAATATCTTTTATCTTATCCAGATCAATGACCTTGGTTCGTGTCCTCCTTATCTGTAATTTTCTCAGTTCTCGTACAACATTATGTGCAATAGCTTTAATGACAGGCACTGCAACACTATTTCCGAATTGCTTGTATGCTTGCACGTCGCTAACAGGAATAACGAAATTGTCAGGGTAGCCCTGCAGCCGAGCGGCCTCTCTTGGTGTAAGCTTCCTTGGATTCTTCCCTTTCTGCTCAATGAGTATCTCAGAGCCGTCTTTGTAATAACGAGCAGAGATCGTACTGGTGTAGAAGGAGTCTTGATTAAACAAGGAATATCCAAAACCATAACCTTTGGCAGTATGTTTTTTCTTTCGTCGCTGATGACCTGCCCACAAGCGATCTGAGAGAGTGTATTTGTCATCGACAACAGTCTCAAGAATATCTCCTAGCCGAGTCTTACTACTCTTTGGCTCTGGAAAGTTAAAGTCAGTCTTACCTAAGAAGGCTACAATGTATATGCGTTCTCTGTTTTGTGGAACGCCAAAGTCTCTCGCATTCAAGACTTTGGCATGTACTTCATAACCCATTTCTTCTAAAACAGATTTTACGACATTGAAAGTATTCCCTTTGTCGTGAGTCTTAAATCTTTTTACGTTTTCTAGAAATACGACTCGTGGCCGGTGATGATTAATGATTCGTGCAACGTCAAAAAACAAAGTCCCTCTTGTATCTGCAAATCCTTTTTTAAGCCCCGCTTGCGAAAATGGCTGACAAGGGAAACCGCCTAGAAGAACATCAAATCTAGGTATCTCTTCGGGTTGAATGGTAGTAATATCGCCATAGGGGATTTCATTGAAGTTTGTTTGATAGGTAACTTGAGCATGCTTATCCCACTCAGAAGAAAATACACTTTCTCCACCATATGCTTCGAAGCCAAGTCTTATTCCACCTATGCCTGCAAATAGATCAATTATCTTAAAATCACTCATGTTGTTTTCATTCTCACAGGAAAATAAGCTTGGCGTCTTTATACTTCTTCTAATACTATCATTGCTATTCATGGTTTAGATTGATTACTCAACATCTAAAAAATGCCATTCTTGGACTAGAATCAAAGAATCTTAATATTTCCTAACCACACCTCGAACAATAGCGGCAATGCGAAGACTGTGTTTAG
>CAZVBK010000064.1:0-2118 GCA_964625485.1 uncultured Candidatus Saccharibacteria bacterium
CTGTAAACGTCCAATAATATTCAAGTAAATCAAAACACAAAAACCTTTCGATTAATCGAAAGGTTTTTGTGTTTATGGCAAAGACGCTTCTTTCGCCACTGACTCTCAAAAACCACGCGTAAGCGCGAATTCAATCAGCAGATTGAATTCGCGCTTCGCTATGCTCGCGATATGTACGCTTGCGCAATGCTTTTTGATAGTCGTGACTCAAGAATCTCAACTTCTATAAACATACAATGCACTTTGGCTTTTCGTTATTAGACAAAGCCTGATATAAACTTCATCAATGTTTTTGGTGTGTTATTTTGATGGAAGTGCGAGGAGCACGAAACGATTTTTTACAAGCCGTACATAGACGTACGGTAAGTGAAAAATCGTGAGTAGCGACAAAGCAATTCCGCAAAATTACACATCCAAATTGGCCATGTGCGCGTTCGATTGAATGAACGATTTCCGACTCGACACATCAGTCCCCATAAGAATATCGAATACCCGATCGGCATCCTGTGCATCAATAACTGAAACTTGCTTGAGTACACGATTCTTTGGATTCATTGTTGTCTCCCAGAGTTCTTCTGGGTTCATTTCTCCAAGTCCCTTATATCGTTGGATACGAATCTTTGGACTCTTTGTTGCTGTCTCAGCAACTTCCTCCTCTTCAATCTCAACACCATCTTCCTCTCCCTCACTTACATCCCCAACTGGTGCATCGACTCCGAGAACGGCAATTTTTTCTTCATCGGTATATGCGTAGAGCACCTCCTTCCCTCTCTGTATCTTGTAGAGTGGTGGTTGTGCAATGTAGAGGAATCCACCATCAATGATTGGTTTGAAATGACGATAGAAGAGTGTGAGGAGCAGTGTGCGGATGTGGGCTCCGTCGACATCAGCGTCTGTTGCAATAATAATCTTGTGGTAGCGAAGTTTTGAAAGGTCAAACACATCTCCAATCGCAGTCCCGAGTGCAACAACAAGATTCTTCACCTGTTCTGACGCAAGCATGCGGTCGAGGCGAGCACGCTCAACGTTCAATATCTTTCCTCGAAGTGGAAGAATTGCCTGTGTACGGCGATCACGTCCCATCTTCGCAGAACCACCTGCAGAGTCTCCCTCCACAATGAAGAGTTCTGATTCTTCTGCACTCTTCGTCTGGCAGTCAGCGAGCTTTCCGGGAAGCGTCATACCCTCGAGCGCCCCCTTACGGAGCACGGAGTCCTTTGCGGCTTTTGCTGCCTTACGTGCCTTTACGGCGATAATGACCTTGTTGATGATTGCCTTCGCGTCATTTGGATTTTCTTCGAGATACTCATTGAATGCATCTCCGAAGACAGTCTCGACTGCACTTCGCGCTTCGACTGATCCAAGCTTCGCCTTTGTCTGTCCCTCAAACTGAATCTCGGGCATCTTCACGGAGACAACGGCAGTAATACCTTCAAGCACATCATCTCCTGTAAATCCTGCATCCTTGTCCTTCACTGAAAAGAAATTATTTTTCTTTGCGTAGTTGTTGAGCGTTCTCGTGAGCGCGGTCTTAAAACCAGTTATGTGCGTCCCCTGTTCTGGATTATATATGTTGTTCGCAAATGCACTGATACGCGGAGTAATGTCGTCGACGTACTGAAGCGCAACCTCAACCGAGAGTACCGCAGAATCTACATTTTGCTTTTCAATATAGAAAATGTTGTCGTGTACTGGCTTCTGGTACTGGTTGTTGAAGGCAACGAGCGAACGGAGACCCCCCTCAAAGAAGAAGTGCATGTGTGGCACCTCAAGGTGCAGGTCTGCAAGGTACTGCTTTCCCTCAAACTCCGAGAGGAATTTCTGTACATCCTTCTCGCTCATCTCCTTCATCTCCTCTTCTGTGGGGCGCGCATCAATAACCGCGATGCGCATACTCTTCACGAGATACGCCTGTTGGCGGATATGTGCGACGATACGCTTGTAGTCGTACTTTATTTCATTGAAAATGGTATCGTCCGCTTTGAATGTAATGATAGTTCCCTGAAGTTTTGAAGCTCCCACCTTCTTGACCTTCGCCTTTGGCTTTCCGATGTTGTACTCCTGAATGAAATACCCACCGTCGCGATGCACTTCTGCAATCATGTGCGTCGAGAGTGC
>CAZVBK010000065.1:0-2080 GCA_964625485.1 uncultured Candidatus Saccharibacteria bacterium
TCACATAATTGACTAAGATCTTCCACCGACTTAACCGTAGGGAAAATTAAGCTCAATAAACGAATTTCAGGATTTTCGACTGCAGTCTTTACTTCCTTGTCTATTTGATTTGCTATGTTTCCATCTAAAGTGCCAACTATGGTTTTTTGCCAATTATATTTTTCAACATTGGAAGCAATTACTTGAGAAAAAATGCACCCATTATTACCTTTGGCATGCCATGAGTTTTGGTCATTTGCAATTTGGTTATTATTTCCAGATTTTCTTTCAATTGTCATGATTACCTTTTATTGAAGCTTAAGTAGAATGATCCTATCACTTAGGAAAAAACTATTCCGTTGCAATGCGTTGCATTAGAGGGTTTTAGTGAAAGCAGTTCCTGATTTGGTCTATGACGGGGAGCAGCCTTGAGTAACTTCAAAAATGTACGTCTGATATAATTTTCGTATGAGAAAAATCATTGTGGTCGAATTTATCACCCTTGACGGTATTATGCAGGCACCTGGTGGATCCAAAGAAGATGCCTCAGAGGGCTTCAAGTATGGCGGTTGGATGGGTCCTTATTTTGATGAAGACAGTGGTAAAGAAATGGACGTGCAAATGAAAGCTACCTCCGGGTTGCTTTTGGGACGCAAAACATATGATATCTTTGCGGGATACTGGCCAGAAAATACTGAGCCATGGCCTCAGGTAAACAAGATTACAAAATACGTAGTTTCTAAAACATTAAAAAACCCAACATGGGAAAACACAGTCATCATTCCTGACACTAAAGAATTAATTGAGCTAAAGAGCTCGGACGGTCCTGACCTCCAAGTGTACGGAAGCAGTAAACTGCTTCAGACATTAATGGAACATGATTTGGTAGATGAATTTTGGTTAAAAATATTTCCAATTACTCTTGGTACTGGAAAACGGTTATTTGAAAAAGGAACAATACCCGCCGCCTTCAAGCTCATTAAGTCTAAAATAACTCCCAGCGGAGTAATCTTTGCGTATTATAAACGTGCTGGAGAAGTTAAAACTGAAGACATAGAATAATGATTTATTAAAATCTTCCCATTTCTAATCATTAAGTCAGTTGTTCGAAACTCCATACTGTGAGCTTTCCTTTTTCAGTCTCTTTCCCTTCAAGTATTTACTCTCTTAATTTAGGTTCTCTACAATATTTGTTTTATAAATAGGGTTATTACTTATACATGTTTGTTGTCGTTATTGATCTACCATTCAAGCACTGAGAGTGTTTTAAATGGCTTGTACGCACATAAGGGGAGTTTTCGCCAAATTGTGTTTCATACACTAGAAAGAAAGCTTAGACATCTGAGGTTTTGCTTGTCATAATTTTAAAACAGTTTCGTTAAACAAAATGCAAAATTAATGATATATTTGGCTAATTGTATTTATCAGTTTCAAAGGAGCCCATGTCTAAAGAAAGCTTCAGCAAAACCTTATCAGAACAAAAAGCAAATGAACAGCAATTAAGACAAACGCAACTTAGAGAAATGGCTGAAGCAAATGAAAGAAACAAACGTGAAGCTTCAGAAGTGGCTAGAAGAGACAGTGAAACTGAGACTAAATCTGCACAGGCTGCAAAACAAGCTGCTAGCCAGTACGGACATGAAATTGTAAACAGGTTAGAAATTCTAAATAGAGAAAAATTTGATGGTAAAGGAAGAATAGAAAAAACAGGAGATGCTTCTTGGACTCTTAGAACCTCTGATTCCACTAAGAGAGAGTCAGTCACCAGCCAGGTGGGATTTGGCAAAGGTGGCAGAACAGAGAAAATTGTTACTGGTCAGGAAGACGTTCGTCGTGATTATGGTATCGAAGTTGGTGTTTCACTCCAAATTAAGGATAGCGGACATAATGGTCAACCTGTGATAGTGGAGGCAAATAGTTTTTATGTTTCTGCTGAAGGTGTGGGTTTGGGTGCACATGCTTCGACACCATTAAATCTCGAGAATTTGGAAGAAGTGCTTGTCTCAGCTGAGCCCAAGGTTCTAAAAGAAGAAAGATCAAACAAAAAATAATCTTTCAACCTTTCACTAGTTCGGTTACGGACCTGTTGTTGGAGTCTAAA
>CAZVBK010000066.1:0-2065 GCA_964625485.1 uncultured Candidatus Saccharibacteria bacterium
TTTCATTTTGAGTAAATTCTTTGCGAAAAGTCTTTTTATTTTGTAGTATTAAAAATACCAGCCAAATCCGTCCTTAGCTCAGTTGGTTAGAGCACAGAGCTTATACCTCTGGGGTCCTTGGTTCGAATCCAAGAGGACGGACAATTAACTACCCTGATATTTCAAGCTTTGGGGGTTCTTTTTTTTTCTTCAAAGCTATGCCATGAAGAGTAAGAAGCTTTTCGTATTCTTCTTGTTCTAGAGTTTCAACTTCTATGAGTTTATGCGCGATAGCTTCAAAAGCTTTCTTGTGTTCGGCTAGCACCTTCTCCGCAGACAGAATACCATCGTTTATAATGCGGGCCACTTCCGCATCTACTTTTTGAGCTATATCTTCCGAAAATTCTTTGTCTGCGGATTCACCCCATTGATTGCGTCCCCCGCCCTCAGCCAGAGCCACAGGACCTATGACATCAGACATTCCCCATCGGGTCACCATTGCGCGCGCCAAATTTGTAGCCATCTGCAAATCACTAGACGGACCAGTGGTCACATCACCAAACATCATCTTCTCTGCCACATATCCACCCATAGACATAGCGATGTCATCGATAAATTCTTTTTTGGATTGCAATTTTCTCTCTTCGAGAGGAAGCTTCATGGTGTACCCGCCGGCACTTCCACGAGCTATGATAGATACTTTGTGCACAGGATCAGCGTATGGCAAAACAGAAGCCACCAGCGCATGCCCTGCTTCGTGGTAAGCAGTGATCTCTTTTTCTTTCTTGGACAGCAAATGACTCTTGCGTTCAGGCCCAAGCATCACCTTCTCGATAGCACGTATCAAGTCAAATTGGAAAACCTTTTTTCTGTTTTCACGAGCGGCGAGTATCGCCCCTTCGTTCATTAGCGAATACAAGTCCGCTCCAGAGAATCCTGGAGTTCTTTCGGCAATTAATTTCAAATTTATATCTTCAGCCAGAGGTTTCTTGAGGGCATGAATATTAAGTATCTCTTCACGGTCTGCGCGGTCAGGCATATCTAGAAGCACCTTACGATCAAAACGTCCTGGGCGCACCAGCGCAGGGTCTAGCACATCTGGCCTGTTTGTCGCCGCCATGACTATCACCTTTTCATTTGGTTCGAATCCATCCATCTCCACGAGTATTTGGTTTAGGGTTTGTTCGCGTTCGTCGTTTCCACCACCATATCCTCCTCCGCGAGTACGCCCTATAGCATCTATCTCATCCACGAAGATTATCGCTGGCGCAGCTTTCTTGGCCATCTTGAAAAGATCGCGCACGCGGGATGCCCCGACACCGACAAACATTTCTACGAATTCAGATCCAGACAAATGAAAGAAAGGCACGCCTGCTTCTCCGGCCACTGCTCGAGCGAGTAAGGTCTTACCTGTACCCGGTGCACCAGTAAGGATTACTCCTTTCGGAATTCTTGCTCCGATGTCCAAGAACTTTTTCGGGCTCTTTAGAAAGTCTACGATTTCTTTCAGTTCTTCTTTGGCTTCTTTACAACCGGCTACGTCTTTGAAAGTAACTCTGTTGCTCTTGTCGTTCGGGTCGGTGATGCGCGCTTTGGATTGCCCGAATGTCATGGCCTGCACCCCTGCCCCTTTGACCTGGCGAGAGAGATACCAAAAGAAAAATACGATAAATATTATCGGCACGAGGAAAGGTAGAATATTCAAAAGAAAGACAGAAAAGCCACTTTCGTTTTTAACTTCTATTTCTGTATTCGAAAATGCCACCTGGTCTACGCCATAGTTAAATAGTGTTTGAGAAAGCGAACTGCCTGGCTCTTTCTTTGCCTTCTTTACTTCATCGTTCGTATAAGTAACCGTCAAAGTCTCGCCTTCTACGAGTATTTTCTTGACCTCGCCCGCACTCACGCTCTTAGACAGTGCAGATATCGGTACTTCTGGTATGACTTTTGCAGTATCAGACACGGTCAAATATAGTCCGGTTATGACCATGAATATAAGAACTGTGCCCATGATGCTTCCAGAGAATCCTGCCCCCGGTTTGCCTTTCTTCGGCTTCTCCTCGCCCTCTTTTTGATTAAGAAAATT
>CAZVBK010000067.1:0-2043 GCA_964625485.1 uncultured Candidatus Saccharibacteria bacterium
GCCTTAGCTCAGTTGGTAGAGCAACGCTTTTGTAAAGCGAAGGTCCTCGGTTCGAATCCGAGAGGCGGCTCCAACAGTCACTCCATAAAAACAAACCCGCCCTCCTCGACGATATGTCGAGGAGGGCGGTGATTTTACAGAAGTCTGCAGTCTACGAGCGAGGTGCCCGAAAAACAAAACCCACTTTGGGATCCCACTCGTTGGCAGGATTTGCATCATAGGCGAACAGCTCTGGTGCTTTCCCAGAAAAAGACAGTCCAAGAAAGCAATGCCGACCACTCGAGGTCAATACTGCAGTGTGCACTGCCACGAGAGTCACAATCCCCATCTCCTGCACAAAGGAACGACTGCAGGCCAGTGGAAGAAAAGCCGCTTGTATGGGCTTGACGTCTTGCATGCCCTGATTTTGAGCAGAGTGACGGATGTCGAGTATCCGTCGTTTGTCCACACGGAAATCGACTGCCTTCAATACCACAACATCTGACTCAGCACGGCCTGGTGCGTAAACAAGTTGCTTGAGAATGCTGAGTGCTTCTCCTGAGACGACACATCCTGTCTTGTAGATCTTTTTCAAAAGATCCGGTAGGTCCCCTCCATCAAAAACGGGGAGGGTTACCTTTTGAGTCGTGCCCACCACGGCTGGAACTGACATTAAAAACCTCTTGGGTTTAAGTAAAAAGGAACTGCCCAGATAAGTTTTACACCTATTCTTTAGGATAGTCAATTATTAGTTGCCCTTAGGCGCAATCTCTTTTTCAACGGCTTTTTCTTGTAGCTTGAAGGATTCTTTTATGTGAGTTTCTAGACTCTCTATATCTTGAAAGCCAGTGAAGACTTCATCGTCCACCACTAGGGCTGGTAGCGCTGTATCTTTTATTTTGTATATACCAAGCATGGATTTAACTGCCGACAGGTCGGTACTATAATCGAAAGAATAAACCTTCAGTGCTTCGTACTTATCCCGAAGGGCTGACAACACCAAGCCCTGCTTTTCACACTCACTACAGTTCTCTGCTGTAGTATAAAAGTAAAGTATAAATGCAGATTTTACTCCACATCGCTCTGATATCTTTTTAGTTAATAGGTAGTCTTTGATTTGAAGCAGTGAATAATATTTGCGTAGATAAGTCACCTCATCGGAATTGCCAAGATTTTCTTGCCCCCACTCTAATTTCTGCCCGAACTCCCCCAGCTCTCCAGACAACACAGAATCAGATATGTTTTTACATGAAAGCTCAGAAAGTAGCGAGAACTGAGTCTCTGAAGAGAGGATATCTATGGCTATCTTGTCTTGGATAACCTTCAACTGGTCTATCTTTTTTTCTCCAAAATAATTGCTCACATAGCTAGCCGTCGCAAACAAGGTGACGGTTATAAAGAAAACTATTGTATATTTTTTCCAATCAATTTTATTGTCTTGCATAAATTTTATTTATTATCTCCAGGCGGGCTTTCTGGATATTAATGTATTAAAAATAGCCCTTCCAAGCCAAAACGGTGCCACAAAACTAAACACTACAAAGAACAAAACTAAATCAAAAGAAACTCTCCAGTCCCCTTCAGTCATTCTCCTACCTAAAATAATAGAAAAGAAAACAAAAGAGTAGATAATGACAGTCAAGAAGATCAAGGCTTTTGTGTCAATAAAGAAAAGATCAAAGTTCATTATGTCCCCCGAAAAACTAAATCCGATGGTCTGATATTCTATAAACTTATGATAAAAAAAGTTTCCTAAATTGTAAATTATTCTCCCGACGAAATAGCTCGCAGTAACCACAGAAATAATACCAGCAGGTACTGTAAATAGAGCAAAATTGCCGTACTTCCTCTTGAGGACTACTCCCCTGTAATCTATAGTATTATTTATAAATCCATAGATCCAACGTAGTCTTTGACGGTAGAGCTTGAATGCCGTAGGTGGAGTATTTGTGTAAACATACGCGTCATTGCACTGCTCAATCTTATAGTAATTTATTTGCATTCTATAAGCTATTTCCATGTCTTCAGTATTGTGTGCGTGTCTGTATTCACCCAGGTCATCAA
>CAZVBK010000068.1:0-2011 GCA_964625485.1 uncultured Candidatus Saccharibacteria bacterium
GGATAACACGAATAAAAAAATTTACAGAAAAATAAGAAATAAGGAATATTAAAAATCAGCTTGACGAACTACGTAAGGAAAGCGAACAAGCAGAAGTCATTTCTGATTTGTCGAAAATTGCGGAGATCAGATACGGTAAAATACCCGAAGCCAAGGCACAGCTAGAGCAAAAAGTTAATAAACTTAAGAAAATTCAAAAAAATATCGGTAGAGTTTTGAAAGAAGAGGTGACAGGTGAGGACATAGCAAGTGTGGTGGCACGTTGGACTGGGATACCTGTTGTGCGTATGCTCGAGGATGAGGCAGACAAGTTAAAACGCATGGAAGAATTCTTACACAACAGAGTCATCGGTCAAGATGAAGCTGTGAAAAAGGTATCTCATGCAATACGCAGAAGTCGTGTGGGCATAGGTGACCCTAACAGACCTATTGGTTCATTTATTTTCCTCGGTCCTACAGGTGTAGGTAAAACAGAGTTAACAAAAGCCCTGGCCGAGTTTATGTTCAACGACGAAAAGGCAATGATACGTGTTGACATGAGTGAGTATATGGAAAAACACTCTATTTCTAAACTGGTGGGTTCACCTCCGGGTTACGTTGGCTACGATGAGTCGGGACAACTAACAGAAGCCGTGCGTCATCGCCCGTACTCAGTGATACTTTTTGATGAAGTTGAGAAAGCTCACCCAGAGGTTTTCAATCTTTTGTTACAGGTTCTCGATGAGGGAAGACTAAAGGACTCAAAAGGTCGCTATGTTAACTTTAAAAATTGTATTATTGTTCTCACTTCTAACATCGGTTCTCAATTCATTTCCAAAATGGAAAGTTTTGGTTTCTCATCCAAACCTGAAAGTGACTATGGTGACATGAAAGACAAAGTTATGCACTCATTAAAAGACTTCTTCCGACCCGAATTCCTAAACAGACTTGATGAGATAATAGTCTTTGACGTGCTAAGTAAAGAGATGATATCAAAGATTGTGAAAATACAACTTGAAAGTTTGGTTGAAAGATTGAGAACAAAGAATGTTGTACTGAAGTATTCTGACTCAGCTGTACAGAAAATAGCAGAACTTGGTTTTGATCCACACTATGGAGCGAGACCTATAAAACGTGTGATACAAAAAGAAGTTCTGAACCCGATAGCATTGGCTATTGTGTCAAACATGAACAAGAAAGAAAAGACAGTAATACTTGATGTTAAAAAAGGGGAACTTGTACTCGATACAAAAAGTCTCAAGTCCAATTATCCTAAACAATTTGACAAAAAAGTTATCAACAAGTATTAGCAAAGTCAACGTTGCAAAAATAAAATTATCTAATAGAATTACAGACAGGGCTATTCGCTCAATTAACTTTACAAAATATATTAAGGAGGCTTCACATAATTATTCTTGCCGCGCGTTCACTCGCACGAATACAGACTAATTTGCGGTCTCCACCTTGGAATCATTCTAAGGTTTATGGTGGATAGCCCTAAAGAGAAAACGACAATTAAAATACGACTTTAACAAGTCGTTTTTTCTTTTTGTTTTTATATAAAAGTTAAACCGCGAGGGGACAAATGTCCCACCCGCGGTAGTTTTGAGGAAGTGGCAGTTTAGTAACGTTGTTGTTGAATTCCGTGCCGCCCTTTGTAACTGTTGGCAAATCGAGCCTTTTCGGTTTCGCTTGGTTCTTGATATGTACGATTTTGTTTGCGTCGCTCGAAGTGGTTCATTTCATTGCCATTTTTTTTCGGGTCAGGCTTGGTTTTTTTACCAGGCATTGTTCGCTTCCTCTTTTCGTTTCGTTTTACCACTTATTGAGAGACTCAAAAATGTGGTCCGTATATTATATAATGATTTTGAATATATGCAAATAGGGTACGGGTGTGGAAAAGTCGGGATTTGGCCATTTGACAAATATCTCCTACAGGTGTATTATTGATACCTAGTTGGAAATTTAACATGAGGGGAAACTAATATGGCTTGTCGCGCTGCAAAACATCGCTGGAATTGCTTCTGCACCG
>CAZVBK010000069.1:0-1994 GCA_964625485.1 uncultured Candidatus Saccharibacteria bacterium
GGTGCACTAAACCACTATGCGACGCCTCCGTGTATTGGTGGAGGTTAGCCCACCAATATTTAATTTAATTCTTTACACTCTTATAGAAATCCATAACATCCGCCCATTTCTTTTTTAAGATATGGAAGATATATACAATTTCCAAAATTCCAAAAGTGTTTACGATAACCAACGCGATAAACCATTTCTTTTGATCACCCTTTGCTGCCATCCATAGTGCTGGTATTTTCCAAAAAATGGACCAGATCACTACTGGTAAGATTGACCAATACGATACCCCATACATACCTCCTTGCATAAATGGATTCATACGGCTGATAATATCAGAAAAAGATTTTTTGTGCTAGTATTTACGCATGTTATTAAAAGGTAGATTCCTCGGGATAGACTATGGCACCAAGCGCATCGGACTCGCTATTTCTGACGAAAACGGCACTCTGGCCTTCCCGAAAGAGATAGTACTTAATACTCCCAATGTTTTGAAAAGAATAGAGGATATAATAAAGAAAGAGGGGGTGGTGGAGATCGTGGTGGGGGAGTCAGTGGACTTTTCTGGAAAGCTCAACGCTTTGTCTGCGCGCATTGATGTTTTTATCTTAGAGCTAGAAGAGAAGTTTGGCCTACCGATACACAAACAAAAAGAATTCCTGACTTCTGTCGAGGCCAGAAAGGTAGGCACCAAGAAGAGCGATTTCAATCAAGCCCAGTCGCACAGCAAGGTCAAACAAATAAAGAGTGGCAGGGTAGATGCTTCTGCGGCAGCGTTAATCTTACAAAGATATTTAGATAAAATAAATAAATGATAAACATAGATGATTTTAAAAAAGTAGATATAGCTGTAGGGCAGATACTTTCTGTGGAGAAAATCCCTGAGACGGACAAGCTCCTTAAGCTGTCTGTCGACCTCGGTGAAGCCGCTCCAAGACAAGTAGTGTCCGGCATAGCATTGTATTTCCCAGACCCAAGCGTACTTGTGGGAAGAAAGACGATGTTCGTCGCCAACCTAGAACCAAGAATTATAAAAGGTTTTGAAAGTCAGGGGATGATACTGGCTGTATCTACCGAAGATGGCAAGTTCTCCCTGATTTCCCCGACTGAAGACATGCCTCCTGGAACTCGCGCAAAATAATTTTCTAAAAATCGTAGCAAGTAGAGTCCATATATCGTATAATATTATGGATGTTAAGGAATTCATATAATAGATTTTTTCCAACACCGAGTTTTCTCTCGATGCCGTCTTTCGGTTTGGATATTTCGGATGAATCACTCAAGTTTGTGGAGATAGTAAACACCAAAGACGGTATACGCATGGGAAGACATGGAGAGCGCAAAATACCAGCGGGGGTGATAGAGCTTGGCAAAATCCAAGACCCACAAAAATTGGAAACCATATTGGCATCTCTCAAGAAAGAAGAAGGAGTCAAGTCGGTGAGAGTTTCTTTGCCAGAAGGGCAAATATATCTTTTTAAATTAAAGTTGGACAAAGCGGGCCTCGAGCACGTGCGTGAGGCCATAGAGCTGTCTCTCGAAGAGCATATCCCGATACCAGCTCAAGACGCCATCTTCGACTACGAAATACTTTCTCAGGATGATCAGTATCTTTTTATTCAAGTAACAGCCATACCGAAAGGAGTTCTAGAGAATTACTTGGTTGTTTTCCGCAATGCCGACATTTGGGTCAAGTCCTTTGAGCTCGAAGGCCAAGCCATCTCTCGTGCGATAATCAAGAAAGGGGACAAAGGGACGTATATGATTGTCGACTTTGGAGAGAAGAGTACGGGCATATCTATTTTAACCAACGGAGTGGTGATGTTTACTTCCACTCTTGATGTCGGAGGTATGACGCTCAACAATATGATTTCCAAGAACTTCAAGGTGACCATGGAAGAAGCGGAGAAAATGAAAAAGGAATATGGGCTTCAGAGGAATATGGCCAACAAAGAGATTTTTCCAGTACTTTTAAATAGTGTATCAATCCTTCGAGATGAAATAGC
>CAZVBK010000070.1:0-1936 GCA_964625485.1 uncultured Candidatus Saccharibacteria bacterium
GAAGTCGGGCAGCATACAGGTAATATTTATTTTTGCGAACATTGCCAACAGCACTACATTGACAATTTACTTATAGGTAATGTCGAAGCGTGGTCTTATTAGCCTTTCGCACAACTACTTGATAAGTTGGCCTTTTGTCCACTTATCTCCGAAATAAAGAAACCCCAAAAACCTTTACAGATGAAACAGCAGACCGCCGTTGAGTGGATTGAAGAACGTTTTGATAAGTATATGTCATGGCGAATTGGCGATCACAAAGCGACTGAATACACATATCAGGATCTTGTGAATGACTTTGAGAAGGCCCGGCAGATGGAGAAGGAGCAGATTGTGAAGGCGTATGACGATGGTTGTAAAGAGGGTCACTTAGACCACGATCCTGAAAAACAAGGCGAAGAATACTACTCAGAAACCTATAACACCGAACAAAAATGAAACTCGAAATCACAGACGTAATGATCTGCGAATGGGACGCAGACACAAAGTGTATAATCGTATCCCCCGCAGATGGATGGAAGGTCAATGTGAATCACCCAATCTCCGAGGCTCATGCTTCACTTGTGACTATGGAGAAGATGGAGGGAGACGGCTATGAATTTATATGTAAATGGTTGAGGTGTGCTAATAGCGAACAGGTATTGAACTTTACAACCGATAGATGGTACAAGTGCATGGGGAATTTTCATAGGACTGGTGCATTTATGGGTGATTTTTGTCGTGGCGGATTCGCCCCTAATAACCACAAACATTTCGACCTCACAGATGCGCGGGACTACAACCCGGATGAACTTATTGGGAAGTGGATCAAAAGAACAGACGCATCAACCCTTAAAGAATCTTGGGGTAAATTGAAGGATATAACCGGAAATTCATTACACAACTTGAATCCAATCTTCACTTTTGAAGATGGTGAGATGTGGGGTAAAATTGCCTGTGATGTGGATGATCCGAGAGACTACAACCCGGATGAACGAACTCCGGGAGAAGAAGCAAGAGATATAGCCCTTCGCAACATTGACGAATCGAAGAAAATAAAGGTTGAACCAAATCCCCACCAACTCAAAGAATACGACGCTGTGGAATGTAATGCAGAAGAACGCGCTCAGATCATAAGGATTGCCGATGAGTGCGGGGTGCCGGTTTACAATGAGACGCGAACGCCCAAAGATTCATACCCAAACTTAGCTTGGTATAACGGAGAGGTGGCCGGACTACTAAATATCATTGAACTTACAATGGAATTTAGGCAGCACACCGTCCCCGACTTCATTGCCAAAATCCGGGGAACGTATGTGGAAAACGAAGTCAACGTAAGCGAACACAAACACCCGGAGATCGTATGAACACAAAAATCTATCTTGAACTCAGCGCAAGGATCATTATCATCTGTGCAGTTGGTTTCTTCGGAACATATTTCGGGGAGGCATTGGGGCCATATTTTGGTGACACAATTACTCATTGCCAACCACACATGAGTGATGACAATACTGGCGTTGTTGTAGAATGGGGAGCGCGTCACTACTGGTACACCGTTGCTTGTGTTGGGATTGTGATTCTATCAGTTGCTACGTTTGTCGGTCGCGTAATATCACTTGCTAACAAACACTTCAAATGAAACCCGTACTCCTTCTAATCATTATCTTCCTATCTTCCTGCTCAACACAGAAAAGCACGTTGAAGAGACAGGACGATCATCACTCGCAAATCACAAACCAATGACCAGAAAACAATACTTCCGCGAAAACAACTACACGCTTCTCACATGGTATTTTGCCGTGCTTTTAATATTCATTCTTTTCACCACAATCAGGTATGACTTCCCTGGTTCCGGACTGTTCATGTTTAATCTGGTTCCGATTGCGGCAATTGTGCTGATCCAGGTACTCGGCAGGAAGGCGTACCGGAACTACATGAAGATTGAGAAACTAAAATGGAC
>CAZVBK010000071.1:0-1933 GCA_964625485.1 uncultured Candidatus Saccharibacteria bacterium
TTAGTCAAAAATAATTGTATAGTCAGAGTAGCAAAAACGCTCTTAACCTAACGGGGGAAACCCAATGAACCTTGAAACTTGGCGGTGGTTTATCAACCACCTCAAACCACATCGCTGGTATATTGGCGGATTGTTGTTCGTCAGTGTACTGTTTGGCCTAGTCGGAATTGCGACACCGCTCATTCTGCAACGAGTGATCGATACTGCCGTTGAAGGACGTCTCGATGTTGTCTTGATGACAACAATGATTGCGCTCTTCTTCGCTTCGTCGATTCCCTTGCCACAGTGGATGCGTGGTCGACTCAGAGCTCGCTTCACATACAAACTACGGGGCAATCTCCTTGACTCTCTCCTGCGTATGGACATGTCATTCCATGACGATCGCGGAAGTACCAAGCTGACTACGCAAACATCAAAAGGGGTCGCGGCCGCAGCAAATTTGTTGAATCTGTTTGCCAGTTCACAAATACTGCTACAACTACCGGTCGCACTGTTCGCTGTTTACTACCTGGGGCAACACAATGTCGTCGCAGTCAGCATCCTTATTGGATTTCTGATTGTGTTCGGCATCTCAACCAAAGCACTGGGAAAGAAAATCGCCACTGAGGAGGAGAAATTCCACGATATAGACAACGACCTGACGCATCGTGGTCGAGAAGCGGTGCACCAGATTCAAACCGTGAAGGTGAACCATACCGCAACCCAAGAGCTTGCCTACTACTGGACCGAGGGCAAGCGAGCGCTTTTCCAACTATACAAACTGATTAATCTTCACAGTTTGGTCAACTTTATGGGCGGTGGCGCACATGACTTCTCCATTGCGGTAGTGGTACTCTTTTTCATCCCACAGCTCGTGTCTGGAGATATCAGTGTGGGTACCTTTTTTGCCCTCCTGATGTTCGCTGGTCGGATTGTCAGTCCGGCGCACTTCTTCAGCAGTTTCTACACTGATATCAAGGAAGCAAGCGCTCTCCTAAAACCGGTGATGGAAATTCTCGATAACCAACCACGAGTGGTGGAGCAACAGCATCCGCTTCATCTCAATCCGGTGAAGAATGCCATTACCGTTCGCAACCTGACGTTCCAATACCCAGGTAGTGATCGACTGATTCTGAAAAACGTCTCAGTCACTATCCCGGCCAAAAAGAAAACCGCGATTGTGGGAAGATCAGGTTCGGGCAAGTCTACACTAGCTCGACTCCTGACTCGGCTCTATGATCCAACGGACGGACTTATCGAGTACGATGGTACCGACCTTCGCAACGTCAGTTTCGTTTCACTCTATGGTGAGGTCACCTACCTTACCCAAGAGGTACCAATCTTCACCGGAACTGTTGTCGATAATGTCACCTATGGATGCGAATCCTATGACCTGGCACAAGTCAATGGTGCACTGTTACGAGCCTCGGCTGAATTTGTACATCAACTGGAGGGTGGACTTGATACCAAAGTCGGAGAACTCGGCAAGAAGCTATCGGGCGGTGAGCGGCAACGAATCGCCATTGCCCGCCTCTTTATGCGCAACCCTTCCGTTGTTATCTTGGATGAAGCCACTTCGGCCCTAGATAATCTCACTGAAGCCGTGGTCATTCAAACGTTCGAGCAGCTTGGCAATCTCAATGGTGGCAAGACCATGGTGGTGATTGCGCACCGACTGTCCACAGTCCAAAACGCTGATCAAATCATCGTAATGGATGATGGGTGCGTACTTGATGCGGGAACACACCAAGAACTTCTCGAGCGATGCGAATTCTACCGCCAATTGAACACCACTCTTTCAACTACCTAATCAGTATTGGGCAGAGTACTGGACCCCGCCATGAACGGGGTCCTTTCTTTTGCATACCGACCCAGTGGAATCACTTTTTCCCCTATCACCCAAAACAAACCCTTGCCTTACTTAACCGAATCGAGAAAAATCTTTTGAAACCGA
>CAZVBK010000072.1:0-1913 GCA_964625485.1 uncultured Candidatus Saccharibacteria bacterium
GAGTGGTATTGAATTCAATATCGAAGAGAACTCTTCGGAAAGAGCTCCTGGTTGGGTTGAAAAATATATTGGAACTATAAAGCCGATATCTTTTGAGGTAGACAATGTAGATGATTTCTTGAAAAGAGTTGTAGATAATGGGGGAAAAATAATTACAAAACCCATTACTAGACCTTGGGGATGGAAAGATGGAGAATTCTCAGATCTTGACGGTAATGTTTTTATTGTAGAGCAGGAACTCTAGACCATAATCCCGGTGTTCCAATATTTGAGAAAGTAAATTAGTACGAAAAGTTCGTTCAAATTTACTTTGCAGTAAAAAGCTTAAGTGGGAAGATATTATAAAATGAAAACACGTAGCGAGTATCGCGACGTGTCTTTGTTTGAAATTCAGTTTTTACCTCTGACTCATGGCGAGTCTGAAGTTCTTGGCTGAAGCTCTGGCAATTCGCCTGACTTCTTCAAGTTGACTCATCTCACTGTTCGGTACAAGGACCTGGAGTGGTGTCGACATACCCAAGATTGTGGGGTGGGGAACAGTCAGAACTTTGAATTGAGCGACTACACTACCCTGATCATTATTTTTATTTGGCATATTGTGCAAGTTCATTCAAACCGCATATTATCATTTGGCTGAATAAAAGTAAATTAGTACGAAAAATTCATTGTGATATAATCTGACTATGTTAAAGGCTAGTTTATATCACATTCAAATAAACATAAGTAATCCAAAAATTTCAATCCCTTTTTATAAGGACTTGATGTTGTTTCTTGGCTATGAAATAAAAATGGAGGGTGAAGATTATATTGGTTTTACTAACAACATAACTGATTTTTGGTTTATTGCTACTGAGAGTAAGTTTATTAAAAATGGTTTTCACAGAAAAAATACTGGACTAAATCACTTAGCTTTTAAATTAAGCTCAAAAAATGAAGTTGAGGTGTTCCATAAAGAATTTCTACGGGCTAGAAATATTAAAACATTATATGATACTCCCAAATTATTCCCAGAATATGGAGATGAATACTATGCTGTGTTTTTTGAAGATCCAGATAGGATAAAAATAGAAATTGTTTATAAAGAGTCGCCACAAAAGATAAAATCCAACAACAAAAAAAATGCAAGACCAATTTAAACAACAGTATACCAGACTCAACAAAGCCCAGAAACAGGCTGTCGATACCATCGACGGTCCTGTTATGGTTGTGGCTGGTCCTGGTACTGGAAAGACTTCGATTTTGACTCTAAGAATTGCAAACATCATACAGAAGACCGATACAGCACCAGAGAACATACTTGCGCTTACGTTCACCGAGTCTGGCGCTTATGCTATGCGAAAAAAACTGGTAAGTATTATCGGTACCGCAGGATACAAGGTCAACATTCACACTTTCCATGGTTTTTGTAATGAAGTTATCAAACAGTACCCAGAAAGATTTCCTCGCATCATCGGCTCTACAGCTATTACCGACATAGAACAGATTGCTCTGATGGAGAAGATAATAGAAGATAATGACTTTGAAATGCTCAAGCCTTACGGAGATATTTTTTTCTATGTTAAACCGGCACTTTCGGAAATTCGGAATTTAAAGAGGGAAGATATCGATGTTTTGAAATTCGAAAAAATGATTGTGAAGCAAGAAAAAGAGTTTGAAGATATTCCTGAAAAAGTGAAAGCCTGCTTTCATTGGTCGGCAGGCCTTCGGGAGTAATACAGAGGTAATTGAGAGTATTATTATAAACAGATTACTAGATCTTTTTCCAGTGGCCTGGTATCCATACAAGCTTGCCGAACTTATTTCTATCGTAATGGCCCGCAACCCATTTGTAGCCGGGGCGGTGCTTATGTTTAACTTCATATACTGATTGAATAGTTTCGGCCGCACTCAGCCTGGGAGCCTGCACAGCAAAC
>CAZVBK010000073.1:0-1201 GCA_964625485.1 uncultured Candidatus Saccharibacteria bacterium
GCTTGCTCTTCGGGTTTGTTCATTGCACCTATGATTTTAGAAGCTACGACTGATCCTGGTGTGGTTGTGGCAAGTCCCTCAGGGCAAGTGTACTGCATATCAAATGCGTATCTGGCTGCATCTATTGTTGAACCATAGACTGCATCGTATGTCTGCCAGTCATCATATGCTTGGTCAATCGTGCTTTGTGTAGCGGTTGGGTCGCCTCCATATAGCAAGAAGTAATAATAATTCTGCTTAGAGTCATCGTAAGCTATGCTAGAAGAATCAAAGCTTGGCTTTTTGTAAGGATTTAGCTGACTTTTACTAGGGTCAGATTTACAAACCTGCGGAGAGAGGAATCCTTGTCCTTGGTCTAAGGTAGTTTTTATCTTACTTTCTACGGCTTCGTATTTTCCAAGTAATTCTTCTGCAGCAGACATTTCGAAACCTATTACGTTGTTCTGGGGGTATTGAGTGGTTAGGATGAAGCCCTCCCAGCCTCCTATATTAAAATTTCTTCGATACTGAGCTAGCTGTGCAGGGTCATTGGTGACCTTACTCATGGAATATTCGACATTGTCTGAAAGCTGTCTCTTGTAGTTTTGTATTGTGTTTAGCAAATATCCCTTACCGAACGGGAATCTTATAGGGTCGTAACCAATAATGCCAACCATTTCTTTAATTTGTGTTTCCCCTACGTCTTTAAAGAATGACCCCGGGTTTTCTAGAAATAATGGCGCCCCGTGGAATCCTGTGTTTATCCAATTAACTGTACTTTTGGTCATTTCAGCCAGAGCTCTACGAGCAACAACCTTCAATGTTTCTTTTAAAATATCCTTGGCAACTTCTTTAAGTTTAAGCCAAGTACTAGTCACATTAGCTACTGAACTTTTAGCATTAAATGCATTACCAATTCCATTTAATATATTACCAACTGCATCTAACACAGGTACCCCAGTCGCCTCAACTTTTCTAGGAACACTAAAAAACACAAAAGAAGGCATCAATATAAGAACAATGAGTATTGAGGAAATGAGCTTTTGAATTTTTTCTTTTTTCACAGTCATTACATTGTTCTTAATTATATAATTTAACAGCTAGTTATTCAATTTTTTTATTAAAAAATCTCCTAATTTTGTTAACGCAGATTGGAGCAGGTCACCGTTTTCTTCATATTTGCTTATTGGACTGCTAAATAATTTCTCTATAATTTTATTAT
>CAZVBK010000073.1:1211-1854 GCA_964625485.1 uncultured Candidatus Saccharibacteria bacterium
ATTGCACCCATTGCTACGATCGGGTCCACCTCAAACATTTGCATGTCCTCAATGTTTTCTACTACGTGCTGTAGGGCATTTAGCATATCTAAATGCATTTGTGCTAAATCTTGCGGCACGGACATTTTTGCGAAGTCGGTTATTGTTAATGATTTTTGTTTTATGATTATATCTAGCTTGGACAGAGCCTCAGAGTTTACATTTTCTCCATCATTTACGAATTCCTTCAGTATATCTAGTACATTTTCTGAAACTGGGTATTTTTTGTTGACGTTATCTAGGGTTGTCAGGTATGTTTGAACAGAGGTGGTGCTGTTGTCCGGAGTTGTTTTAATGTCAGATAACATAAAAACTTTTCTTGGCACAGAGTTCTTTATTTCTTTAGCCAAAGCCTCAGTAAGCTTTTCAGCTGAAGCTTCATCGATCTCCCCTGCTTGGTTTAAGGCTACTATGGTGGAGAATAATTCTCGAGAGAATTTATCAGTTTCGGTTAGAACTTCTTCTCCTGCGCCTCCTTCAGTCTTGGTTGCTTCTTCATCACCACCCTTTTCTAATTTCAATTTCTCTATTTCTACTCCGTCTTCTTCGCCGTCTCCGTCTGTGTCTTTGAGTGTTGGGTTGGTCCCCCAAAGGCCCTCCTCCC
>CAZVBK010000074.1:0-1759 GCA_964625485.1 uncultured Candidatus Saccharibacteria bacterium
TCAATCTTTTTTCTGTGAAAGATTTACTATTTCACTTCCCCGTCCGCTACAGCGACATAAGTGAAGTAAAAAAAATTATCGAACTGCAGGCCGGAGAGACAGCTACGGTATACGGCAAAGTGTCGAAACTGCGAACCAAAAAATCTTTCCGTGGCGGTGTGCCTATGGCTGAAGGAGAGATAGAAGACTTGTCCGGAAAAATAAAAATCATCTGGTTCAACCAAGCCTACTTGGCCAAGATGATGCACGATGGTGACAATGTAAAGCTCACTGGTAAAGTTACGGAGAGTAAAAGTCCTGCCCGCAATGCTGCGCATAGCACTGCAGGCGGGGGCATCTACATAGCCAATCCTGAATTTGAAAAATTGCTCGACATGCCTATTGATGGACATGATACTTTGTTTAAAACTGCGGATGGTGAGAGTATGCCCAACGAAGGATTCTCTTACCCCATTTATCACGAGACCCAAGGCATCACTTCAAAATGGTTCTATCATACTATCGAGAAAATTTTAAAAGACAAAACTCTTGACGAGGTGAAAGACTACATACCAGAAGACATCTTGAAAAGATACAATTTACCCACCTTGAAAACATCGCTGGTCTGGATACACAAACCAAAAAACAAAAAAGACGCCGAGAGTGCTCGCAAAAGATTCGCCTTCGAAGAAGTGTTTTGTATTCAGCTCGAACGCCAGCACGACAAACACGAATACCGCAAAAACAAATCTTTCCAGATAGAAACCTCGGGTGAACTCGTGGCGAACTTTGTAAAACGCTTCCCCTTCGAGCCCACCAAAAGCCAAACCAAATCCATACAGACAATTCTCTCCGACATGGGTAAGACCTTCCCCATGTCTCGCCTACTCGAAGGAGATGTGGGTAGTGGTAAGACAGCTGTCGCAGCGACCGCTTCATACCTTACGGTAATGGAAAGACCCGAGAACAAAGATGGACTTAAACAGAACTTTGGAAATCTTCAAGTGGCGTATATGGCTCCGACAGAGATCCTAGCCACTCAACACTTTGAATCCTTCATTAAATATTTTAAACATTTGCCGATAAACGTCGGACTAATTACTGGGTCTGGTTGCCGCAAGTTCCCTTCGAAAAGCTCACAAATGCGCGCACTGCATAGCTCCGACGGAGCGGCGCAGTGGACCGACATCTCTCGCGCCCAACTTTTGAAGTGGGTCGCAAACGGCGAGATACCGATACTCATAGGCACTCACGCTCTGATCCAAAAATCTGTAAAATTTAAAAATTTGGCGCTTGTAGTTATCGACGAACAACACCGCTTTGGAACGGCTCAGCGGCGCAAGCTTGTAAGGAAAGATGGCGTAGCCCCTCATCTACTGTCCATGACAGCCACCCCGATACCGAGAACCCTAGCCCTGACTATCTACGGAGACCTAGATCTATCTCTACTCGAAGAAATGCCTTTGGGCAGAAAGCCGATAATTACCGAAATAATAACTCCCGACAAAAGAAGTGCTACATATGAAGAAATAAGAAAAGAATTACAGGCCGGCCGACAGCTGTATGTGATTTGCCCACGCATATTTGCACCTGACCCAGAAAAAGAAATGGCTCTGAATGTGAAGTCCGCCACCGAAGAGGCGCAGAGACTAAAAAAAGAAGTATTCAAAGAATACAACATCGGTGTGCTTCACAGCAAAATGAGCAAAGACAAAAAAGAAGAAGTTATGCAAGATTTTACTGATGGCAAAATCCATATTCTCTGCGCCACCTCGGTGAT
>CAZVBK010000075.1:0-1739 GCA_964625485.1 uncultured Candidatus Saccharibacteria bacterium
GGAGGAGCTCGGCGACGTCCTCATCACGGCCCGCTACTACGCCCGCACGGCCGAGAAGGCCCTGGCGAGCAACAGGCGCCGCGGAGCCATCCCGGTGTTGACCGCGGCCAAGGTGCACCACGTGCCCATGGGCGTGGTGGGCTTCATCTCGCCATGGAACTACCCGCTCACGCTGGCGATCACCGATGCCATCGCCGCGCTCGTGGCCGGCAACGCGGTGGTGCTCAAGCCCGACGCTCAGACGATGCCGGAGGGTGTGCTGAAGGTCGTCAGCGGTGAGGGGTCCGAGATCGGACCGATGGTGATCGACCGTGCCGACTACGTGATGTTCACCGGGTCCACCGCCGTCGGGCGGCAGGTGGCGGCTCGCTGCGGTGAGCGCTTGATCGGGTGCTCCATGGAGCTGGGCGGCAAGAACGCCATGATCGTTGACCCCGATGTGAACGTCGAACGTGCAGCCAAGATCGCCGTGGCGGCCAGCTTCTCCAACACGGGGCAGTTGTGCATCTCGATGGAGCGCATCTATATCCACACCGATGTGTTCGACGAGTTCGTGTCCGCGTTCGTGCGGCGCACGAAGGCGTTGAACCTGCAGGCGGGAATCGGCTGGGGCGCAGACGTGGGGTCGCTGATTTCGGCAAAGCAGTTGGTCCGTGTTGCCGAACATGTCGACGATGCAGTGGCACAAGGTGCCAGGGTGCTCTCCGGCGGCAAGGCGCGCCCCGACGTCGGACCCTTCTTCTACGAGCCCACCATCCTCGCCGATGTCACCCGCGACATGATCCTGAGTTTCACAGAGACCTTCGGGCCCGTGGTGAGCGTCTACCGCGTGGACTCGGTGGATGAGGCGATCGAGCGGGCTAACAACACCGAGTACGGCCTCAACGCATCGGTGTTGGTGGGCTCGCTCAAGCGTGGGCGCGAGATCGCCCGTGAGCTGCATGCCGGAACGGTCAACATCAACGAGGGCTACGGGGCAGCCTGGGCGAGCGTCGATGCGCCCATGGGCGGTTTCCGGGCCTCGGGGCTCGGGCGCCGGCATGGCAAGGAGGGCCTGCTCAAATACACCGAGATCAAGAACGTGGCGGCCCAGCGGATTCAAGGCTTCACTCGGCCGGACGGGATCTCGGACAAAATGTGGGGCGAAGGTTTGATCACGTCCGTCGCGATTATGCGTCGACTCGGTATGAAGTAGAGAGGCTTGCGCAGATGCAGAACGAAGGTCATTACGACGTCGTCATCGTCGGTTCCGGGTTCGGCGGTTCGGTAGCGGCCCTGCGGCTGGTCGAGAAGGGCTACCGCGTCGCGGTACTCGAGGCCGGGCGTCGGTTTACCGACGGGGACTTCCCGAAGACCTCCTGGCGGCTGCGCAAGTTCCTCTGGGCACCCGCGCTGGGGCTCACGGGCATCCAGCGCATCCACCTGCTGAGCAACGTCATGGTGCTCGCCGGGGCGGGTGTGGGCGGCGGCTCGCTGGTCTATGCCAACACGCTCTACGTGCCCAAGAAGCCCTTCTTCGAGGACAAGCACTGGCGACACATCACAGACTGGTTCGACGAGCTCTCGCCCTACTACGACCAGGCCACGCGCATGCTGGGCGTCGTGCAGAACCCGACCATGACGCCGGCCGACCGTGCCATGAAGCAAGTCGCAGACGAGATGGGTGTGGGCGACACCTTCACCCTCACCCCGGTCGGGGTGTTCTTCGGCCATGGCGCCGGGGTGACCAGCGAGGACCC
>CAZVBK010000076.1:0-1713 GCA_964625485.1 uncultured Candidatus Saccharibacteria bacterium
AGAAGAGCGAATCATAAGTTAGACCATCAGCATTAGTTAGCTTGCCACTAGGCTCGGCAGTAACTTGCCAGCCCTTGTCGTAATTTGGCTCGGACTTAGTAATGTCAGCGCCGACTTGAACCTTAACCTTAGTTGTTTTAGTTGGATAGAGATAGACGACTGGCTTGCCGCATTCGGCTTGAGGCCCGTATTTACTATTGGAGAAAATGATATAATCACCAAGAAGACTCTTGTAAAGGATAACATTGTGGTAAAGATACCAAGCCTCCAGAGATAATTTGCTTTCACTATCATCATATCTAGTAGCAGCGTCATAAAAGAGCTTAACTATTGGGTGACGAATATCTTTGAACTCGTAAATTAATTGACCGTCACTAGTTTTACCAGTTGCCTTTAAATCTGAAGATGTACTTACTACCGCAGCTTGATATCTCGGACTGTTACCGCTACCACAGCCACCAGACGGGACACCGTTTGTATAGGCATCTTGATTCTTTTGGCCATCATCCCAGTCGATACCTGGAACATAATCATCACTAACAAAACTGTAAATAAGATTGTAGTCTACATTTAAGCCGCTAGGTAGTCTTAGCAAGAATTGCTTACTGTAAATTAGATTAGACTCATCATTTAAGGTATCATTCAAGGTCAAAACATATAAATCTCCTTCACTTAAAGAGGCTAACTTTTTTATATTCTTACTATTAATATCCGCAAATAAATAAGGACTTATACTTGGATCGATCTTCTCTAACTGAATACCAGAATGATTTAGAGCACTAGGCCCAGTTATGCCGTAATAAAAAGTATTACTATCGCGCTTAGTAACCTTAGCAGATAAAACATAGCCTTCAGTCGCACGGTCGTTCCAATTAATATCGTACATAGTTCCATAGATATCACTTCCTGGAAAACTCATTAAGGACATCGCTGTATAGCTATCTAGAGAACTCTGTTCAAAAAAGAAACCAGTATCATAGCCGATCATAGTCTCGCCTTGGAAAGGAAAGATAGCTAATATTATTTTACTAGCTCCGTTCATCCCCATCTCATAATACTTTATGTCTGATAGAAAATTAGCATCAGTATAATCGTCGTCTGTCGCTGGTGTGCCTTGATCGTTCTTGTAAGCTGAGATTAACTGTAAATCTGGCAAAAGTTTAGGATTACCATTCCACTGCACAGAAGTATTAGCCAGAGTATTAGAGTCAATAGGAGTTGTAGAGGAAGCAATTGGAACTTCTTCTACGACAGGAACGACTGCCAATGGAACTGGTTGATTAGTTAGCACATGACGCTGATAATACCAAACCCCACCACAGACGCCGGCCACAAAGACAACGACAAAGGCTGAGCTCAGAAAAATTGTTTTAGTCAAATGACTGCGTCCTGATTTAGACTCGTGATAAAATTCTTCGGGCATGGTTTTTTCTAGATTGATAGTTGGCATAGTTATTTTAGAGAAATTTTAATAATTAATTTTAGTATAAGCCTATTTGGTAATTTTCACAATTGAACCGGCTGGCGTTTTTAGCAGATGATCTTTGAAAGGGATGTATAAATCATTTAAGATGGTCTTTTTACTATCACCTCTGACTAATCTGGACTGGTATTTAATGGACTGAGTTGGTAGAGCGAAAAAGCTCAGGCCAGAAGCAGTGAATTTGCCGGAGACTAATAGGCCCCTTTGGACCTCGGGAGAAAAAGCTTGGT
>CAZVBK010000077.1:0-1694 GCA_964625485.1 uncultured Candidatus Saccharibacteria bacterium
TATAGAATACACCCATATTTATGTGGAAAAATAACCTAAAAAAAGTAGTATTAGCATTAATCGTTCTCGGACTCGCTTTCGGCATAGCTCTTTTTGTATATAAATCTGAGCCTAAATTAAACAAGAATTTTGAAAACGAAAGTGCATTTTTTAAAAAATATCCTTTCCGTCTCGGTTTGGATCTTTCTGGGGGAAGCCATTTGATTTATAGGGCAGATGTGTCCGGAATACCAGAATCTCAAGTAGAGGATTCGATGGATGCTCTTCGCGATGTCATAGAGAGAAGGGTGAACATGTTCGGAGTTTCTGAACCTGTAGTGCAGGTGCAGAGAAGTAGCTTTATTTCCGGTGGAGAGAATAAAATTATTGTAGATTTACCTGGTATTACTGACGTAGAAGAAGCAAAGAAGATGATAGGGCAGACTCCACTCCTTGAATTTAAAATAGAGAGACCAGCAGGGGAGCCGATTGATATCGGTAAGATAAAACCAGGTAAAGATGGCAAGCTCGATCTAAGTAGTATCGATTTAGCTGCCCAACAATACAAGAGCACAGAACTTACTGGTAGATATTTGAAGAGCGCAACGCTCGTGTTCGACCCAAACACCCGAGAACCTCAGGTTAGTGTACAATTTGATGAGACTGGTACGAAGCTTTTTGCTGAAATAACAAAAGCCAATATAGATAAAACTATAGCTATATACTTGGATGGATCTTTGAGATCTAACCCTGTTGTTAGAGAAGAGATTCCAAATGGCCAGGCCTTTATTTCTGGAAATTTTACACCCACTGAGGCAAAAGAGCTTGTCCGCGAATTAAACTATGGCGCTCTGCCTGTACCTATAGCTTTAGATTCAACACAAACCATTGGAGCTATTTTGGGAGAAAATGCTGTTAATGCTGGGGTGAAGGCCACAGTGATAGGGTTCTTGTTGGTGGCGATATTTTTGATTCTTTGGTACCGATTGCCAGGACTTGTGGCTACGATTTCTCTCTGTGTCTTTATGGTCATAATGCTTGCTTTGTTTAAGCTTATACCAGTTACTCTGACGGCTGCGGGTATAGCTGGATTCATCATTGCTATGGGTATAGCAGTGGACGCCAATGTTTTGATATTTGAAAGAATCAAAGAAGAAATGCGTTTGGGTAGAACAGTTACAGACGCGATTCATTTTGGATTTTCTCGAGCATGGCTTGCGATTCGTGATTCAAATACTTCAAACCTAATCACTGCGCTTATATTGTTCTGGTTTGGAACATCACTCATCAAGGGTTTTGCCCTAACGCTCGGAATGGGAGTACTAGTGTCACTATTTTCTGCAATCACAGTCAGCCGTATCTTCCTAAGAGTGGTGAACTTCGGTGGTAATGGTAAGGTCGCAAGATTTTTATTCTCTAGTGGTTTGAGTAAATAATTATATGTTTATAGTAAAACACAAAAAAATATTCGTTTTCGTATCTATCTTTTTGGTTGTGGCTTCACTTCTTTCTTTGGCTGTATTCCGCATAAGAGTGGGTATTGATTTTAAGGGTGGGGCAATATCAGAGGTTGCCTACACAACTGAGAGACCAAATCAGCAGGAGTTGGAAGAAAGTTTGGCTACATTAGAACTTGGCTCTGTGTTGGTTCAACCAACTGGAGAAAATGGATACATAGTAAAGCTTCGAGATATAACAGATCCTGAGCACGATGC
>CAZVBK010000078.1:0-1631 GCA_964625485.1 uncultured Candidatus Saccharibacteria bacterium
CAGTAATCATGAGCATTACCGCAATATGAGGACTCTTGTGGAGGTCAGACAGCTGGAAACTAGAAAGTTCTAGAACCACAATACTATCTGGGGTAAGTTTTTCTAAAAATGAGAGGGGGGGTACTCCGATATTTCCACCCAGATAGACATCCCGCCCTGCTGCTTGCACCATCTGGTAGATAAGTGTGGAGGTCGTTCCTTTACCTTTGGTACCAGTCACGCCGATGATCTTTGCCGGACAGTGGTCAAAAAAGATTTTGGTCACTGACGTGATAGAATCTTTTGAAATTTTAAGAAGCTCTGGGTGATGCATTGATATGCCGGGTGATCTCACTACTAAATCAAAAGTTTCTAGGTCTTTAAAATCTCCGCTCTTAAACGTCCAGCCATTTTGTTCAAGCGTTGCCAACATTTCACTTTGGAATTTCTCTTTACCTTTAGCATCAAAAATCGTACCCGTTGCGCCAGCTGAATTAAGAAAATTCGCAGCTGATTGTCCCTCTACTCCAAAACCAAGGATCGCTATATTTTTGTTTGAAAATTGAGATGTAGAAGTCATTGAGGATATATATATGATAACTCGTAAGACGAGTAGCTGGAGCGGGGATCGAACCCGCGTCCGCCGCGTTATGAATGCGGTGCTACGAACCAGCCGAGCTCTCCAGCCATGGGCTCTATTTTAGCACACTTATGCGGCTTTTGGTACATTTATGCCCACTTGACACACCTGTTTTTTTTCGCGTACAATTTATAATTGTAATAAGTTCGTAATACTTATGTTAGAAACAGCAATAGGCGGAGTTTTAGGATTTTCTCTTTTTACTCTCACCTCCCATCCAAAATCGCCACTCAACCGGAAAATTCCCAGTCGTACCGTATGGCGTTTTCATATTACACCCGAGGTAAAAGTTCGACTCAGAAATAGTTTTCTTCATTTTCACCACTGGCTCATCTTCGGTGCGATTTACGTTTTTATACAGACCACTGAAAAAGCGGTGCTACATTCCGATGTAGTGCAAGGATTTGTAATTGGAAGTATTGCTCAGGGCCTTACCTATGAAGACAGGTTTATGGTTTTTTACAACTCTGCACAAAACAAAGTACGCGGGAAAAAGGATTTTTATTCAAATTCTTCTAAGTAGCCATTCCATAAGCATCTTTTATGCAAATGTCTTCATCTTCGATAAGGTTAAGTAACAGTGCTTTCTCAGGAGTATACCACCCATAGTCCTGCGCCTCATTTGGATCAATGGTACAGTCGTCTGGATGGACAAGAACTCTAAAGGTGTAATAGATATAGTCGTACTCTTTATATCTAATCCAATACTCACGAATTCTCTGTAATTTCTTGTCTGAAATAGAAACGCCCGCCTCTTCTTTTACTTCGCGGATAATAGCTTGCTCAGGGGATTCATTTTCTTCAATCTTTCCCGCAGGAACGTTCCATGTATTTCCTTGAGGTTTGTCTGCAGGACGTTGTAAAAAAAGAACTTTCCCTTTGTGCTCACAAAAGCACCCTACAACCTCAAATCGTGGACTAAAATCTAAAGGTTTATTAGTAAGTATCATAATTTCTAGCGGTGCCTAGTTGACTATGTTGGAACCTATTACCAAAAGTTTTTGGAGCAAAT
>CAZVBK010000079.1:0-1619 GCA_964625485.1 uncultured Candidatus Saccharibacteria bacterium
TCGACATTTTTCTGTTTCAATTTACCTACAACCTTTGCATCCTTTTTCTCATACTCCATGAAAACATCATTCCATATCTCTATCACCCTCTCATCTTTCACTGCTTTCAGAAATTCTTCGTGAGACAAATCCCCGACATCGCCTGTCATATCATAGAACATCTCACTGCAGGGCCCACAAGGGCCGTTATCTCCAGGGCTCCACCAGTTGTCTTCGGCAGGAAGAGCATATATCCTGTTTTCAGGTATTCCAAGGCTCATCCATATTTTCTTTGACTCTTCATCGTAAGGAGCATTTTCATCACCTTCAAAAATAGTAAAATACAACCTCTTAGGATCAAGCCCCAGCCCCTCATCTTTGCTCGTTAGAAATTCATAACTCCATTTTATTGCTTCATCTTTAAAGTAATCCCCCAAAGACCAGTTGCCCATCATTTCAAAGAAAGAAAAGTGTCTGTTGTCGCCTATGTCATCAAGGTCTCCAGTACGCACACACTTCTGAATATCTACAATTCTATTGCCCATAGGATGCACCTGCCCTAACAAATAGGGCACCAAAGGTTGCATACCGGCGGTGTTAAACAACACCGAAGGGTCATTCGCAGGCACCAAAGAAGCCGAAGGAATTATTTTATGCCCTCGAGCTTCGAAAAACTTTAAAAATCGGGATCGGACTTCTTGTGATTGCATTTTATTATCATTAAGCTTTCTGTGGGTCTATGTCGTCTGAAATTTTACGAATCGGTTTTTCAAATATATAAACTACAACCAAAATAAACAAAACCAAGGCTGTGGCAATCATGGCTAAATCATAGAATCCAAAACCCGAAGCCATACCTATGCCTGCAGTAACCCAGAGTCCACCGGCGGTCGTAAGACCTATTAATTTATTTTCCTGGAAAATTATTGCTCCTGCACCCAAGAATCCAATCCCGACAACTATCTGCGATGCAATACGTGTAGGGTCTATCAAGGCGATATTCGCATACTTGGCTGAAATCATCTCAGAGACCACCACAAACACTGCCGCACCTAGAGAGACCAAGGCATGAGTCTTCATACCAGCCTCTTTATGGAACAATACTCTCTCGGCTCCAATAAGCATACCAAGCACAACCGCTACAACAAGCTTCAAAATAATTTCACTATTTTGCATAAAAAATTGAGACATCATAAGTGAATTATAGTACAACTCCCCCACCCAGGCAAACGTCTTTATCATATAGAACTATAGACTGCCCGCTTGCTACCAGAATAGGTTTAGAGAAAGTTACTACTGCTTTACCTTTCTCAGGGATAGAGACCTTACAAGATAAAAATTCTCCATGATAACGTATCTGTGCTGTGTACTTCATGTTTTTATCTGGGATTTTATTTATCCAATTTGTTTTTTCTAAATTAATATTTATATTCTCTGGCTTAATGGCAGTCTGCTTGTTTTGAGAAACGATAAGGGTATTCTTCGCCATATCTTTACCCACGACATAATACGGCCCATCATTCGGGCTTTTCTTAGTAATAGTAAAACCATGTCGCTCACCTAGAGTGTGAAAAATCACGCCTTCGTGCGTCCCAATGACTTCTCCCGCTTCATTTACCACTTGGCCCTGCTTGGTATCT